>JACRKA010000322.1 GCA_016219905.1 Verrucomicrobiota bacterium
CGTAGGTCGGCAGCACGCTTTCATCCGGGGCCACGGGTCCCGACACGCTCAACTGCGCCAATCCATCCGACGGCGGCGCCACCGACAACTGCATCGAGCCCCCCGCCGCGGGCGGCGGGGGCTTCGGCGGGCCTCCGGCTTTCACGCCGGCGACTTTCACCCTCGGCGTTCCCGCGGCTGCGGGCGCGGCCGGGGCTGGCGCGGTCGAAAGCGAAAGCGGCAATCCCGGCGCGGGAGCCGGGGCTGGGATGGGCGCAGGGGGTTGCGACAGGGACAATCCGCCACCGCCGACGGAAAGCGGGGCCGGTTTCGCGCTGGGTGGCTGGCGGCCTTCGATGAGCGCGGCGAGGTCTTCGATGATCCCCTCGTAGCCCGTGTGGGCCCACTTCGGATCCGTCGCCAGCATCTTCTCCAGCACGTCGCCGATGAATGGGTTGAGGCCCGGCTGTTTCTCGGTGAGGTTGGGGAGGCGATGGCCCGGCTGCGGCGGCGGTTCGGCCACCAGCATCTGGTAAAGCGCGCCGCCCAGCGCCCGCATGTCGTTGAGCCGCGCGCCTTCCTGGGGCTTCGCCAGGGCCAGGCCGCGCAGTTTCACCACGCCGTCCTGCTGGACGATGATGTCCTCGATCGTCAGCCCGCCGTGCACCAACTGCGCCGCATCCCACGCGGTCTTCAGGGCGGTGGCGCAACAGCGCGTGATCTCCAGCGCCGTCGGCTCCGGCAACGGCCCGTGGCCGGCCAGCCAGTCCGTGACGGTCAAGCCCTCGATCCATTCCGTCGCCAGGTAGAACTCGCCGCCCGCCTCGCCGCCATCGAGCACCGCTTCGAGGTTGGGATGCTGGATCCTTGCGGCGGTCTGCGCCTGTTTCAGGAAACGCTGCCGATACGCGGCGTCGCCGGCGCGGTTGCGATCGATCACGACGACACGCGCGGGCGCGCCGTCGTTGGTCCGCTGCGCGCGATACACCGTGCCCACCGGCGCATCGCCGACAGCGCTTTGCAGTTCAAACGAACCCAACATTCCCGGTAGATTGCTCATGGTCTGTTCCTAAATCCGTTTCAGCTTCGGCCCTTTCGGCGTGTCCTCGATGACCCAGCCCCTGGCCTTCAACTCGTCGCGCAACTGGTCGGCGCGCTTGAAATCCTTCGCCTTGCGCGCCGCCTGCCGCTGTCCGGCCAGCGCGACGATGTCGGCCGGCGCGTCGGCGCGCTGGGGCATGCCGAGGCCCAGCACGGTATCCAGCCGGCGCCACGCTTGCAAGACCGCAGCCGCGTCGGCGGCCTTGAGCACGCCCGACGCCAGCGCCTTGTTGGTGTCGCGGATGAAATCGAACACCACGCCGAGCGCGCCGCTGACGTTGAGGTCGTCGTCGAGAGCGGCTTCGAAACCGGCCAGAAGCGCCGGCATCCCTGCCGGCGAGGGCGCGGCATCCCCTGCAAGCTCCTGAAGTTTCACCAGCAGCTCGTCAATCCGCGCCAGCGAGGCGCGGGCGGCCTCGACGCCTTCGAGGGTGAAGTTCAACGGCCGGCGATAGTGCTCGCCGAGCAGCGCGTAGCGCAGCTCGCGGCCGGTGAAGCCTTTCGCGATCAGGTCGCGCAGCGTGTAGAAATTGCCGAGCTTCTTGCTCATCTTCTGGCCGTTGACCATCAGGTGGGCGCAGTGCAGCCAGTAGCGGACGAACGGCTTGCCCGTGGCCGCCTCGCTCTGCGCGATCTCGTCCTCGTGGTGCGGGAACACCAGGTCCTCGCCCCCGCAGTGCATGTCGAAGCTCTCGCCGAGATACTTCATGCTCATCGCGCTACACTCGATGTGCCAGCCCGGCCGGCCCCGGCCCCACGGCGAGTCCCACGCGATGTCGCCGTCGGCGTCGTCGTGCGCCTTCCAGAGCGCGAAATCGCTGGCGGACTCCTTTTCGTATTCGTCGAGCTTCACGCGCTCGCCGGGCCGCATCGAGCCGGCGTCAATCTTCTTGAGCTGGCCGTAGCGCGCGAACTTCGCGATGGAGAAATACACCGACTGGTCCGGCGCCTGGTAGGCGACGCCTTTTGCCACCAGCGCGCGGATGAGCGTGATGATCTCGGCGATGTGGCCCGTGGCGCGCGGGCATTGGTGCGGCGGCAGGATGTTGAGCGCGCGGCAATCCTCCTCGAACGCGGCCGTGAACCGCTCGGTGAGCTGCTTCATCGGCTCGCCGGTCTCGCGGACGGTGCGGATGATCTTGTCCTCGACGTCGGTGATGTTCATCACGTGCAGCACGTCGTAGCCGCGATAGGCGAGATAGCGCCGCAGCAGGTCCTCGAACACGAACGCCCGGAAGTTGCCGATGTGGGCGAAGTTATAGACCGTCGGCCCGCAGGTGTAGATGCCGACGCGTTTGCCGGCGGGGTCAAGCGGCCGGAACTCGTCGAGGTTGCGGGTGAGGGTGTTGAAGAAGCGCAGTGACATGGTTGATGATTTGGTCTTCAGTAAAACGTGAAACGTGAAACGTAAAGCCGGAAAGCTTCTCGTCTCGCCCCGCGCGCCTCCGCTTTACGTTTCACGTTTCACGTTTCACGCTGTCCGCTCACGGCTCCAGTTTCACCGTCGGCGAGCGCACCGCGCCGGCCGTGAGCACGCTGACCACCGCCATCGCCGCGATGCCTTCGCCGCGGCCGACGAAGCCCATGTGCTCGTTGGTGGTGGCCTTGATGCCGATCTGGTAGGGGCGGATGTGGAGCGCGTCGGCGATGCGGCCCTTCATCATCGCGACGTGCGGCGCCATCTTCGGTTCTTGCGCGATGACGGTGGAGTCAACGTTCACAATCTGCGCGCCGTCGCGCCGGACCATCTTGGCGACGTGCTCCAGGATGACCATCGAGTCAATCCCGTCCCAGCGCGGGTCGTTGACGGGGAAATGCTTGCCGATGTCGGACTCGCCGATGGCGCCCAGCAGCGCGTCGGCGATGGCGTGGGCCAGCACGTCCGCGTCGCTGTGGCCGTCGAGGCCCTTGTCGTGGGGGATCTCCACGCCGCCGATGACGAGCCGGCGGCCTTCTTTGAAACGGTGCACGTCGTATCCGATGCCTACGCGATTCATGGGTTGTGATGAGTGACAGGTGATTACTTACAACCTAGCCGGGGTATGAAGCAAAGAGTTTCGCCCACTTGCTGCCGCCGGCGAACGCCTGCTGGCGGCGCCGGCCCCGCAGCGGCCACCAGAGGTAATCATGGTAGAGGTAGGAGCCGAACACGAAGACATAGACCAGCGGCGTGCGGAAGAAGAGCTTCTGCGCCCATTTCAGCGGGCCGAACCACATCGCGTCGCCGACGAGGCTGGCGAGGTTGTCGCCGACGTGGAAGTGGAAGTTGACGTTCGAGACGTCCTCGCCCACGACCTCGATCTCGCGCGGGTCGCCGCAGCCGAGGCCCGCGTCGTGCGCCATGCGGATGTAGCCGATGCTGAGCGGGTCGAAGCCCATCATCTTCGCCGCCACCGCGTCAATCGCCACCTGGTCGCTGCTGGCGAGGATGTAATCCTTCTCGACGGGGATCATCGTGCGCGGGCCGGGGCCGTTGCCGCAGATCGTGCCGTCCATGAACGCGAACAGGCCGCTGTGGATCTCCTTCTGGATCGCCAGCAGGTCCACCAGCGTCTCGTGGATCCACGAGTGCGTGTAGTGGCGCTTGGTATGGAGCAGCCCGCCGAACGCGTTCTTCATCGCGCCGGTCGTGGTCGTGTAGATGTGGCACTTCACCGTCGGCAGGTGGACGATGTTCTTGCCAAAGAAAAACTCCGGCACCTCGATGCCGTCGGGGAAGATGCGCGGCAGCACGCGCATCCTGGCCTTCGGCTGATACACCACCCACTTCAGGTCATTCGGCTTGCAGTTGTAGCGTTCGACGATGCCGTGGCGGCGGTAGAGCGGCTCCAGTTTGTTGAACTTCTGGCCGCGGTCGGGGTCGGTGACCACCGTGTCGTTGTGGACCGCAACGAGGTCGTTGAGGTCGGCCGCCCGCAGCGCGCCGATCGCGCCCTCCAGTTGCCACGGCGTCGTGTTTGCGCTCAGGTAGGGGAAATGCCACGAGATGTTGTCCTTGAGGATCGTCGTCGTCCCCGGCGCGAGCGCCGCGCGCATCCCCGCCAGCTCTGCCAGCCGTGCGTAATCTGCCAGCACGGTCTCCGGCTTCGTTTTCAGAACAGCAACTTTGGCGCGCGCCATGATGCGGGAAGATAGCGGAAACTCAGTCGCGTGAAAACCTTTTCAGCCGCGTCACCTCCAGCAGGAGGCAAAGGGCAAACCACGGGTTATAGACGAGGTAGCGGAACCAGAGCCGGCGCGGGTCGGCGAAGAGCCGGAAGAGCCATTCCAGCCCGTTCTCGCGCATCCAGCGCGGCGCCTGCGTGACGCGGCCGGTGAAGAAGTCGAACGCCGCGCCGACGCCGACCAGCACTGGCGCGCGCAGCTTCGGCGCGTGGTCGGCCATCCAGAGGTCCTGTTTCGGCGAACCAAGGCCGACCCAGACGATGTCGGCGCCACTGGCGTTGATGCGCTCGCAGGCGGCAGCATCCTCCTCCGGCGTCAACGGCCGGAACGGCGGCGAGTCCCAGCCGACGATCTGGATGCCGGGATACTTCTCGCAAAGCACTTGGGCGAGGTTTTCAGCGACGCCCTCCCCGCCGCCGTAGAGATAGAATTTCCAGCCCCGCTGTTGTGCGCGTTCGCAGAACGCGGCGAAGATCTCCGGGCCGTAGCAGCGCCGGCGCATCACCTTTGCGCCGAGCCAGCGGGCGACCCAGACCAGCGACATGCCGTCGGCGACGGCCCAGTCGGCGTGGTTGAGGACGCGCCGGTAGGCCGGGTTGCGGCGGGCGCTCATGACACAGTTGACGTTGGTCAGCACGGCGTAGCGGCCCGGCCCGCGCCCGCGGGCCGCCGCGATATACCGTTCCATCTCGGCGATCAGGCCGGGAATCTGGATGATGCTGACCTTGGTGCCCAGGACGTAGAGATTCTCGCTCATCGTCGCTTCCTCACGATTCCAGCCCGCGCCGCTGGCGGGCGAACCGGTAAATCTCCATGAGCTGCTGGTAGTTTGCGTCGGCGTTGAACCGCTCCTCGAACCGCCGCCGCGCGTTGCGGCCCAGCGCCACCGCCAGCGCGGGGTCGGCGCGCAGGCGGTTGACCTTCTCGGCGAGGTCGGCCGCGTTGCCCGGCTCGAAGAGCAGCCCGGTCACACCGTCCTCGACCAGTTCGGCAATCGCGCCGATCCGCGACGCCACCACGGCCTTGCCCATCGCGTAGGCTTCGAGCACCGACACGGCGAAGTTCTCATACACACGCGACGGCAGCAGCAGCATCCGGGCCCGCCGCACGAGATCGAAGCGCGGCTCGCCCGCGATGAAACCTCGGAACTCCACGTGGCCCAGGCCGGCCTGCCGCGCCCGCGCCTCCAACTCGCCGCGCAACGGTCCGTTGCCGAGCACCAGCAGCCGCAGCCCCCGCACGTCGCGAAACGCTTCCACCGCCGTCGCCACGTCCTTTTCCTGATGCAGCCGGCCCATCAGCACCGCGTAGTCGTCGCTCTCGAAACACGGCGCAGGCGGATTATCGAGGAAGTGTGGTTTCAGAAACATCCGCTCCACGGGCAGCCCGCCCTCGATCAGCTTGCACTGCGAGAACTCGCTCAGCGCGATGAACGCGTCAATTGTCTCCCACCACCGGCCGATGTAGCGGTGCGCGGCCAGCGTCAGTGCCAGCATCAGGCTTTGCGCCCGGCTGTCACGATAACAGCGATGCACGACCGCGTGAAAGTAGTTGCCGCCCTTGCACCGTTCACAAAGCTGGCCGCCGGTAAAAAAAATCGCGTTGGCGCACAGGAACCGGAAGTTGTGGCACGTCTGCACGATCGGCACGCCCTCCGCGTCCAGCGCATGATACACCGAGGGCGACAGGAGAAAAAAGACATTGTGCACGTGCGCCACGTCGGGGCGCTCGCGCCGGCACAGCGCACGCACCGCGCGATAGCTCCGCAGCGAGAACATCGTTGTCGCCGGCAGCAACGCCCGTCGCCACGCCGGCCAGCCGTCCATCTCGTCGTTGGCCCGTTCCATCGTGATCACGCGGTGGCCGTGCCGTTCCAGCAGGTCGCGCTCGCGCTTCACCACCGCGTCCTCGCCGCCCGGCACGCGATAACGGTTGTGCAGTTGCAGCACCTTCATGCCGCCTCCCGCGCCAGCGACCACGGATACATCCGCCCGCCTGCCGCCGCCACCGCGCGGGCGAGCTTCACCGCCTCGCGCGGCCCGCGCGCCACGATTTCCGCAAACCCGCCCCCGCCCGCGCCGACCATCTTGAACCCGCTCGCCAGCGGCGCCGCCGCCGAGAGCACCGCCTCGACGTGGCGGTTGCTGCTGTTCGGGTCCAGCCGCTTGTTCAACTCCCAATGCTCGCGCATCAGCGCGCCAAACCAATCGAGGTCGCCCGCCAGCAACGCCGCGCGCATCTCGCGCGCGATCTCCTGGATGCGGCCCAGGATCCACACCACGTCCGGTTCGCGCGCCAGCCAGCCGCCCATGACGCTGCGCAGGATGTTCTTCGCGAGCCGCCGGTGGCCGACATAGACCAGCACGAGCCGGCGCTGCAACTCCTTCGCCACCGCCGGCGGCAACGCCACCGGCTCCACCTTTAACCGTTGCGGCACGCCGGGCCGCGACGAGATCAGCTTGATGCCGGGCACCAATCCACCGACCTGGTCCTGCCATCCGCCGCCGGTCGTCAGCATCTGCTCCAAGTGCAGCACCTTTTCAAACAACGTCGCCGGCCGCGCATCCTGCCCGCACAACCGGCTCAACGCCGCCACCAGGCACGCGCCGAGAATGCTGCTCGTGCCGAGGCCGGAGCCTTTCGGCACGCGGCTTTCCGTCACCACCTCCACGCCGCCGCCAAACCGCTTCAGACATTGTTCCAACGATGCCGGCCCCGCCGTCACCACGCCCGCCAGCGCCAGCGCCGCCTTGTGCAACGCGAACGGATCAGCCGGATCGCGGTAGCCCAACACGGCGCCCTTGTCCGTCAGCACCGCCTCGCAGCCCAGATCGCGCGCCCGCAGCCGGATCTCCGGCACCGCCAGCGCGCGCACGCTGGCCCGCACCGGCCGCTTGCCGTCGAGCAACACCGCCGCGTTGAGCACCGTGCCGCCGCGCTCCAGGCCGTGCGGCGGCGTGTCCGACCAGCCGCCGCCGAAATCAATCCGCACCGGCAGCTCCACTGTGACCGTCTCGCCCAATGCCGCCGCCAGCCGCGCCTGCTTGCGGGCCGGTTCCGCTGCGCCCATCGCCTCGCTGATCGCCGTGAACGCCGCTTCCTCGCGCGCGTCCGCCCGCCGCCGGAGCTGCAACGCCGCGTCCACCGAGCCGGCCCGTTCCGCCAGCGCGCCGAGCAGCCGCGCGTGCGCATACTCCACCCGCGCCCGTTCCAGCGGAGCGCCCGTCGCCGCCAACCGCTCCAACGCGTCGCACACTGCCGGCGCTCCCGACAAATCAGCCGTCCGCGCCAGCAGGCCGGCCACCGGCATCTCCGCCGCCAACAGGTGGTCCAGTTCAAACTCGCCGAGGCCGCGCCCGGCGCGCCGTTCGCGCCGAAGGACCGCCCGCACCGGCCCGTCCTCCGCCACCGCCTCCGCATACTCCTGCGAGGTTTGAAGGTGGATGAACCACGCCGGACTCAGCCGTTGCGCGTGAAAACCCACTCCCGTGAACCACCGCGACAACTCGCGCACTGCTGCGCTCGCGCCGTCGCCAGCCGCGAGCGCGGGCAACAAGTCGCGATAAAGGTCGAACCGGCCGCCGAATCCCGGCGGGAACAACGCCGGCCGCACCGCCAGGCCGCGCGTCCCGACCGACACGCCCGCCAGCGCCGCCAGCGCCGCGAGGCCCGCATCCCGGAAACCCACCAGGCCCGTGTCCACCCACGCCCGCTCCAGCGCGTCCACCGCGCCGCCGGCGCGCAGCGCGTCCTCGCCCGCCTTGTGCAGGAACCGGCGCACACTGCCATTGTCGTCGCACACATAGACGCCGTGCTGCGCCGCCTGCTCCGCCGGCGCCGGCGCGGCGAATCCGTTGACTGCGCCCGCCGCCCGCCGCGCCGCGCCCGCGTCGCACAACAACAGCACATCACCCGACGCCACAAGCAGCCCCGGCCCCAGCCGTTGCAGGGCGCACGCCAGCGTCGCGAACAGTTCGTCGAACAACGCCGCGCCGCCGCCGTCCACCGCCGCCACCGGCAGCTTCAGGAAAATCTTTCCCGGCGCGGTCTCGCCCGGCACCTGCGGCTCCCGGCCGCCGGCGTGGACCACCAGAATCCTGCGGTTCTCAAGCAACTCTGCCGCGTTTGCGAAGCGCCCGCGGCGCGCGCCCGCTACGCGCCAGCACTCGCGCGCCACCGCCCGCACCGCGCTCAACGTCGCGCCGCCGGTGCCCACGCGCTGGCCTTGGGGATCGGGCACCACCAGCGTCCGCAGGCCCTTCGGGAAAAAGCCGCGCCGCGCGCGTGCCGCCAACTCGGCCCGGTAAGCGGCGGCCTGCCGCGCGTTGGCGGCCGTGAGCACGAGATAGTCCGGCGCGCCCGCGAGGTGGCGCTTGCGGATCCGCTCGTAGAGCGCATGGTTGCGTTGGGCCGCCTGCGCCAACGCCAGCGTGTCGGTGGGTGTCAGTGGCAGAATCATCAGTCGAACCCCGCGCCGTTATCGTCGCCCGCAGGATGCCAGAGCGTGGACGATTGCGCCATGAAACTCACGCGCCGCGTTCCCGGGCGACGCCGCCCGCACACGGCTCCGCGACTCGGCGCCCATCGCCGCGCGCACCTGCGCGTCGCGGGCCAGCGCCACGAGCCGGTCTGCGATCTGCGCCGGCACGGCGGGGTCAATCACCCATCCGTTCCTGCCGTCCGCGACCAGGTCCTGTGCCGCGCCGGCGTGTTTCGAGCAGAGCACCGGCAACCCCGCCGCCATCGCCTCGGTGACGACGACGCCGAAGGTGTCCAGGCGCGACGGCAGCACGAACACATCGGCCGCGCCGTAGAAATCCCACAACTCCGGTTGCTGGCGGTAGGGCTGCCACGTCACCGCGTCCGCGACGCCGAGTTCCTGCGCGAGCTGCTTCAACGCGGCCTCCTGGTCGCCGCTGCCGATCAGCCCAAGCTTGAGCGCCGGCGCGGATTTCACGGCCGCGGCAAAGGCGCACAACAGCGCATCCAGCCCCTTGCGCTCGATGAAACTGCCGACATAGAGCACGCCGACATCGTCCGATGACCAGCCGAGGCACTGACGCAACGTATCACGCTGGGCGCGCACGGCCTCGCAGCGGCGCGCGATCCCGTCCACGTCCGCCGTCTGGAGGGATACAAAGGTCTTTTCATCGGGCACGCCGTAGAGCCGGTATTTCTCGCGCGAACCGCTGCTGGTGGCGATGCACGCCGCGGCCCGCCGCAACAGCCAGCGGCGGATCGCGCGTTGCGCCGGGCCGACGTGCGCCTCGAATTGCGGCGTCGTCTCGCTCCACGACACCAGCGCCGCGCCCGTCAGCGCGCAGTAGAGCGCCGCCTGCACGCTCGCCGGCGAGAACTCCGCCGCCACGACCACGTCGGGCCGCTCGCGCCAGAGGTTCTTCAGCAGGTTGGTGTTGAAATGCACGAACCGCCGTTTCTCCAGTCCCTGTCCGGCCAGTTTCAACGTCGCGCCGCGCAGGACGCGGTGCGGGAAGTTCATGTCCGCCCCGGCCACCTGCCACGTGCGGTTCTCCGTCGCGGCGAGCGCCCAGACCTGCGGCTCGATGTCGTGATGGTCGTTGAGCGCGTTGAACAGCGGCACCCGGTAGGGCGCGATGAGGTTGATGGTGACGACGACCCGCGGCGCGCAGTGCAGCCCGCGGGGCAGGGGATTGCCCAGCGCGCGCGCCAGCCGGGCCGTCTGCTTGCCGGCGATGGCCAGCCATTTGCCCAGCCGCCCCTTGCACCGCATCCCGGAAAGCTCCGCGCAGCGGCGCATGGTCCCGCCGCGCTCGCGCAGCCAGATCTCGCGGGCCTGCGCGCCACCCGTCTTGCTTTCCTCGTGCAGCCGGAAATACGCCAGATACCTGTCAATGAAGCGCGGCTCGAACTTCCGCGCGATCCGCAGCCACCACTCGTAGTCCATCGAACTGTGCATCTCCGGGTCGAGCAGGCCGCACTCCTCGACCACGCGGCGGCGCATGAAAATTCCCGGCTGTGGAATCAACAGCCCGGTGTAGAGCAGCCACGACCACCGGTAGGGCATCGTCCGCACGCGCCGGATCACGTGTCCTTCGCCATCGGTGAAAAGGTTGTTGCCATAGACAAAGTCCGCCTCCGGATGGTCGCGGAAATAATCCGCCACGACGCGGAACGCGCCGCGCGCATACCAGTCGTCGGAGTTGATCCAGCCGATGAGGTCGCCCCGGGCGGCGCGGAAACCCTTGTTGATCGCGTCGCTCTGGCCCTTGTCCTTCTCGCTGGTCCAGCGCACGCCGCGCGATTCGTAGCGGCGGAGGACGTCGAGCGTGCCGTCCGTGGAACCGCCGTCGAAGATCACGTGCTCCACGTCGGGATAATCCTGCTCCAGCACGCTGCGGATGCACTGCCCGATGTAGCGCGCCTGGTTGAACGACGGCGTGACGATGGAGATGGCCGGGTTCATAAAGGCCCGCCCAGGTCGAGAATCACATAACGGTCGCCGGCCCGCGCCGGCGGGTAGCGCGTCTTCAACTCCTCCGCCAGACGCGCGAGCTTCTCAGTTGAGACGACCAGCAGCAGCCAGCGCGCGCCCTTTTGCCGATGCTCCTCGACGGTGGCGGAGGTGAAGAGGTCGGAATATGTCGCGTTCCAGCCGCGACGGTCGGCGGCGTATAGCGGCATCGGATTGTTGTGGTGAGTGAGCTTCAATCCCTCCCGGCCGTGGAAGTCGGCGATCAAGACGAGGTCGCCCGGCTGCGAGACCTCGCGCAGCGCGGCGCACGATCGCTCGATCAGCGGGTCACGCATCTCGCGCCACGTCTTGAACGCGGCCGCCGCGTCGTAGAGCAGCAACAACCCTGCAAACACAACGACAGCCCCGCGCCAGCGCGGCCACAACGGCACCAGCGCCCGCGCGGCGAGGACGGCCAGCGCCGGCACGAAGACGATCTGGTAGTGCTTGTGGGCGAAGTGAAGGTTCGCGCACCCCAGGACGTAAACCACGTTGGCCGCGAGCCAGACGTGGAACAGCCACCACGCGCGCGGCGCGTCCGCCCCCGGCCGCCGCGAGGTTCTCGCCAGCAGGCCCGCGAGCGCCGCCAGCGTGATGAACGGTGAGACGTAAACGAAGATGCGTCCCGCGATCCGCGCGTAGAAGTGCCAGTCCCACCGCATCGCCAGCGGGCCGAAGTTCCAGTTCCGCTGGGACGGACTGGTGCTGACGAAATACGGGTAATACTGGCCGTTGACGCGGTCGGCGTGTGTCTGCCAGAGGACGTAGATCACCAGCGCGCAACCCGCCGCGAGCAGCAGCGACGGCCGCGCAAACGCGCCCCAACCAAACCGCGTCCAAGCCAGGAATGCGATCGGCAGCAACAACACCAACCCGGCCGGCGCCTTCACCAGCATCGCGCCCGCCGCGCCCGCCGCTGCCATCGCGAGCCAGCCGCCGCCCCCGCCCGTGGCGTGGCGCGTCATCCCGTAAAGCGCCGTCATCACCATCAACATCAGCAGCGGCTCGGGCAGGAAACACTGGCCGATGAACTGTTGCAGCGGCGTCAGCGCCATCAGCGCCGCCGCTGCCAGCGCGATGCGCCCGCCATCGGTGCGGCGGACGGTTCCATAGAGCAACAGGACTGCGCCGGCGGAACAACCGAGCGACACAAGCTGGCCAAGCCAGTCGCGGACGCCTGCCACCGCGTAGGCCATCGCCACGAGCGCGTTGTAGAGCGGGAACTCCAGCAGCATGTAGCCCGGCCCGCTGCCGGACCAGTCAATGCGCGGGAAGAAGAGGCCGCCGACGCCATCACGCCAGAGGTTGCGCGCGATCATCGCGGTCTGGCATTCGCGAAAGCTGGCGCTGAAGGACGTGCCGATGCAGTAGGAGCCGGTGGCCGCCACCAGCAGCACGAGCCACGTCCAACCGGGAAGGCCGAGCCACCGCGCGCGGGCTTCAGAACTGCCGGAGGAAGCGGAGGTCGTTCTCAAAGAGGAGCCGGATGTCGTCAATGCCGTAGAGGATCATCGCCAGCCGGTCCACGCCCATGCCGAACGCGTAGCCGGTCCATTGCTCGGTGTCGTAGCCGACCGCCTCGAACACGCGCGGATGCACCATGCCGCAGCCGGCGATCTCCAGCCATTCCTTGCCGCGGCTGCGCAGCATCGGCGAATTCAGGTCTATCTCATAGCTCGGCTCTGTGAACGGAAAAAAGTGCGGACGGAACCGCACCTTCGTCTCCGGGCCGAGCAGTTGCTTGAAGAAGAACTCGCAGTCTCCCTTGAGGTTGGCGACGGAGACGTTGCGGTCCACGTAGAGGCCCTCGAACTGGTGGAAGTTGACGTGGTGTGTCGCGTCAATCTCGTCGCGCCGGTAGCAGCGGCCCGGGATGACGACGCGCACCGGGGGTTGTTGCTTTTCCATCACGCGAATCTGACCCGGCGAGGTCTGCGTGCGCAACAACACCGCGCCGCCGCGCGGGTCGCGCGGCGTGTCGAGGTAGAACGTGTCCTGGATGTCGCGCGCGGGATGCTCCGCCGGCGTGTTCAGCGCGTCGAAGTTGTAATACTCCGTCTCGATGTCCGGCCCGTCGGCCACCGCGAAACCCATGCGCCCGAAGATGCGGACCACCTCGTCAATGATCTGCGTGATGGGGTGGGGCCGGCCCACGGGCACGCCGCGCCCCGGCAGCGTAAGGTCGAGCTTCGGCCCGGACTTACGCGCGCCCGCCTCGAACGCGGCCTTGCGGTCGTTGAGGGCGGCGGTGAGCGCCTCGCGCGCCTGGTTGGCGAGCGCGCCGAACGCCGGGCGCTCTTCCTTGGGCAGCGTCGGCAGTTTCTCGAACGCGGCCTGCACCGCGCCCTTGCGCCCGAGGTATTTCACCCGGACCGCTTCGAGCGCGGCGGCGTCGCTCGCGGCGGCGATCTCGGCCAAGCCGTCGTCGCGGACTTTTTCGAGTTGTTGGCGCTGTTCGCTCATGGTGAATGTAGCCGCCGACGTGAGGAGGCGGACATCCTTTTGCGCGAAACGCGGACCGCCTCCTTACGTCGGCGGCTACAGAAGCTCACGCCGCGGCGGGCGCAGCCTTGAGGGCTTCCTGGGCCAGCTTGACGATCTGGCTGAAGGCGCCCGCGTCGCGCACGGCGATGTCGGCGAGCACCTTGCGGTTCAGGGCGATCTTGGCGCGCTTGAGGCCGTTGATGAGTTTGCTGTAGGTGAAGCTCTGCGCGCGGCAGGCGGCGTTGAGGCGGATGGCCCAGAGGCCGCGATAGGACCGCTTCTTCGCCTTGCGGTCGCGGAAAGCATAGACCTGGCCGTGGACGACGGCGTCCTTGGCGTAGCGGAAAAGCTTGCTGCGGTTGCCGCGGAATCCTTTGGCTTTTTTAAGCATCCGCTTGCGGCGGGCGCGGCTGGCGGGTGCGTTGGTGGCGCGTGGCATGGGGGTGTCTCCTTCTAGCCGCGGTGTGAATACGGCAGGGCTTGGGTGATGCGATGCGTGTCGGTCGGGTCAACGTTGACCTGCTTGCCGAGGCTGCGCAGGCGCTTGGCGTTCTTGCTGCCCGCGAGATGGCGACGGCCTGCGCGGGAGCGCATGACCTTGCCGCCGGCAGATATCTTGAACCGCTTCTTCACGGCTTTCTTCGTTTTCGGTGGTTTGAATCGTGGCATTGTCTTGTCCTTTTCAAAAATAAATCTGCGGCGGCGCGTGTCCGCTCTGGTTCAGCGCCGCCGCAGGAATCGGTTCGTTACGACGCTTTGTTTGGCTGCACCCGCTCGAACGCGGCGCCCAACGGGTTCAATCGCGCGCCCGACGGCGGAGCCGGACGGCCATTGGCTTCTTCCTGGCCGTCGCGCCCGCTGGCCGGCATCGGCGCCGGCGTGTGATGCACTTCCACGGCCATCACGCGACCGCCGTGGTGCGGCTCTTTCGGCGGCGCAGGCGGCGCGGCTTCCGGTCCGTGCGGCTTGGCCTTCTTGCCGCTGAGCGGGCTGATCAGCATGTTGATGCTGCGGCCCATCAGCTTCGGCTCCATTTCCACGGTGCCGTAGGCCCCCACTTCCTTGGCCAGGCGCTTCATGACCTGCTGGCCGAGATCCTGGTGCGCCATCTCGCGGCCGCGGAAAAACAGCGACACCTTGCACCGCATGTGTTTCTCCAGGAAGCCGGCGATCTGCCGCAGCTTGATCTGGAAATCGTGTTCGCTGATGCTGACGTGAAACTTGATCTGCTTGGTCTTGGAGGAGGTCACCGCTTTGCGCGATTCCTTCTCCCGCTTGGCCTGCTCGTAACGGTATTTGCCGTATTCGAGGACCTTGCAGACCGGCGGAGTGGCGTTGGGCGCGATCTCCACCAAGTCCATGCCGCGTTGTTGGGCCAGCGCCAGCGCTTCGCGCAGGGGCTTGACGCCCAACTGCTGGCCGTCAGAGTCAATGAGCCGGACCTCGCGGGCCCGGATCCTTCCGTTCAATCTTACAGGGGCGGCTATAGGCCACCTCCTGAACAGCGTTTGTTCATTCCGAGTATGGTTCTCCTGACTGGTTCTTCTTCGCGGATCTTCCTGCGTGAGGTTTCAGGGAGGAACAACTCCGACCCTACCACACTCAAGTCACCTGCCGGGCACCGGCTGAAACCACAGGGTTTCCGCCCCACAGCGCCCATTCCGACGCAGTGGATATACGGAATCCCGCCCGCCGGCGCAAGCTGGATTTTGATGCCCCCTTTACATTCAACCGTGCCGTTCCTTGATTGCCTGCAAAATGTCCGCGATGACCTCGGCGCGCGGCTTCACACCCACGTTGCCCTTGCCGTGGATGCGCACGGCCACCGCGTTGGCGGCTTGGTCCCGCGCACCCACCACCAGCATCGTATGGACCTTCGCTTCCTCGGCCCGCAGGATGCGGCCCTGGAGCTTGTCGTGGCTGAATTCCACCGTCGCGCGCACATACTGGCCGCGCAATTCCTTCACGATGTCCTCGGCGTAAGCGATCTGGTCCTCCGACAGCGGCAGCACCCGCACCTGCTCCGGCGCGAGCCAGAGCGGGAAGTTGCCCGCGTAATGCTCGATCAGGAAACCGATGAACCGCTCATGCGTGCCCAACGGCGCGCGATGGATGCAGAGCGGCGTCTTGTCGGTGTTGTCCTTGTCGCGATAGACCAGCCCGA
>JACRKA010000323.1 GCA_016219905.1 Verrucomicrobiota bacterium
AATCAGGTTCCCGCCATAGAACAGTGGCGACCCAAACCAGTAGCCCGTCAGGCACACCGTCCCGGCCAGTGCGACCAGGATTCCCAGCACGGCGGCCCCGGTCTTGGCCTGCCTTTCCGCCAGCCACAGCGAAACGCCGGCCAGGACGAAACAGAGCGCCGTTAAGAACGACATGTGCCCGATGGGCACCGCGCCGACCGTGCGTGTGCTACGGAACAGCCACTCGTCAATGTTCAGGCCGGTGACGAAGCCGGCCAGCGTCACGCTTCCCACCAGTGCGCTGACAATCGCCGCAGCAGCAACGGCGCGGTGAATCATCCAGTTGGCCGGCCAGAGTTCGCGAACCAGCACGGCGCTTCCGAGCAGGGCAAACAGCAACCCGGTGTTGGGGGCCATTGGAATGTAGCCGGTGCCCATCGCCGTGAGCGTGTCCGAGCCGAGCGCCCAGCCCACGAGCACCAGCGCCCCGGCCCCGGCCGTGATCGCCCCGCAGGCCAGGACGATGCGGCGGATGGAGTGCGGGGAGGAAAGTTTCATGCCCGGCTCAGAGTGTAGTTGCGCCACCAGCGCAGGAAATGTTGCTCCTGTCTCACGTCGCTTGAATCAGCCAACGGTTCACGGCTCGTGCCCCCCTTCCTCTCATATTGTCGGGCGGCGAGTGTGACGATAGGGCAGCGCGCGGGCGGAGTCAAACCCGGTTTGCCCACTTTGCGGCATTGCTTTTTACGGGCGGTTTCCGTAATCCTCTGCGCCGCACAACTGCCATGCAACCCACTGAGGAGCAACCCGCCATGAACATGATCTCCCGCCGTGACTTCCTGAAAACTTCACTCGCCACGACCGCGACGTTGAGCCTGCCCTGGACCTGGGCGCGCGCAGCCGGGGCCAACGACACCATCCGCGTCGGCGTCATCGGCTTCGGTGGACGCGGGCGCGAGCACATCAACGCGCTGCGGAAGATCGAGGGCGTGAAGATCGTCGCGCTCGCCGACGTGGACGACAACGTGCGCGCCAAAGCGATCGCCGAGTTCGAGAAGCGCGGCGAGAAGGTGACGGGCTACAAGGACGCGCGAAAGCTGCTGGAGAACAAGGAGATTGACGCCGTGACGACGGCCACGCCGAACCACTGGCATTCGTTGCTGGCCATCTGGGCCTGCCAGGCGGGCAAGGATATTTATGTGGAGAAGCCGGCGTCGCATTGCATCTGGGAGGGCCGCCAGGCGGTGAAGGCCGCGGAGAAATACCACCGCATCGTGCAGGTGGGCAGCCAGAGCCGTTCCAGCCAGGGCATCCGCCAGGCGGTGGCGTTCATCCGCAAGGGCGGCTTGGGGAAGATCAAGCTGGCCCGCGGCCTTTGCTACAAGCGGCGCAAGAGCATCGGCAAGGCCGAGGGATTGCTGCCGATACCGCCGGAGATCGGCGAGGAGGGTTTTGAGCTGTGGTGCGGCCCGGCGAAGAAGGAGTTGTTCCGCCGGCTGAAGTTCCACTACGAGTGGCACTGGTTCTGGGCGACCGGCAACGGCGACCTCGGCAACCAGGGCGTGCACCAGGTGGACATCTGCCGCTGGTTCCTCGGCGAGAAGACGCTCGCGCCGAGCGTGATGAGCATCGGCGGCCGGCTGGGCTATGAAGACGACGGCGAGACGGCGAACACGCAGATCGCCTTCTTTGATTACGCGGCCGCGCCGATGATCTTCGAGGTGCGCGGGCTGCCGGGCAAGAGCGACAGCGACGCGATGGACAAATACTGGCCGGTGAAGTTCACGCCGCCGCCGCAGAAGGCCGCCCCGAAGGGCGACGGCAAAGCGCCCAAGGACATGCGGAGCGTCACGGGCGGGCGCACGGCGGGCGACCCGCGCAGTTCCATCGGCGTGATCATCCACTGCGAAAACGGTTTCGTCAGCATTCCGAGCTACACGCAGGCCGACGTCTTCGACAAGGACGGCAAGGAGATTCCCGAATACAAGGGCAAGTTCAAGGGCGCCGACGACCACTTCGCGAACTTCATCAAGGCGGTCCGCAGCCGCAAGACCTCCGACCTCAACGCGCCGATCCTCGAAGGCCATCTCAGCGCCGGACTCTGCCACCAAGCCAACATCGCCTACCGCGTCGGCAAGAAAGCCTCGCCGGACGAGATTCGCGAGCAGATCAAGGCCAGCCCGGTGGTGACCGAAGCCTACGGCCGCATGTGCGAGCATCTGGCCGCCAACGGCGTGAACCTTGCCAAGACGCCCGCGGCGATCAGTTCATGGCTGAAGTTCGACCCGAAGAAGGAGCAATTCGTGGACAAGGCCGCCAATGCGCTGGTGAAGAACCAATATCGCGCGCCGTTCGTGGTGCCGGAGAAGGTGTGATCGGAGCGATGTAGTGGGGGACACACTCACCGCAAAGCCTGAAGCTTCCGCGGGTCGCAAGAGCGCCTTCGAGGGCGTGACGCTCTATCACTGGCTGGTGCTGGCCATCGCCACGGCGGGGTGGTTGTTCGATTGTTTCGGGCAACGCATCTTCGTGCTCTCGCGCGAGCCTGCCATGCGGGAACTGCTCGGCAGCGGCGCGACCGACGTGGCGGTCAAGGAATGGGCCGCCAGTTCCACGACGTGGTTGATGATCGGCTGGGCCACCGGCGGCATCATCTTCGGCTCGCTCAGCGACCGTTGGGGGCGGGTCAAGGCGATGATCCTCACGCTGCTCTGCTACAGCGGGTTCTCCGGGTTGTCGGGCATCGCGCAGACGGCCACGGAATTTCTGGTTTACCGCTTCCTGGCGGGCTTGGGCGTGGGCGGGATGTTTGGCGCGGCCACGACGCTGGTGGCGGAAAGCATGCCCAGCGGGTTCCGCGTGCTGGCCCTGGGCCTCCTGCAAACGGTCTCGGCCTTCGGCAACATCGGCGCGTCGTTGCTGAGCCGCTGGATCCAGCCGGGCCAGCAGGATTTTCTGTGGGGCTATCCGGGCTGGCGCATCATCTTCTTCGTGGGCGCGCTGCCGGCGATCCTGGCGGTGCCGATCGCGCTCATCCTGCGCGAACCCGAGCCGTGGCGCGAAGCGAAGCGCAAGGCGCGAGAGAGCGGCAATCCCTCCAAGCACATCGGTTCCATCGCGGGCCTGTTCAGGCATCCGACATGGCGGCGTCACACGTTTGTGGGCATCGGCCTCGGCCTCGCGGGCATGGCCGGCTTGTGGGGCATCGGTTTCTTTTCACCGGAACTGATCTCCACCGCACTGAAGGGCGAGTCGCAGCACGTGATAGACGTCGTCCGCGCCTACGGCACGGCGTTTCAGGATGCCGGCTCATTTCTGGGCATGCTGACGTTCACGCTGGTGGCCAACTACCTGGGCCGGCGCAAGGCGTTCTTCGGCGCGTTCGTGCTCTGCCTGGCGGCGACGATCTTCGTCTTCAACAACCTGCGCTCCGGCAGCGATGCCTACTGGATGCTGCCGATGATGGGCTTCGCGCAGTTGTCGGTCTTCGGCGGCTACTCGATCTACTTCCCGGAACTCTTTCCGACGCGGCTGCGCGGCACGGGCGTGGGCTTCTGCTACAACACCGTCCGCTACCTCGCGGCGAGCTTCCCGCCGATGCTGATGGGCCTCAACAGCCTGCTGGTTCACCAGGGTGTCAACGAACCGTTCCGCAAGGCGGCGACGATATTGAGTTTCGTCTTCCTGCTCGGTATAGTCGCCCTGATCTGGGCCCCAGAGACCAAAGGCAAGCCGCTGCCCGAAGACGAGCCGCATCCGGGCCGCTGACAAAGAAGGAATTGCCATGTCACAAGAAGTGAATCGTCGGGAGTTCATCAAGGACTCCCTGCTGGCCGCGACGGCCGGCGCGCTCGCGACCGGCGCCGCGGCCCGCGCCCAGTCGCCGGCCGCCCAACCGGCGCAATCGTTGCCCACGGGCCGCATCGGGGCCGACATGCAGGTCAGCCGCGTCATCCTCGGCGGCAACCTCGTCAATCTGTTCACCCACAGCCGCGACCTCAACTACGTCCACGACCTGGCCGCGCAATACCACACCGACGACCGCATCTTCCAGACGCTGGCCGTGGCCGAGGAGCACGGCATCAACACGATGTCGCTCAGCAACCGCGAGCGCGCGATGGGCCTGCTCAAGCGACATCGCAGCGAGCGCGGCGGCAAGATGCAGTGGATCGTCTGCCCGATCACCAAGCCCGACGACTCGATGACCAAGTATCGCGAGGAGGTCGAGCGGCTGGTCGGGGACGGGGCCGACGCGGTCTATATGCACGGCGGGATGTCCGACTCGCTGCTGGCCACAGGCCGCGTGGACCTGATCGCCAAGGCGGTCGAGATCTTCAAACTCCAAAACGTCCCCTGCGGCGTCGGCGCGCACGACCTCGGCGTCGTGGAGGCTTGCGAGAAGGCCGGCATCCCGAACGATTTTTATATCAAGACCTTCCACCACCTCGACTACCCCACCGCGCCGCGTCCGGAGGACATGAAGAAGGCGTGCACCGAAGTGCCGGGCTACTGGTGCAAGGACTGGAAAGCCGTCGCGGAACGGATGAAGAGCGTCAAGAAAACCTGGATCGCCTTCAAGGTCCTCGCCGCCGGCGCGATCCCGCCCAAGAAGGCGTTCCAGTGGGCGTTCGAGGGCGGCGGCGACCATATCCTCGTCGGCATGTTCGACTGGCAGATCGCCGAGGACGCCGCCCTGGCCCGCGAATCCATCGAGAAAGCCAAAGCCAAACGCCAGCGACCGTGGTGCAGTTGAATCCTGTCGCACGGGTGTGGCAGTGGGATAGAGCGCCCTTCTTCTTATGCACGCCATCTCCCGCCGTGGATTTCTCGCGGCATTGACCGCCGGCAGTATCGCGGCGGCGTCGCAAGGCCGGACGACGCCGGTGCCGATGCTGCACGTGACCGACCTGTTCAGGCCGCACGGCGACCCGGACGATCATTGGGATCTCGCGTGTGTCTATGCATTGGCGCACCAAGGTCGGGTTGAGTTGAAGGCGGTGATGACCGATTACCCGCCGGCCGCCCGCCGCAGCGACCCGGACGTGTTGGGCGTCGCCCAGATGAATTACCTCACCGGCCAAACGGCGCCTGTGATGGTTGGCTCGCCGCGGCCGATGCAGTCGCGCAACGACGCGCAGCCCGACGCTACGCCACTGGAGGACGGCGGCATCCGCGCCTTGCTCCGCCTGCTGCGCGAATCGCCCCGCCCGCTGGTCATCAACGTCCTTGGCTCGTGCTGCGACGTGGCCATCGCGGGCAGGCGCGAGCCGAAGTTGTTCGCGAAGAAATGCGCGGCGATCTATCTCAACGCCGGCACCGGCACGCCTGACAAGGCCAAGGCGGCCCGCTTGGAATACAACGTCAACCTCAACCCCGCCGGCTACGCGGCGATGTTCGACCTGCCTTGCCCGATCTACTGGATGCCCTGTTTCGAAGAGATGCCGGCCAAGGGGCAGGGTTCCAGGGACGTGATGGAGTTCGGCACGTTCTACCGCTTCCTCCAAGGCGACATCCTGCCCGCGCTCTCGCCCCGGATGAAGAACTTTTTTGCCTGGATGTATAAACACGGGCGCACCGGGAAGATCGCGGAGCCGCCGGGCTGCGACTGGCTGCGATACCTGCTCGGCCCCAATGACGACGCGCTGCTGGCCCGGCAGGGCGCGCTGTATCGCAACATGTGGTGCACCGGCGGTTTTCTCCATGCGGCCGGCCTGACCGCCGCGCGCGACGGCCGGATCATTCCGCTGGCCGGCAGCGGCGATGAGGCCGTCTTCACGTTCGAGCCGATCCGCGTCCGATGCTCCGACAGCGGCGTGACGGAGTGGACGAAGGCCGCCAGCGCCAAAGACCGCTTCATCTTCCGGGTGCTCGACCCCGAGAAATACGCCGCTGCGATGACCGCGGCCATGAAATCACTGCTGGCGACTCTGCCCTGAAGGTTGCTGTCCGCCGTCGTTAAAAGCCGAGTGGATGCTCGACACGGGCGGGCCTTCTGATATTATCCGCGCGCAGTCGCTCGACCACCTAACTTCAATCACGCTCGCAAACTGCTCCATGAAAGACTTCAAGGCGATTCTGGCCGAACTGATCGGGACGTTCGCGCTGGTGTTCATTGCCGTCGGCGCGGTCCACAACGCCAGCCAGCAGCACATGGACTTGCTCGGCATCGCGATGGCGCAGGGGCTGGCCGTCGCCGCGATGGTCTCGGCCATCGGCGTGGTTTCCGGCGGGCATCTGAACCCGGCGGTCACGTTCGGCGCGGTGATCGGCGGCAAGATGGAGGGGGGGCGGGCGGCTGCTTACATCATCGCGCAACTGGCCGGCGCCGTTGCGGCCGGCTTGGTCTGTCTTTTCATCTTCGGCAAGGGCGCGACCAGCGCCGCCACACCCGATCTTGGGCAGAAGGTTTCCGCGGGCATCGGCATATTGACCGAGGGCGTGCTGACGTTCTTCTGGGTGTTCGCGATGTTCGGCACGATGCTCGACCCGCGCGCCCCGAAGCTCGGCGGCCTGGCGGTCGGCTTTGTGGTCGCCGTCGGCGTGCTCTTCGGCGGCCCGATCACCGGCGCGGCGATGAACCCGGCCCGCGCGGTCGGCCCCGGCCTCGTCAGCGGCCACCTGACCAACCATCTGGTTTACTGGATCGGCCCGATGCTTGGCGGTGCGGTGGCTGGATTGCTTTGCGGCAGGCTCCTGATGAAGCCGGAGCCGCCCCCGCTGCCGGGGAAGAAGTGAGCCGGCGCCCGCCTCCCGGAGATCAAGCTGCGTCGCTCCACGCTCACGCCGCCGTCGCTGCCACCTTCTTGATCAGCACCTTCGAGTTGCGCCCGCTTTGCTCGTAGCGTTGCCGCCGCTCCACCGGCAAATCCTCCGGCCTGCCCTCGACGAAGCCCAGCTTCTGGAAATACGCGAACGCCTGCGTGGACAGCGCGAACATCTCGCCCGCGCCCATCTCCCCGGCCCGTTGTTCGAGGAAGTTGACGAGCTTCCGGCCGATGCCGTGGTTCTCGTGGCTCGGTGTCACGAACAGGCACGCCAGCTCCACCTTCTTTGCCTCCGGATACAAGTGGCAGGCCACGCAGCCGACGACGTTCTTGTCCATCTCATAGACATAATAATCGCCGAGATGCTTCTCGAGCATCGGCCGCGTCCTCCTCACCAGTTCGTCGCTCTCCGCGCCGAGCTTCACGAGCTGCTGGATCGCGCGGAGGTCCTTGCGCACGGCCTTCCGGATCTGGCGATACTCGTAGGCATAGATCATCGTGCCGATGCCTTCGTTGCTGAAGACCTCGGCCAGCACCGCCTCGTCCACGAGGCCGTTGATGACGTGGACGCGCTCGATGCCGAGCTGGCAGGCTTTCACGCAATACTCCGCCTTGCTGACCTGCTCCGCGGTGAACCAGTCGCGATGTTGTTTCAGCGCCGCCTCCAGCTCCGTCGCCAGGATCTGCCGGCTGAGCTGGCCGTTGATCACCAGCCCGTCGCGCGGCGCCAGGAAAATCAGCTTCACCGCCTTGAGCGCCTCGCCCACCGCGACGGCGACCTGGTCGGAGTTCACCCGGTAGGTGTGCCCCTCGCCGTCGAACCCGAGCGGCGGCAGCACTGGAATGATGCCCTTCTCCAGTAGCGTGTTCAGCAGTTCCGTGTCCACGCGCTCGATCTTGCCGGTGAACAGATGGTCCACCCCTTGCAGGATGCCGAGCGGGTGCGCGATGCAGGCGTTGGGCGCGGCGGCCCGCAGGTCGTTCGCGCTCAAGCCCTCGAGAATCTCATGCGTCAGCCGGTTCGCCGCCGTCAACGCGAGCCGCAGCGTCTCCGCGTTCGTCACGCCGCTGCCGTCGGCGTTGCTGATCTTCACGCCCGTCTGCGCGGCCAGTTCCTTCATCTGATGGCTCGCGCCGTGGACGATCACGACCTTGATGTTCAGCGAGCGCAGCACGGCCACATCCCGCAGGACGTTGGCAAAGCTCTCGTCCCCGACAATCTGCCCGTCCACCGCCAGGACGAACACCTTGTCGCGAAACTGCGGGATATACCGGAGCATCCCGCGCAAATCTATCGGTTTAACTTTCACGGCGTTTTTCGTGGGCGCGGATAGTAGCACAGCGCGCCCGCGTTGCAACTACGCGCATGCCTCAGCGCACGGCGGCAATCGCGATGCGGGCGGTCATGCCGATTGCGTGGGAGGTCGGGGGGGCAGGGCACCAAACAAGAAGAGCGCCCCGTTTGCACGGGACGCTCTCTAGTTGGAACAAAAAAAGTTCCTGTAGCTATGGGGCTGGCTTAGCGCCGGCCGTAGCTGTGATCGCGGTTGCCGCCGCCGTAACCGCCGCCGCCGCCGCCGCGGGGACGCTCCTCGCGCGGGCGGGCTTCGTTGACTGTCAGGGCGCGGCCGTCGAGTTCCTTGCCGCCCAACGTGCTGATGGCCGTCTTGGCCTCATCATCCGATCCCATCGTCACGAACGCGAACCCGCGGGACTTGTTGGTGAACTTGTCCTGGATCAGTTCGCATGAGGTGACGTTGCCGGCCTGTTTGAACAGGTCGAGAACATCGTTCTCGGTGGTGTTGAACGACAGGTTGCCTACATATAGCTTGGTAGCCATGGTTTTGTTTCTTTCTGCTGCTGAGGGAAGCTGCGGTGACTGTTCCCGAACATTCGGGTTTCGGATCGTCACCAGCTATGGAAGGCCGCCTGACAATCTACCAACTCACTGCTAAACACTGCCGACTGCGAGCGCGGCCACAGTAGCCGCTCGCGCCGGAATAGCAACAACTGTTTCGAGAAATCTTCCCGCCCCGGCGGCGCGCTCAGGCGATCACGCGGCAGGAGCGCACGCAAGCCGGCAGGGTCAGCAGGTCGTCATTCCAGCGCCCCCGCACGTGGGCGCGCAGATAGGCGGGCTTGCCCGGCTCATGCACCACCCCAAGGTAGGTCCTCCGGCGGGTCAGGAAATCCTCGATGAAGAAGTCAGTCATTTGCGACTCGATCATGGAGATCGCGGCCTGCGCCGTGAATCGCCATCCCCGGCCATTGTCTCCGATATGCGTGATGTGCTGGTGGTCGGCGGACCCAGCCGGTCGGGCTATGCTCGTGATCTGGAGTGCGTCCATGGCCTCTTCCTCTCGATTGTATCTGAGTTTTCCAAAGCGGCCAAGTATCGCAGCTTATCGTGGATAAAGCCAGCGTTCTGACGCGCCAAGATCGCGGCGCAAGAGCAGAACGCGCAGAAGCCCCCGGCAGGGCGGGTGTCGCCGCAGGCTTGCAGCAGGCGCTTCTGGCCGTTATCGTCCGCGCCCGTCAGCCGCCCATGCCATGAGACTTCACGCCGCCATCGCCGCTCTCGCCGCCGTCACGCTCCACATCCACGCCGCAGACGTGCGCGTGCGAATCGCTTCGCCGGCCCCGGCAGGGCTGCCGGAGCAGGTCACCGGCGAGATCGCCGCGGCCGTGGCCGACGTGAAGACCCTCAACGTCAACGGCCCGCGCGGCCGTTGCGCCATTCAGACGGTGTTGGTGACCGACGGCGTTGCCACGCTGGTCTGGCAATCGCAGGGCGCCGGCGCCTACACCCTCGAGAGCCGCCCGCGCGCATCGCAGGAAACCAACGCGCCCATCGCGCAGGTCGTGGGCGGCGGAGTCCTCATTAATAATGGCGCGCGGTCCACCAGCCACTCCGCCACGAACGCCGGCGGCCTGCCCGTCGAGGTGATCGTCGCAGGCGCGAAGGCGCCGTTGCGGTTCGATTACGCCGACCGGCTCTACAACAAGGAGGTCGGCCAGCTTTTTCTCGTCAAGAACCCGAAACCCGCCATCCGCCTCATCGCGAACGGGCCGTTGTTCGCCACTGTCGAGGTGAGCGGTGGTTATTTCCGCGTCGAGCAGGGCCAGGCCGTCCAGCACGAATCCCAGCCGAACGCACGCTACCGGTTCACCTACTACCGCAACAGTCCGCTCGTGCGCGTGGACGCAGTCGTTACGCAGCAGAGTTCGTTTGCATGGAACGAGCTGCACGTCCTTGAACTGCGCGTGCCGGAGTCGGACGCTGCGGCGAAGCGCAAGGAAACCGTCGTGGCCGTGGCTGGCGACGGCGCGCCCGCAACGAGCGGCAAGAGCTGGGCCGGCGGCGCGCCCGTGTCGGAAGGCATGGTCAACACCACCACCGGCAGCAAGCAGTTCAGCCGCTGGGCGGCGATCTATTTCGACCACGGCGTCGCGGGCATCATGAACACGCGTGCGGCGGCCGGGCACGACCAGCAGGCGCGCATCTACGACGGCCCGTCACTGCTCTACGTCATGGGACCGTGGGTCGCGTTCAGCGGGCCGCGCGCCGAGTTCTCGCGCTGGCTGTTCTTCGGCCCGCGCAACACGCCGCGCCAGACGCTCGATGCCGTCTCACGCCAGCTTGCCGAAGGCCAGCCGCCCGCCGTCGAATGGCCGGAGCTGGAGCGCCGCGCGCGCGAGTTGCGCAGCGACCTGCGCAGCGCGTTGCCAGGATTCGGCAATCGCACCGCGCGCGCGTTGCGGATGTGGCAGATTTCCCATGCGCTAGCCGACCTGCGCTCGCTACGCAACGTCGCCACCGCGCGCGCCGTCCTCGGCACGCCCGCGCCGAAACGCACGCTCCCGCGCGAGACGCCGCCCGAGGTGGAGATGCTCGCACTGGCCGATGGCCGCGACGCGCTCGTCACCGACCAGCTTTTGCTCGCGTTCGACGCGAAGGGCCGGCTGGCCGAGTTCTACCAGGCGTTGACCGACACGAGCTTGCTGGCGAAGCCGTGCTCGATGTTCCGCTTCGTGGCGCGCAACCCGCTCGGTGTCGAGTCCACCTTGACCGCGAACGAAGCCGAGCGCGTCACGGCGGAGTTCAATTCCACCAACGGCGTGCTGCGCCTGCGCTACACAGGCCAGATGTTCGGCGCGCACCCGGCCATCGTGGACCTCACGCTGAAGCCCAACGGCCCGAGCGTGGCGTGGTCCGCCGCGGCTGCGTGCCAGGGCGAAGGCGTCACCTGCTGGCGGCTCGATTTCCCGGTGCTCGACGGGCTCGGCCGGCTTGAAGGCGACGATGGCGGCGACGCGGTCATCGTGCCGGATGGCTGGGGCCGGCGGCTGCCGCGGCCGACGACGGTGAACTACACCGGCCGTTATCCCGGCGGCTCGACGACGATGCAGTTCGTGGCCGCCACGCGCGGCGAGGAGACAACGCTCGGCGTCATCGCGCGCGACGGACGCTGTTTCGTGAAGGACCTGGTCGCGACGCATGGCGACGACGGGCGGACGTTCGAGCTGTCGGCGCGCCATTACCCGGAGAACATGGGCGCGACCACGACGTGCCAGTGGCCTTACTGGGTCGAGACCGTCGCGCTGGCGGGTGATTGGTTCACGCTGGCGCAGCATTACCGCGAATGGGCGACGAAACAAGCGTGGTGCGAGGGCGGCAAGCTGCGCCGCCGGCGCGACTCGCCCGAATGGTTCCGCAAGCTGGTCTGGTGGCATCACGATGGCGCGCGTGACGGCGCAAAGCTGGCCGACACGTTTGACCACCTGCGCAAAGCCGTGCCGCAGCCGCTCGCATTCCATTGGTATAGCTGGCACTCCGTCCCGTTCGATAATTATTACCCCGACTACTTCCCGGCCAACGACTACGTCCTCTCGACGCGCGCGAAGCTGCGCGAATGGGGTGTGCGCGTGATGCCTTACATCAACGGTCATCTCTGGGACACCGAATCCAAGAGCTACGGCGAGGAGGGCGGCGTCCGTTGGGCGATGAAGAAGCCGGATGGCTCCATCTACATCGAGCACTGGAACAAGCACGACCACTCGACCGCCTGCCCTGCCACCGACGCGTGGCGCAACAAGATGGTTTCCGTGACCGACCGGCTCTTCCGCGAAGTCGGCGTGGACGCCGTTTATCTCGACCAGATCGGCGCGTCCGCCGCGCTGCTCTGCTACGACGCGAGCCACGGCCATCCGCGCGGCGGCGGCGATCATTACGTCGCCGGCTACTGGAAAGTGTTGAAGGCGGTTCGCGACAACGCGCGCGCTATCACGCCCGACGCCGCGCTCACGACCGAGGACACCGCCGAGCCGTTCATCCGCTACCTCGACGGCACGTTGATGTGCAACCGGGCGCTGCCCGACAGCATCCCGTTCTTCCCCGCGGTCTATCACGATTACGTGGCGCAGTTCGGCCTCTACGTCTATGAGCCGGAAATCAAGGCGCGCCTGCCGTTCCGGTCGAAAGAGGCGATGCTGTTCCAGTTCGGCGGCCAGCTTGGCTGGCACGGCACGGACTGGAGCCAGGCCACGCATCATCGGGAAAAGTTCTTCTGGCTCAACACGCTCGCCTCGTATCGCCAGCTCGGTCTCGACTGGCTCGCCTACGGCGACATGTTGCGGCCGCCGCAGGTCACGCTCCATAATAACAAACCCGTGCCGCTCATCGCCGAGCGTTGGACGCGCTACAAGAGCGAGGTCGAAACCGAGCAGCCCGCCGTCACCACCAGCGCGTGGCAGTCCAGCGACGGACGCATCGCCGTCTTTGTTCTCAATGTCTCCGACCAAAAGCTGAACGTCCGCGTCCGTTTGCCGGCAGCGGCCAAAGACAAGAAGCTGATGAAATTCTACAATATCGGCCCGGACTATGAATATGGCCGGACCATGTGGGAACTGTTCAAGACCCGGACCAGCGCCCAGAATCCCAAGGCCGAGTTTATCGGCGAGCAGTGGCCCAAACTGTTCGCCCCCGATTACAGCTCGTATATCAACGCCATCCTGGCCGCCAAGCCGGACGCCGTCTTTTGCACCCTCTGGGGCGGTGACCTGGTGGCTTTCATCAAGCAGGCCAAACCCTTCGGGTTGTTC
>JACRKA010000328.1 GCA_016219905.1 Verrucomicrobiota bacterium
CCTTCACCCCGATGGCGTCCAGCACACGGACGGGGAAACCGACCTCCGCCGCCGTGTAGCCCTCATAGACGTGGATGCGCCCTTGCAGCGCCGCCACCGTCCTGCCGCGCATCGTGCCCACCACCAGTTGGCCCGCGTGGCCGGCCACCGCCGAAGCCTTGAAACCGGGAATGTTCGCGTAGGGGATGCGGACGGGATTCTCGATCCGGTCGGCAAACGGCCCCAGCCCGGAGCCTAACACGACACCTGCCGCAGGCTTGCGCCCGCCGAGCTTCGATTCAATGGCGGCCTTTGCGGCCGCGACCTCAGGATGCATAAGCGCGTCCTTCTATCAGCGAACCGCTTCCAAAATCAAGCGCGGCGGCTCCACCGGCTCCGGCCCGATCTCGTAACACGCCGCCAGACCCTCCAGTGCCGGCGCCAGCCGCCCCTCATCCCTTGCGTAGATGCGCGCCAGCGGCTCGCCGCGCTGCACGCCGTCGCCGATCTTCTTCAACACCTCGATGCCCACGCCGTGGTCCACCGCGTCGCTGACCTTCGCGCGGCCCGCGCCGAGCAGCATCGAAACCAATCCGACCCGCGCGCAATCCATCCGTTGCACGCAGCCGTCGTCCGCCGCCGCGCAATCCGCGCGCAGCGGCGCAAGCTGCGCGTCCATGTCGAGCGACGTGCCTCCCTGCGCCGCCACCATCTCCTCGAACTTCGCCATCGCCGCGCCGGAGGCGATCCGCTCCTCCAGTAACGCGCGACCGCCTTCGACACCGGCCAGCGCCAGCATCTCCTCCGCAAGCGCCAGGCACAACTCGCGCAAGTCCGCCGGTCCGCCGCCGCGCAACGTCTCGATCGCCTCGCGCACCTCCAGCGCGTTGCCCACCGCCGCGCCCAGCGGCTGGTTCATGTCCGTCAACAGCGCCGCCGTCCGGACGCCCGCCTGCTGGCCGACGCGCACCATCCACTCCGCCAGTTCGCGCGCCTGCTTCTGCTCGCGCATGAACGCGCCGCCGCCCCACTTCACATCCAACACCAGCCCGTCGAGACCTTCCGCGAGTTTTTTCGACATGATGCTGGCGGTGATCAGCGGCAGCGACGGCACCGTCGCCGTCACGTCGCGCAAAGCGTAAAGCTTGCGGTCCGCCGGCGCGATCTGTTCGGTCTGGCCGATCATCGCCACGCCCACGGCGCCGAGCTGCGCCAGAAATTCGTCCTTCGTCAGGTCCACCCGGAAGCCGGGGATGCTTTCCAGCTTGTCCAGCGTGCCGCCGGTCGGCCCCAGCCCGCGGCCGGAGATCATCGGCACCGCCACGCCGCACGCGGCCACCAGCGGCGCGACCACCAGCGAGGTCTTGTCGCCCACGCCGCCGGTGGAGTGCTTGTCCACGACCGCCATCGGCCGTCCCAGCGCCGCCGCGAGTTGGCCGCGGCAGTCCAGCGCCTCGCCACTGTCCCGCATCGCGGCCGTCAACGCGACGGCTTCGGCGAAGTTCATGCCGCGGAAATAGACAGCCATCGCCAGCGCCGACATCTGGTAGTCGGGGATCGTGCCGCGCGTGAAGCCGGCGATCAGGAACTGGAGTTCGCTGTCCGAGAGGATGCCGCCGTCGCGTTTCTTCTCGATCAGGCTGGGGACGTGCATGGGGTCGGCAGGACGGCGCGTGGGCGGCATTTCCGGCTACGGGCGCGGGACGGGCGCCTTCTGTTGCGATTCCACCTCCAGCGCGAACCGGTTGAAGAACTCATTTGCGCGGAGCGCGCGGATTTCGGGAAACTGGAGGGTCTTGGCCGCCGTCGCCGTGTCCGTCAGCGCCAGCAGTTTCTGCAAAGCGGCCTGGCATTCGCCCGCGTTGTCCTCCCGCGCGCACGCAACGGCCAGCCGGGACATGCGCTCGTGGGGCAGGGAACGGTGCGTGACAAAGGTCAGCGTGTCAGCCGCGCCGGGGCCGTGCGCCGGCTGGCTGCGCAGGTAAACGAGGATCTGACCCCGGTAGAGGTATGCTCCCGTGCCCAAGGACAGGACCGCGAAGCCCAGCAGCCCGCGGCGCACCGCGGGTGTGAGCAGCCGCCAGCCGCGCCGCCACCACGGCACTTTCGGCGCGAACTGGCCGCGGCCCGCGTTCATCTGGTTGAACGCGACTTCGTGGAAGAAATCTTCTATTGGCACGGCGGTGTCCCTTGCTGCGAAACGCGCGGATAGTAGGCAGGCCGCCGCCCTCCGACAAGGGAAAACAGGTTGTCAGTCCTCCGCCCGCTGCGTAGAGTCGCACGGCTACAGTCGGACGCTTGGAAAGGATGACATGAACGATTTGCCTCCGAAGATCTCGGACGAAACGCCCGTGCCGGCAAGTCGCCTGCGCCGGAAGTGCTGGATGGTGTTTGCGGTGATCGTGGCCGTGCTGGCGGGCTTGGGTGGCTTGGGTTACACGGCGCTGCTCGGCATGGCGACGCTGATCGGCGAGGACGACGGCGAGCCGTTGAAGCTGAAGGAGAAGCGGATGCTCGGCGGCGACGCCGGCGCCGAGGACAAGATCGCCGTCATCTACGTGCGCGACCTCATCAGCTTCATGGTGCCCGGCTACGTCGGCGAGGAAGGCATGGTCGGCGACATCAAGGAAGCGCTGGCCAAGGCGGCGAAGGACAAGAAGGTCAAGGCGATCATCCTCGCGATAGATTCGCCCGGCGGCGAGGTCACGGCTTCCGACGTGATTCATCATGCGGTCACCGAGGCCAGGAAAAGCGGCAAACCGATCGTGGCAAGCATGGGGCCGTTGGCGGCCAGCGGCGGCTATTACGTCGCCGTCGGCGCGGACTGGATCGTGGCGCACCCGACGACGCTGACCGGCAGTATCGGCGTCATTTTCAGCCTCTGGAACTATCGCGGCCTGATGGACAAGCTCGGCGTCAAGCCGATGGTCTGGAAGAGCGGCAAGATGAAAGACATGCTCAGCCCGACGAAGAGCGAAACTGAAATCACGCCGGAGGAGCGCCAGATCGTCGAGCGGCTGGTGATGACCGACTACGACCGGTTCGTGCGCGTCGTCGCCGATGGCCGCAGGATGAAAGTGGAGGAACTCAAGGCAGGCCTCGCCGACGGCCGCGTGCTCAGCGGCACGGAGGCGCTGGAACACAAGTTCGTGGACCAGCTCGGCTATTTCGAGGACGCCGTGGCGAAGGCGAAATCGCTCGCGAAGATCGAGCAGGCGAAGCTGGTGAAATACGCGGCGCCGTTCTCGCTGCGCAAGCTGCTGGGCCTGTTCATGGAATCGCGCGCTTCGGGCCTCCGCATCCAGATGACGCCCGACAACTTCGAGCTGCAGACCGGCCGCCTCTACTACCTGCCTCCCGCGTGGCTGCGCTGACCACGATGAAATCAGATTGCCACAAAAGAACGCAGGGGATCTCTGTGCTCTATGAGTTCTTCGCGGCCATCAAACAATAACCGCGTGCATTTGTGTAAGTCCATGGCCCAGGAAAACATCGTTTCTGCCCCGGATTTCGCCGAAATCCGCCGTTGACATCGCTGCGGCTCATCGCTAGAGTGCGCGGCCTTTTGCAGGAATAAAAATCATGTATGCAGTAATCGAAACAGGTGCAAAGCAATACCGCGTCGAGGCGGGCGACACGCTCGAGGTCGAGCTTTTGGCGGCCGAAAAGGGCCAGGAAGTCGCATTTGACCGCGTCCTGCTGGTCGCCGACGGCGACAAGGTCAAGGTCGGCCAGCCCGTCGTGGCGGGCGCGAAGGTGACCGCCGATGTCGTCGAACACACGCGCGGCGAGAAGCTCATCGCCTTCAAGTTCCGCCGGCGCGAAGGGTATCATCGCACCGTCGGCCACCGTCAGGACCTGACCGTGGTGAAGATCAAGGCCATCCAAGCCTGAGCGGCAACAGATTTTTCGGAGAAGTTCATCATGGCACATAAGAAGGGACAAGGCAGTGTTCGCAACGGCCGCGACAGCGTCAGCAAGCGGCTGGGTGTGAAGGTTTACGGCAGCCAGACCATTGGCGCCGGTGGCATCATCATCCGCCAGCGCGGCAGCAAGGTTGACGCCGGCGTCAATGTCGGCATCGGCCGCGACTGGACGCTCTACGCGCTCATTGACGGCATCGTGCGCTTCGACAAGGAAGGCAAGCGCGTCAACGTGGACCCGTTGCCGGTGGCGGCGACGGCCTGACCAGGCGCGCGAAGATTTCGGGCCGTCTCGCTCCAGCGGGGCGGCCCTTTTGTTTGATTATGAGTTAGCTGGGAGGGGCTACATTCTTGTCGCCCATTTGAAATCCGGCGACAGGAATGTCGCCGCTCCCAGCTACCGAGGATTCGCAACTCATGTTTATTGACCACGTCAAAATCCACGCGACAGCAGGCGACGGCGGCACCGGCTGCGTCAGCTTCCGGCGCGAGAAGTATGTCGAGAAAGGCGGTCCCGACGGCGGCCACGGCGGCCACGGCGGCGACGTCATCCTTGTCGCCGACAAGAACGTCAACAACCTTGCCGACCTTTACTTCGCGCCGCGGTTGAAGGCCGAGCGCGGCGACCACGGCCGTGGCAAGAGCCAGCAAGGCCGCACCGGCCAGCCGCTCGTCGTGAAGGTCCCGTGCGGCACCATCATCCGGCGGATTGAATTCACCGCGCTCGCCGGCCGCAAGATCATGATCAAAGGCGAGGCGCATCTGCCGCCGGAAGAGGCCGAGGTGCGCAAACGGCGCGGACGCGCCCGTCTCGCGCCCGTCGTTGAGACTCCTGAGACCGACATCGTCGCCGACCTCGTCGAGGACGGCCAGCGGGTCGTGCTCTGCCGCGGCGGGGCAGGGGGGCGCGGCAACACGGCTTTCACTTCCTCCACGCACCAGGTTCCGCGCGAGTTCGAGCTGGGCGAGAAGGGTGAAGAGGGCAGGTTCGAGTTGACGATGAAGACCATCGCCGACGTCGGCCTCGTCGGCTACCCGAACGCCGGCAAGAGCACCCTCATCGGCCGCCTCACCGCCGCGCATCCGAAGGTCGCGGCGTATCCGTTCACCACCCTGACCCCGCATGTCGGCGTGATGACCTTCAGCGACTACGGGACGATGACCATCGCGGACATTCCGGGCCTCATCGAGGGCGCGCACGCCGACGTTGGCCTCGGCCACGATTTCCTCCGCCACATCGAGCGGTGCAGGCTGCTGCTCATCCTCCTCGACATGGCCGGCGCGGACAACCGCGACCCGCTCGACGATTACAAGAAGCTGCTCAAGGAACTGGAGCTTTACAGCGCCGCGCTGATGAAGAAACCGCGCCTCATCGTCGCCAACAAGATGGACCTGCCCGGCGCCGCCGAAAACCTCAAGCGGTTCAAGAAACGTTTCCGCCGGAAGGTCGTCGAAATCTCCGCGCTGGAACAAACCGGGTTGGAGGAGTTGAAGGACGCGCTGCGGGCGACAGCAAAGCCGCAATCCGCATAGGCGTGATGCAGCAAGTTGTTCAGTCGTCCCTCCGGGACTTTCATTCCTCATGGATATTGTCCGGGCGTTGAAACGCCCGGCTATTCTCATAGCGTCCCTGACGGGACGCGCTCCCATCGTGTTCAATCGTTCCGCAGGAACGATTTGAGAATAGCCCGCCAGTTCACTGGCGGGTATGGCGAAAAACGAAGTGCGAAGTCCCGTAGGGACGATTGAAGGAGTTCACTGCCGCAACGCTGGCAGCAGCTTGGCCCGGAAGTTGTCGTCGTAGTTGAAGAGGATCCAGCCGTTGGCGCCGGCGCGGCGGGCGAGAGCGAGCTGCTCGCGGAGTTGCTGGCCGCTGGTCATCTTGTAGGCGCCGATGCCGACGACGACGGGGACGCGGCCGTTGACCCATCCGCGGTCGGCGGCGATCCATTGGGTGAAGCGCGAGGGGTCGGTGGAGTAGTTCATCGGGCAGAGGAAATCAATCCAGCCGCGGTCCACCCACTCTTTCCAGTTCTGGCCTTTGTCGCGGCGGACGGCGTTGAGGTCGGGGAAGACGCAGGAGGAGATTTTCATGGTGCGGTTGGCGGCGCGCACGGCGCTGGTGATCTCCTGCGCGAGGCTGGTGATGATGCGCTCGCGCCAGCCGGCGAACGCCGGCTCCAGCGGGCCGCCTTTCTGCACGTCGCGCGGCCAGGAGCGCAGACGGACAGCGGCGTCGCGGGCAAAGGTGCGTTTGCAGGTGGCGCAATAACACAGCCCGGCGTCGGACCAGCGGATATGATCAAGCTGCACGCCCGCGAAGGGATACTTCGTGGCCAGCTCGACCATCGCGCGTTTCTCCATCTCGCGATTCACGTCGTGGGTGGGACAAAGGTGCGGGACGTTGTAGCTGGGCCGGTAAGTCTGGCCGGAGCTGCCAAGCTGGACGCGGCCTTCGCGGATGGCGCGGTTCTGCCAGTCGAGGGGCGCGTCTTTCATCTGGAAGCATACGTGCCACGCATGGACATGGATGCCGTGGCGTCGCGCGGCGGCGAGGCAGAGGGCCGGCTCGTCGCGGCCTGCGAGGGTGCTGGCGGGCAGGACGCTGCTGCGATAGTAGGCCGCGCCGCCGGTGGAGAACTTCACGAAGATGGAGTTCATGCCGGCGCTGCGGAGGTCGCGCATGACGACGTCCCAGTTGACGCCGCGCGGGTCGTGGAGCCAGACGCCGCGGATTTCTCCCTGCGGGGCGGGGACTTCAACCTGGCCGTGGGGAAACTTGGGCACCGGCTCGGTGGGGAAGGGGGGCAGCGGCTGAATTGTGCTTTGTTGTGGCGGTGGCTGCGTTGCCGGCTTGAGTGTGATCGGCGCTGGCGGCGTTGTCGTCGGCGCGCAGCCGGCGCAGAGCAGCGCGAGCGCGGCGGTGACGGCAATTTGCCGATAGAGAGATGTTGCCAAGGCGCGCGGATTATAGCTGTGAAAAGCGCGGACGCAAGGAGGCGCGCGTCGTGATGATGGAATTACTGGTGAGTTCGTAGTAGCGCGCTTCAGCGCGCGTTCGTCCTCACCCCACGCAGTGGCTACGCGCCCTGAAGCGCGCTACAACAAACCAAAGCGATCTCCTATGCTCATCGCAAAAAAGTCTTTGCAGGCGGCAGGCGTTGTCCTAGTCTCTGCGCCCGCAAAACAGCCCGCTTCGCGGAAACCGCGGGGTTTCCGCCGGGCAGTGAAACCTCGAACCCAAGGCAGGACAACTTTATGGCTAACAGACCTCTCAACGTCGGCTTGGTGGGCGGTGGCAAGGGCGCGTTCATCGTTCATCCGCATCAGAAGGCGATTCACTTTGACGGCACGCGCCGCGTCGTGGCGGGCGCGCTGTTCCCCGACCCGAAGGTCGCGCTGGAAGAGGCCGCGAATTGGCCTTACCCGATCAAGGGATACGCCTCCTACGACGAGATGATCGCCGCCAACGCGAGCCTGCCCGCCGACCAGAAGCTCGACTACATCCTCATCGTCACGCCGAACTTCGTCCACTACGACCCCGCGATGAAGGCGATGAAGGCCGGCATCGCGGTGTTCTGCGAGAAACCGCTCTGCCTCAACCTTCAGGAAGCCAAGGAGCTTGTCGAGACCTCGCACAAGCTCAACGTGCCGTTCGGCGTCGCGCACACCGACCTCGGCCACTGGACCAGCCGGTTCTCGCGCTACATCGTCAAGAGCAGCCTGCTCGGCGACGTGCGCTGGGTGGACAGCTATTACATCCAAGGCTGGCTTGCCACGAAAGTCGAGGCCACCGGCCAGCAGCAAGCCTCCTGGCGCGTGGACCCCAAGCGCGCCGGCGGCTCCGGCTGTGGCGGTGACATCGGCACCCACGCCCTGATGCAGCTCCGCTACGTCACCGGCCTCGATGTCACAGACGTCTCCGCGCATCTCGAAGCGTTCGTCGAAGGCCGGCAGCTTGACGACCACTTCACCATTTACTGCAAGCTCAGCAACGGCGGCAAAGCCCTCGTGCGCGCGTCGCAGATTTGCATCGGCCACAAGAACGACCTCGGCATTGTCATCGCCGGCACCAAAGGCACCCTCCGCTGGCGCCAGGAGGAGCCGGAGAGCATCACCATCTGCCTGCCGAACCAGCCCGACCGCGTCTATTGGCGCGGGGCGGTCTCGCCCGGCGACGGCTTCATCCCGAAGGACGCGCCGGCCGACCTGATGAGCGAACCGACGATTCCGCCGGGCCATCCGGAAGCGTTCCACGATGCGTTCGCGCGGCTGCACCGCTGCTTCGAGACCGACGTGCGCAAATGGAAGGCCGGCCAGCCGTTCAACAGCGATGGCAGCAAATACGCCAATGTTGAGGATGGCTGGATGGGCATCGCCTTCATTGAAACCTGCGTCAAGAGCAGCCACGAGAAAGGCGCTTGGACGCCGATGCCGAAGAAAATCTAGGGCTGACAGCAGCCGGAGACACAAAGGGACGGCGTGCTAACGCGCTGTCCCTTTTGTTTTTGCCGGCGAGAAACTGATTGCCACGGCCGCCATCGTGCCGCAAAGATTCGCCCACCATGAAGCCCAAACCTCTCACGGTCGTTGCCACGATCAAAGCCAAGTCGGGCAAGGAAGCGGAGCTGCGGAAGGTGCTGCAATCGCTGCTCGCGCCCACGCGCAAGGAAGCCGGCTGCCTCAACTACGACCTGCACGCCTCGCTGGATGACCCGCGGCTGTTCATCTTCCACGAGAACTGGACCAGCAAGGCGCATCTGGACGTGCATCTGAAGAGTCCCCACATCCAGGCGTTCATCGGCAAAGCACCCGAACTGCTCGCCGAGCCGGTGCAGATCATGCTCTGCGAGAAGGTGGGGTAGGGGTGAGATGAACCGCAGATGTCGCAGATGGCGCGGATAAAGGATTGTTGAATCCGCGTGATCCGTGTGATCCGCGGTTAGAAAATCCCGGTCTGCAATGCTATCGCGGCTCGAACACGCCCGACGGGCTGCCGCCGAGATGACCACCGCCCTGCATGCCGCGCGTGACGCGGCCCGGCACGTCGGTTTCGCCTTCCTTCATCTCGGTGCATCCAGCCGTCGCGAGAAGCATGAACGCTGTGAGTGAGCAAAACAGCAATCTCATGGACGCGACTATACCGGCCACAAGGACGCGCGCAACGAATTTTTCCTGTAACGAAACGGACTTGGAAGTCTGTTCTACGTCACGCGCACTCGAACTGTAGAACGGACTTCCAAGTCCGTTTTCCGTCACTCGAAGTTGCTCCTTCATCTCGTGGCGCTGGCTGGCCTCTTGACTTTCGCCCGCGCTCTGGCAACCTCGCGGCGCTTTTTTCCAAACCAAGGAGAACCCATGCGCAAACTTATCCGCTTCCCGCTCATCGTCGCACTCGTCAGCCTCTGTCTGTCCACCGCGCTCGCCGCGGTCAAGCCGCACGGCATGTTCACCGACAACGCCGTCCTCCAACAGGGCCGCAAGGTTCCCGTCTGGGGCACCGCCGATGATGGCGAGAAGGTGACCGTGAAAATCTGCGGCCAGCAGGCCTGTGCCGTCGCCAAGGGCGGCAAATGGATGGTCTGGTTGAAGCCGCTCAAGGCGGGTGGGCCGTTCACGATGACCATCTGCGGCACGAACACCATCGAGTTGAAGAACGTCCTCGTCGGCGAAGTCTGGATTTGCAGCGGCCAGTCCAACATGCAGTGGATGCTCATCTCGTGCGCCAACTCGGCGGATGTCATCGCGGCATCGAAAGACCCGCTGCTGCGGCTCATTGACATCCCGCGCGGTGCCAAGGACGAGACGCAGTCAGAGCTTCCTGTTGCTTCGCCTGGCCAGGCGGCCGTGGCTTGGAGGGAATGCACGCCTGACACGGTGCCCAGCTTTAGCGGCGTCGGTTACTTTTTCGGCAAACATCTGCGCGAGGCGTTGAAGGTGCCGGTCGGCCTCATCGGCTCCAACGTCGGCGGCACGCCTGCCGAGGCGTGGACCAGCCGCCGCGTCTTGGAGAAGGAGTTTCCCGAAATCCTCGCCAGCCACGCGCAAGCGATCAAGAACTGGCCGCAGGTCGAGGCGAACAATCAGAAGATCATCGCCAAGGCCAAGGCCGAGAAAAAGCAGCCACCCCGCCTGCCGCAGAATCCCGCCACCAGCGGCCAGCGCCCGGCCGGCCTCTACAACGCCATGATCGTCCCGCTGGAGCCATACGCCATCGCCGGCGCCATCTGGTATCAGGGCGAATCCAACGCCGGCCGCGCCTACCAGTATCGCACGCTCTTCCCCGCCATGATCAAAAACTGGCGCAAGGACTGGGGCTACAACTTCCCGTTCCTGTTCGTCCAACTCGCGCCGTTCATGAAGATCGAGGCCGAGCCGATGGAGAGCAACTGGGCCGAACTGCGCGAGGCGCAACTCTTGACCACGGTGAAGCTCCCGAAGACCGGCCAAGCCGTCATCACCGACGTCGGCGAGGAGACCGACATCCATCCGAAGCAGAAAGAGCCGGTCGGCCAGCGGCTCGCCATCGCGGCGCAGGCCATCGCCTACGGCCAGAAGATCGAGTTCTCCGGCCCCGCCTATGCCGGCATGAAAGTGCAGGGCAACAAGGCCGTCCTCAGCTTCACCCACCTCGGCGGCGGCCTCGTCGCCAAGGACGGCGCGCTGAAAGGCTTCGCCATCTCCGGCGCGGACAAGAAGTTTGTCAACGCCCAGGCCGAGATTCAGGGCGACAAGATCGTCGTGTGCAGCCCGCAGGTCGCCAAGCCCGCCGCCGTGCGCTACGGCTGGGCCAATTTCCCCGTCGTCAACCTCTGGAACAAGGCCGGCCTGCCCGCCTCGCCCTTCCGCACCGACAACTGGCCCGGCGTGACCTGGCCGAAGCCGGTGGAGAAGAAGAAGTAAGACCGAAGGAAAACCGAAGTCCGAAAGCCGGGCCTCGTGACTGGAGGCTGTGCGAACTCTGGCCGCGGCCTTTTTGCCGTAGAGTAGCTGGGAGGGGCGACATTCCTGTCGCCCAAATCATCATCAACGAATCGGCGACAAGAATGTCGCCGCTCCCAGCTATTGGGCACCATTCTGCGACCTGTTCACCAACTTTCGCTCTATGCCGACTTTGTGCGTCGAGATTCTCTCGGCTTTCGGCCTTCCTACACGAGTCCCTTCCACTTCCTCACGGCCCACTCGGTGATGATGAGGGCGGCGAAAAGGGCGAACCACCACGGCGAGTCCCATAGCTCGATCTCGCGGGCGACGCGCTCGCGGTGTTCGAGCGACTTGAGTTCATCGGCGAGCTTGTGGGCATCGGCCAGCCGGTTGTATTTCCCGCCCGTCATGCCGGCCATCTGCTTGAGAAGCTCCTCGTTCATCGCCGTGTCGAGCATCTCCAGCATCGGGCGTTTGCGGACGACGAAGCTGGCGGCGGCCTTGCTCAGTGTAGCGCCGGCATCTTGCCGGCGATCTCCGCTCTGCGCCAGCGCCGGCACCTCCAGTTGCAGCGTGTATTCGCCCGCCGGCAGGTCGGCGATGGCGGACCGATACAGGCCGCCGGTGCCGACG
>JACRKA010000324.1 GCA_016219905.1 Verrucomicrobiota bacterium
GGCTCGGTCATCCGCTACAACTACTTCCACGACATGCTTGGCTACGGCCACGACGACAAAGGCCGCTGGCTCTCGCCGCATTTCGCGTGGGGCGTCTATCTCGACGACAACGCCGGCGGCGTGGACGTCATCGGCAACATCGTCGCTCGCTGTTCGCGGGCGAGCCTCCACCTCCACAACGGCCGCGACAACCTCATCGAGAACAACGTCTTCATCGAAGGCCGGCTCGTGCAGGTCGAATACAGCGGTTGGACCGACAAGCACCGCTACTGGACCAATCACATGGCGAGCATGGTCAAGGGCTACGAGTCCGTCGCCAGCCAGCCGGCGTGGAAAAACATGCGCAACATGAGCACCCACCCGACGCAAGCCGTGCTGCCCGACCACACGATCATGAGCGGCAACGTCCTCAAGCGGAACATCATCGTCTGGCGCGATCCGAAGCCGAAGCTCTACGGCATGCGCAACGTCGCGTTCGACCGCAACGAGTGCGACTACAACCTCGTCTGGCATTACGGCCAGCCGCTGGTCACCGGCCAGCAGAGGGTCAAGGACTCCACCGGCCCCAACCTCGCGCCCAACCCCGGCTTCGAGGACGGCGAGCCGGGCGGGGCGCCGAAGGATTGGAAATGGCAGATTCGCCCGAACGACTCCAAAGCCGTGCTCGACGCAAGCGTGAAGTTCGCCGGCAAGCAATCGTTGCGCATCGAAGGCCGGGGCACGGCCACCGACTCGAAAGGCGCCAAGCTCTCGCCTAACTTCGTCAGCGGCGACATCGCGGCGAAAACCGGCCAGTTCTACCGGCTCACCGCGCGCATCCGCGCCGCCGAGCCGGACACGAAGTTCGCGCTGATGGCCCAGAGCTACATCGCCAACGTCTATTTCTGGGCGAAGGACACCAGCGCGACTGCCGGCACCGAATGGAAGGAATACGAGGTCATCTTCAAGTTCCCCGCGCCGGGCGACCGCGATTACAAGGAGCAGATGAAGTCGTTCCGCATCCGGCTCGACGTGCGCCAGCCCGCCGGCACGATCTGGGTGGACGAGGTGACCTTGCGCGAGGCCGTGACGATGGACGAGTGGGCATCGTGGCAGGCCGCGGGCAATGACACGCACTCGCTCGTGGCCGACCCGCTCTTTGTCAACGCGAAGAAGGACGACTACCGCCTCAAGAAGAACTCACCCGCGTTTGAGCTAGGTTTCAAACCGATTCCTGTTGAGAAGATTGGCCCTTACAAAGATCCGCTCCGCGCGAGCTGGCCCATCAAGGAAGCCGAAGGCGCGCGCGAAAAACCGCTGGTCAGCCAAGCCGAACACCCATGAGCCGCTGTGCCTTCGTCGCTGCTGTTATCTTCGCGGTTCGCGTCGCCTCGGCCGGGCTGTTGACGGTCGCGCAGGACGGCAGCGGGCAGTTCAACGGGAGCGACCACCAACCGATCCAAGCCGCAATCAATCGAGCGGTGAAGCAAGGCGGTGGCGAGGTTGTCATCGCCAAAGGCGATTATCTCGTCGGCGCGAGCCTGAAGGTCGGCGCGGCGACCAATCTCACCATCCGCGGCCAGCCGGGCGCTGTGCTGCGATTGCCACCGCTGCCGCACGCACGGTCGCTCGAAGCCGTGGCGGCCGGCGCTACCTCATTGCGCGTGGACCGTGTCGAAGGTTTCACGGTGGGGATGCAGTTGCACTTCGTGGCGCCGGGGAAGGTTCATTCGTTCACCGGGAAGCCGGCGCCGTATTTCCTTGCGACCATGGCGCGCGTGGAGCCGGGGCGGCTGGAGTTCAAAGCGCCGCTGGAATTTCCCGCGCCGGCTGGGACACGGCTCTACCTTGAGAAAGCGCCAAATGTTTTCGCCATCCGAGGGTCGGCCGAGAATATCGTCATCGAGCGGCTGACGTTGGACGGCGGCCGTCGCGCGGACGATCCGAAAATCTCCGGCCACGTCATCGGCTGCGGCGTGCTGGCCGAAGGCCCCTTCACTTACGAGCGCGGCCCAACCGGAACGCCAGTGCGGCGGCTCGTGGTGCGCGACTGCGTCATCCGGCATTGCTTCGGCCGCGGCGTGGCGATGTATGCCGTGACCGACGGCGTGGTGGAACGCTGCACGATCGAGGACACGGTGGACGAGGCGATAGATTTCGACCATTTCGCCGTCGGCTGCCGCGCCATCGGAAACACCGTCGTTGGCTGCCATGTGGGCGTGGAGATGAATGACGCCAACGAGAGCCTCGTGCAAAGCAACCGGTTCGATTCCTGCGACACCGGCATCAACCTCTGGCGCTGGTGCCGCCAGCCGGACTTGAACGCGCGCAACCGCATCCTCGACAACCAATTCCTCAACACGCGCGGCTCCGCATTGCTCATCCGCGCCAACACCGCCTCCAACGTCATCTCTGGTAACATCATCACCGGCAGCGCGGGTGTCGGCGTCGTGCTGGAAGGTTCGCATCAGACGCTGAACGGAAACACCATCACCGGCTCGGCGAAGGAAGCCGTCGTCGTCAGCGGCAGCGATTGCGGAGTCCGCGACAACCGTTGCCACGACAACAGCACGAGCAAACGGGGCGGTTACGACGGCATCCGCATCACGGGTGAACGCAATCGCGTCAGCGGCAACGTTGTCGGCTCGAAGAGCGGCAGCGACCCACATCGCAAGCCGGTTTCAGACGAGGGGAAGGACAACCGGGTGGACGTGGCATCAAAAGGCGGATGAACGGATTTGGAAAGCCGTTCTACGCTTCCAGCGGCAGGCTGCGGTTCATCCACGCCTTCAGGCCGCCGGCGAGCGATGCGACGTTGGTGTAGCCCATCTCCTGCAACGTCCTGGCCGCGAGCGCGGAGCGACCGCCGCCGCCGCAGTTGCAGACCACGAGCGCCTCGGGGTCCACGGCGTGCGCGCCGACTTCCATCTCGATGAGGCCGCGCGGGAGGTTGATCGCGCCGGGGATTCGGGCCTGCGCGTATTCCTCCGGCTCGCGCACGTCGAGCACCACGAGTTTTTCGCCGGCCTTCCGCTTGGCCGCCAGTTCGTCCACCGAGATCTCGCGCACAATCCGGCGCGCCTCGCTCACCAAATCGCCGTAGGTTCTCATGGCCGGAAGGCTAGCCGGACTTGCCCGATTCCTCAAGCGGGGTTTCAGGCGGAGGCGGATTCTGGTCGAGAATCCGTTTCATCTCCGCCGCCAACTTCGGGCCAACGCCGGGGACGGCTGCGATACCCTCGACAGTGGCGGCGGCGAGACGTTTGACGGAGCCGAACGTCTGTAACAAAAGAGCCTTTCGTTTCTCGCCGAGGCCGGGGATGTCGTCGAGAACGCTCTCGGCGATGCGGCGTTTGCGGAGTTGGAAATGATACTTCTGCGCAAACCGATGCGCTTCGTCGCGGATGCGTCGCACCAGCCGCAACGCGGGCGAGTTATCCGGCAGCTTCACCGGCTCGGTCCGGTCGGGCAGAAACATCTCCTCTTCTTCCTTCGCGAGGCCGAAGATTGGCAGTTTCGGCACGCCGAGTTCGATCAGCGCGGTCAGGGCGAAGGCGAGCTGGCCTTTGCCGCCGTCAATCAGCACCGCGTCGGGCAGCACGCCGCCCTCGTCGAGGATGCGCCGATAGCGGCGGCCGACGATCTCGCGGATGCTGGCGAAGTCGTCGCTGCCCTCGACGGTCTTGATGCGGAAGTGGCGGTAGTTATCCTTGTCGGGCCTCGCGTCCTTGAACCGGACCATCGCCCCGACACCGAGCGTGCCGCTGATGTGGCTGATGTCGAAGCCTTCGATGACGCGCGGCAACGCCGGCAACCCCAGCACGTCGCGGAGCTGCGCCATCTCGGCGTCGGGGTCCACCGCGCCCGGCATTTCGCGGGCGAACTTCCGCGTTTTCACCGCCACGGTCTCGCGCAGGCCCTCGATCACGTCGCGCAGCCCGGCGGCTTTCTCGAACTCCAGCGCCGCGGCGGCGTCCTGCATCTCCTTCTCGATCTCGCCGAGATATTCCTTGTGCTGGCCTTCGAGGAACGCGCAGGCCGCCTCGACGCGCTCGCGGTATTGCTCCGCCGTGCACTCGCTCAGCCGGACGGGCACCTGGTAGCCGGAGTATTTCAACTCGCGCCCGGTCGGCGCGCCGCGGCCGAAGGTCAGCACGCCGTATTTCTTGCGCATGAACGCCAGCGTCTTGCGGATCGCGGTCGCATGCACATACGGCCCGAAGTAGCGCGCGCCGTCGTCCTTCTTCAGCCGCGCGAACCGGAACCGCGGCCAATCCTCGCGCGGGTCCACCTTCACCAGCAGGAACCGTTTATCGTCGCGGAAGCTGACGTTGTAGCGCGGCTTGTATTCCTTGATGAGCTTGCCTTCGAGCAGCAGCGCCTCCGGCTCGTTCTTGACCACCTGGAACTCGAAGCTCTCGATGGAGTCCGCCAGCGCCTTGAACTTCCGGTCCCACGTCTGGCTGCGCGACGGCTGGAAATACTGGAGCAGCCGCCGGCGCAGGGCGCGGGCCTTGCCGACGTAGATGACCTTGCCGAGCCGGTCGCGGAAGATGTAGATGCCGGGCTTGTTCGGCACCTCGCGCAACTTGGCTCTGAGATCGTCAGCGGCAGACATGGTGATGGATGATCGGATTGGCTGGCGCAAGGTTATGCGCGCCCGCTACAGGCGTCAATCAAAGCGCCAACCTCTGCCTCGACAGCGTCCGCCTCGTCTGTAATATTCGCCGCACTTTCGGGGTCAACATGAAAAAACTATTGTTACTCACCCTCATATTGCCCGCCGCCGCGTTCGCCGCCGAAGTCCTCAAGCTCGACGCGAAGAACTGGTCTGCCGTCCCGCCCGGCAAGGAGATGGACGCGATCTACGGCGACTGGCTGCTGCGCAACGACAAGGTCGTCGCCGTCGTCGCTGGCACGCTCTCGAACCGCAACATCAACCTCACCTTCCGCAAGGGCCAGGGCGCGCTGATTGACTTCACGCTCCGTGATGCGCCCAACGACCAGCTCACGGGCTTTCTGCCGTTGTATGGCGCAACGAACACGGTCGCCTCCATCGCCGCCGTGACACCGAAAGGCGCCGAGGTAACGCTGCGCGTCACGCGACCCGCGACGGCCGATATGCCGGTGGAGGTTGCGCACGATTACCGGCTCCACGACGGCGACCAACATCTTACCGTGTTCAGCCGCGTCAAGAACACCGCCGCCAGCAACATCTCATTCCGCGTTGCCGACAAGCTGCGCGCCGATTCGACGTTCCTGATCTCGCGCGCGGGGACGAACAATCTCGCGACGGCTTATGACAAATGGTTTGGCGCGGCCTACGGCGTCACGGCGGTGTCGCCCGCGCAGTTCTGGTGTGACGGCAAGGGCAGTAACTCGATGAGTGGCACCGTGCTGGAGTGGCGTGGGCTTGCCGGCCCGAAATCCGTCTCCACCGCGACCGTCTCGCTTGCGGCCGGCCAAGAGTTGACGTTGGAGCGCCGCGTCATCGCCGGCCGGCACGAGATCGAGGTGCAGGATGTCGCCCGCCGGCTGCGCGGCGAACCGTCGGCGCAGCTCGCGTTGACGCTGACCTCGTCGAACTGCGTCGCCGGCATTGATATCGCGGCGTTGGCCGGCACCAACGTCGTCGGCTACGCGCAGACCGACGCGCGCGGGCGCGCCACGCTCGGCTTGGCACCGGGGGATTACAAGCTGCGCTTCGCCAGCATCGGGCGCGACGATTACGAGGGGAAGGTCACGGTGACCACCAACGCGGTCGAGGAGGTGCCGATCCCGCCAGCGGCGCGCATCGAGTTCAACATCACCGATGCCGCCAGCAACGCCATCCCGTGCAAGGTGCAGTTCATCGGTGTCGGTGACACGGCCACGCCCAACCTCGGCCCGCAGCAGCGCGCGTGGGGCTGCAAGAATCTTTACTTCTCGCCGAACGGAAAGTTTTCGCAGGAAGTGCCGCCGGGCAGTTACTACCTCCTCGTCACGCGCGGGCCGGAATACGACGCCGTCTGGCGCACGATCACCATCCGGCCTAAGGAGACGGCGAGCATCCGTGCCGTTCTCCGGCGCGTCTTGGACAGCCGCGGCTGGATCAGCGCGGATTTCCACAATCATTCCACCGACAGCGGCGACAACACCACCGAAGCCGAGAGCCGCATCACCTGCCTTGCGGCCGAAGGCGTCGAGTTCGCCGCCTGCACCGAGCACAATCGCATCATGACCTACCGCCAGCGGCTCAAGACGCTCGGCCTCGACAAAATGCTTGCCACCAGTGACGGCATCGAGTTGACCGGCGATCTGTTGTTCCTCAACCATGAGAACGCGTTCCCGTTGAAATGGAAACCGAACCGCCAGAACGGCGGCGGGCCGGACATTGACAGCGACCCCGAGGTGCAGATCGCGCGGCTCGCCCGCTGGGACGACAATTCCAGGAAGCTCGTCCAGCAGAACCATCCCGACATGGGCTGGCTGTTCTTCGACAAGGACGGCGACGGCGTGCCGGACGAGGGCTACGCGAACAAGAAGTTCATGAACGTCATCGAGATCTGGAACGGCCGCGCGCTGGTCGCGTTCGGCGCGGAGCCGATGATTGAGGTCGTGCGCAGCGGCAAGACCACGCGGGCGAACAACCGGTTCTACAACTGGATGCAGCTCTTCAACCAGGGCTTCCGCATCTGGGGCGTCGCCAACACCGACGCGCACTATTGCTTCCACGACAGCGGCACCATCCGCAACTACGTCAAATCGCCCACCGACGACCCGGCGAAGGTGAAGGAGATGGATGTCGTCCGCGAGGCCAACAGCGGCCACATTCTCGTCACCAACGGGCCGTTCCTGGAGGCCGCCATCGGCAAGGCCGGCCCCGGCGACCCGCTCACGCTCAAGGGCGGCAAAGACACGCTCCACATCCGTGTCCAGTGCGCCAACTGGCTCGACGTGGACCGCGTCGGCGTGTTCATCAACGGCCGCCTCGACCCGAAGCTGACGTGGACGCGCGAGAAAAACCCGGAGGCGTTCCGCGACGGCGTGGTGAAGTTCGAGCGCGACGTGCCGCTGCAGCTCAAGGGCGACGCGCACCTCATCGTGGCCGCGCAAGGCGACAACTTCAGCACCGCGCCGGTGATGGGCCTCAACGGCGACCGGCCCGTGGCGGTGACCAACCCGATCCTCGTGGACACCGACGGTGACGGCAAGGTCACGCCGAACAAGGACTGGCTGGAAAGCGGCGGCCCGCCGGTGAAAAAGCAGGCGGGTTACTGAGTGCGAGGCGGCAGCCACGTCAGAATGGAGCATCCCGACGGATTGTTTTCCCCTTTCATCATGAAGTTGACCGCTACACGCTGAAACGCGCGTTGCCGACGCTGATATCACCGCTGAAGATTTCCTCCAGGCAGTAAAGAAGTTGCGTCAATCCCTCACTTCACCTCGACGTAGCAGGCCTTGTCGGTCCACTTGTCCTGCGGGAACTCTTTGCTGGGGCTGACCATGACGTGGCCTTCGGCATTCACCACGATGCCCAGGCGGATGAGGCCGCTCGACGCCGGACCGACAACCACCACGCCCTCGGCATCGAAGATGGACCCGTGTGCGCCGCACTTGATGCGCGTGGCGTCCAGCGGGTCGCGTTGGAGGAGGTTGCCCATGTGGGGACAGGTGGTGCTGGCGGCAAAGAGGCGGCCCTGATAGCGGATGACGAAGAAATCGTGCTGGGTGAACTCCTCGGAGATGCCGTCCTGGGCGAAGTTCTTGACCGAGCCGATGTCCACGGGCGGCGATTTGTCGGTGGACGCGCCGCTCGCTCCGCCCCAGGCGCCAAGGACGCATCCCGAGCCGACCGCAAGAAACCGCCGGCGGTTGATCGCCGGCCGGCGCTCATGGTCTCCCCGGCATTGGCCGCCCTCGTTACAGCACGCGCAGCGATTGCCGGAGGAGTGGTTCTCGTCGGTTCTCACGGATGCCGGGATAATGGAATGCTCCCGCAGTGTCAAACCAAACCTGCCGGAACCGTCCCGCTTTCGCATTCGCTGTTTCTTCACCCCGATACTCCACAACTCCAGCACTTGAACACTCCGTAAGAAACTACTTGCCCGCGCCGCCAACACACGGCAGATTCCGCGCCATGAACCGCCTCTTTGCCGATGGCAACGCCTGCAGCGGGCACGGCAAGCGGGTGACGCCCACCGCGCGCGACAGCGCCGCCAGACCACAACGCCCGCCATTTGGAGGACCCATGAAACTGACATCCCACTTGAGACAACTCCGGGTCGCAGCAGCCATGCTCGCTGTGACGATTTCATGCTCCCCTGCGTTTCCGGCAGACAGCCAGAAACCCCAGGGCGTTGTCCGCGCGCAGAAGGTCTCCGGAACCCCGCAGGACATCGTTGAGATCGGCACCACAGAGATCGCTTCGACCGCCAAACTGCCCGCCGTGGCAGGAGGGGACGTTTTCATCAAGGTCCGTGTCACGCTCCGGATCAGCCAGGACGTGGTCAGGAAAATCAACGAAGGCATATCCTCCGGGCGCTTCCAGCCGCCGTTCGCGCCCAACAAGGAATTCATGGACCTGGTCCTGAGTTCCAGGCCCGGCTCGTTCGATGTCGAGTTCCTGGAATTGAACAAGGAATCGCGCTTCTACTACTTCTTCGAGCAGCAGCTCTTGAAAGTGAAAACCCATCCCGACATCCCGGACGGGTTGCGCAAGAGGACCAACGACCTGTCGCAGCAGGCCAAGAAACTGGTCTATCAGATAGTCCGGCCGAACGATTTCACAGGGGCCAGGTTCGTCTTCGAGCAGGGCATGGAAGGCGGCAGCATCATCTATTTCGGCTCGACCAAGCGCGGCAACAAGGAAGTGGGCAGGGTCACCTTCACCGCCCAGGAGGAACCCATCCTTCAAGCGATGCGGCGCGTGCTGACCGAACAGAAACCCGCCCCCCACGCGCCCCCGGGCACCGTAAAATACAGCCTCGACCAGATCATCTTCTCCGCCCAGAGCCGGGGCATCCTCGTTTCCAAGCCCTGATCGCAAAGGCCAGAGTGTCTCGCAGCCAAACGCTCCCGCACGAGCGCCGCATCCGCCTGCGCTGACCCCGATTCAGCTACGATGCCATGGTCTTGTTATTGAATGAATCGGTGGGATTTGTTTCACTGGACGCATGAAGGCAAAGAAGGTCATGTCCATGGAGAGTCACATCACAAGGCGCCAGATGCTCGGTGCCGCGATCGCCGGCGCATCGGGCGTTTTGGCCGGAACGATTCTGCGGGCAGACGAGAAGCAGACCGCCGCGGACCCGAGAATCCGCGGACCGTTCCCGATCCTCTCGACACCCTTCACCGAATCGGGCGCGGTGGATTTCGACGTGCTCGCCAATCAGGCGCGCTTCGTGGATTGGGGCGGATGTCCGGGCATGATCTGGCCGCAGTCGGGTGACAGCGTGGATCTCCTGACCACCGACGAGAAGCTCCGCGGAATGGAAGTGCTGGCCGAAGCGTCGCGCGGTCTGCGCACGGCACTGTGCCTCGGTGTGCAGGGCAAGGACACGGCGGAGATGCTCGTCTTCGCAAGACATGCCGAGAAACTCGAGCCGGCGGCGATCATCTCGCGGCCGCCAGACTCCGGCCGGACGGAGGACGACATGCGGCAGTATTGGCGGGCGCTGGCGGCGGTCGCGAAGCGGCCCGTGATCATCCAGACCACCGGCGGCGTCGCCTACAAGGGACCGGTCCCCTCGGTGCCGCTGTTGGTCGAACTGGCCAGGGAGTTCCCGCATTTCGGCTACGTCAAGGAGGAGGCCGGTCCCATCATTGCCCGCACACGGGCCTTGGTCGCGGCGCGGCCGCCCATCCGTCGCGTGTTCAGCGCCCGCGGCGGGTTTGGCTGGCTCTATGAATCGCATCTCGGCACCGAAGGGCTGATCACCGAGCGCGCGGTTTACGCGGACGTCCTCACCAGGATTTGGGAACTCCAGCAAAGTGGGAAAAACCCAGCGCTCCTTAGGGACGCATACGCGAAGTTCCTGTTGATGGCGAATCTGGGCGACCATCTCCCCGGCGGCGGGCTGCGTGGCTTCCAGTTACACCTTTGGAAGAAGCGCGGTGTGTTCAAGACGATGGTCTCGCGCCAATACGGCCCCAAGCAGACCATTCCTGTGAAGCCCATCTTCTCGGAACTGCAACTCAACAAGGAGGAGATCGCGGAGATCGAATTCCGCTTCGAGGCGTTGAAGCCCTATCTGAAGCCAGGCCCGCCCCGATTCGGCGCCTCCACGAAGTCGTGACCCCGATGGCGGAAACCTGCACGGCTTGATTGGCCGTGCTCCTCGTCACTTCCCCGTTTTCTGATCGGACTTATCGCATATCGCCCACAGCCGCTTCCCGATCACGGCAAACACCACCCCGTTGGCGACACTATGGCTGCTGTATTCCGTGTGCTGACTGTTCTTGATGCCGTTGCGCAATTCAAACTTCCTGGTCGCCGACAAGATGGCTTTCCCGATATACACCTTCCCATCCGCAACGAGTGGCGAACTGAAGCACGTTGCGTTCTGCCGGACAGAATGTGTCCAGTAGCAATGGCCGCTATCAGCATCCAGGCAATGGACCGTCCACGCGTTATCCACGACAAACACCAGGCCATCCGTCACCGCCACGGTGGAGACGCTCTGATTCAACGCATCGTAGGACCAGATCATGGCCTTCTCCGTGACGTCGCCGGTCTTGGTTGCATCAATGCAAACCATCCTTCCCTTGCAGTCTCTTCCGCCGTGATTGGGATCGCCGCCAATCGCCACATAGACACGATTGTTATGGAAGACCGGAGTGGCGATGATGTCGCAGGGATGCCCGCGGCCGTCCCCCTTGCTTTGACGCGGGTAGAACGGGAGCTTCTTGTATTCCGGCGGAACACAATCGAACGACCATATCTTCTTGAGAACAGGCACGTCGGGAACGCTGGCCGTTGGGATGACATCAATGGGCGTCGTGGCCGGCACTCCCAACGAAAAGCGGAACTCCAGCGGAAGCGCGGGCTTGGGCAGGGTCGAGAGAAGATTGACTGAACGGGCATAGTCCGACGGCGAGAGCTTGCCGGTGTCCTTGTCTTTGACACGGGCATAGTCCTCTATGGAGAGCTTGGTGGTGTCCTTGTCTTTGACATTGATGAAATACACAATCGGCCCGCGCAGGCTCGTGGTCATCCAACGGTCCGGCTCGACACGTGCCGCTGGACCCACCGGCTCGAACGCGTGACAAACGCCGTCCCCTGTCGCAAAGAGTATCTGGGCCTTCCCGTTCACCATGCCAAGGGACGGAGACGCATACTGTCCACGATAGAGCTTCTCACCTATCTGCTCGTCATCGCGCGCGACGAGCTGTCCGGTCATCTTGTGGAACACAACCAGGCTGGGGCTTA
>JACRKA010000325.1 GCA_016219905.1 Verrucomicrobiota bacterium
GCCCTTCGCGTCGACAAACCCGAGCGCCTTCGCCGTGAACTCACGATCGATCGGGAGCGTCGTGCCGGCGATCGCGCCGCTGCCGAGCGGGCACCAGTTGGCGTGTGCCGCGACTTCCGCGAACCGTGCGCGGTCGCGCTCGAGCATCTCGAGCCATGCGAACAGGTGATGCGCCAGGACCACCGGCTGCGCGCGCTGGAGGTGCGTGTAGCCGGGGATGACGACGTCGTCATTGACGGAGGCGAGCGTGACCAGCGCCCACTTGAGCCGCCGCAGCGCGCCTTGGACATCCTGAATCTGGTCGCGGACGTAAAGCCGCGTGTCGAGGGCGACCTGGTCGTTGCGGCTGCGGGCGGTGTGGAGCTTCGCGCCGGCGGGGACGCGGCGGGTCAGCTCGGCCTCGATGTTCATGTGGACGTCTTCGAGGTCGGCGCGCCACTTGAATTTGCCCGCGGCGATCTCGCGGGCGATCTGTTCGAGGCCCTTGACGATGGCGGCGCATTCGGCGCGCGAGAGGACGCCGATTTTTGCGAGCATCTTCGCGTGGGCGATGCTGCCGGCGATGTCGTAGGGCGCGAGCCGGTGGTCGAAGGAGACCGATTCGGTGAAGCGCTGGACAGCCTGCGCGGGCGAGGCGGCGAACCGGCCGCCCCAGGTGGGTTGGTTCTTGGTGGCCATGGCCGGCACTATAGGGAAAGGTTGCGCGAAAGCCAAGCAGCCTGATGGAATGACCAATATCCAATGACCAAGGCCCAAAGAATGACCAAGCTCCAATGACTCAAGTGCGGATGAACGATTGTTGAGTTTGAGGCTTGGACAGTGGCGGGGTTTTGGCTATGTGGAAGTTGAACGTTCACGTAAAGGCAGCCATGCTGGACGACGCCGACAGAAAAGGCAGACCCAAGTTCGACTTGGAGGAGCGCACGGCGCGGATTGGCGAGGCGATCATCCGCTTCGCGAAAAAGATCCCGCGAGGCCCGGGGAATAATCGGATCATTGACCCACTGGTCGGCGCCGGCACGAGCGTCGGCGCGAATTACTGCGAGGCGGATGACGCTGTTTCCAAGAAGGATTTCCGCAACAAGATTGGCACGTGTCGGAAAGAAGCCAAGGAAACGAAGTTCTGGCTGCGCATGGTCGCGACAGCCGAGGAGAGCCTGAAAGACGAAGCCCGGACGCTCTGGCAGGAAGCGAAGGAGCTTCCCCTGATCTTCTGCTTCATCTTACGCAAATGAACTCACGCAAACTCACCGCCTGGGCACTGGGCCTTGGACATTCTTTGGTCATTGGTCATCGGTCATGGGTCATTCTTCTGTGTGCGTTTGCCGCCGTCGCGCCGTCCTCGCGCGCGGTTCCCGGCTTCACGAAGTTCCAGGACCTCAACACCGTCTTCAACGTGCCGCTGTGGCAGAGCGAGTCGCTCTGGACGGAGAACGAGCGCGAGGTGGGCAAACGGCTCGGCTGGCCGGAAGAGTCGCGCACGACGACGCTCGCGAGCTACCGGCTTTACCCGAAGGACGACGCGCGCGTGCTCGGCGCGCGGCCGTATTCGCTGGCGTTCTACGCCGACAAGGGGCGCGTGACGCAGGTCTCGATGGTGTTTGCCAATCATGGCGACCGTTGCAACGCCAGGCAGTTCGAACAGGACACGCAGAAGATCGAGGCGGCGCTGAAGCCGATGCTCGGCGAGCCGGTGCAGACGTTTTTCGGGCAGACGCGGAAGATCCGCTACAAGGTGCGGCGCTGGAACTGGAAGGGCCACGCGATCCTGCTGGAGACTCCGGAGTCTTATGTGGGCCTGCGGGTCATTCCCGCCGAACTGGCCGACCGCGAAGGGCGGGCGGACGTGATCGGCTACCAGCAGTTGCGCGACACGCTCAGCCAGCGCGTGAAGAAGCGCGACAGCGGCGACGTGATCGTCTCGGAGATCCCAATGGTGGACCAGGGGCCGAAGGGCTATTGCGTGCCGGCGACGTGGGAGCGTTACCTGCGCTACATCGGCATCCAGGCCGACATGTATGTGCTCGCGCTGGCGGGCCAGACCAAGGTCGGCGGCGGCACGTCGGCGAACCTGATGTTCGAGAACGTCGAGGCGCTGGCGCGGCGCAACGGCCGGCGGTTCGAGCAGCTCAGCCTCACGCTGACGGTGCCGAACCTCGCCAAATACATAGACAAGGGCTTCCCGCTGATGTGGGGCATCTTTTTCGACCCGGAGTTGGACAAGGGGATCAGCGTCCGCTCCAAGGAACGCCTGGCCGTCACCGACTGGAAAGCGTGGCCGGAGAAACTCAAGGGCGCGCGCAACGTCCCGAAAGTCGGCAAGAAACATCTCAAGATGCCCGACAGCCCGGGCGCCGAGGTCAACAACGGCCACGTGCGCATGATCACCGGCTACAACGCGAAGACCGGCGAGGTCGCCATCTCCGACTCGTGGGGCAAGCGGTTCGAAGAACGTTGGGCCACCGTGGAGGAGGCGCAGGCGATGACGCAGCACGAGACGGCGTTCTGGAACGTGCGGTGGTGAGCGGCGCGCCAGCGCCGCGGTTCAGAAGGGCCACTTCGGTTTGGCGGACGGCTCGTTGAACTTCGCGAACTCGGCCTCCAGCGCCGCGAGGCTCTTGAACCGGTCGTTGTAGATGAACACCAGCGCGTCCTCGGACCGCGTGCCGTCGGCGATCATCTGCACCAGCGGCAGGAACTTCCGCCGGTCCAGCTTCGTCAACAGGAACCGCACCAGCCGCTCGCTGGCCCAGTAGAACTCGCCGACGCGCTCCTTCGGATACTTCGTCGCGCGCAGCAACTCCGGCAGCGGGAAGCGCGCGCCCGGGCCGCCGCCGGGAAACCGCCGGTCCTCCACGCCCTGGATCTGCGCGTAGGCGTGGCTGCTCTCGTATTCGGCGAAGCCTTCGTTGAGCCAGAGCGGGACAGGCTTCGGCACGAACCGGTAGAAGATGCAGTGCGCGATCTCGTGCCCCAGCGAACCGACCGAGACGCGGCCAGCCTTGGGAGAGAACAAGAACAACTCCGTGCGGCTGGCGAGGCCCGAGGCCCAGCCGTCGAGATTGATGGCCGTCCCGAACTGTTTCCACGCCGCCTCGTCGTCGAAGATGAAGACGTGGTTCTTGCGGATGAAGCGGTCCTGCGTCACGCCGAGGTCGCTCTTGATCTGCTGGTAGTAAGCCTCCGCCATCTGACCGACCTTTTGCGCGTTCTCCAACTCGTGGTAGTGAAACACGAAGTGCTCCGTCTCGGCGTGCCGCCATGCGTCCGGGTCGGGGCCGAGCGCCTTCTCGCCATACTGCATCAGCTTCTTGTAGGAAAGTTTCCCCCACGGCTTCTCCACCAGCGTCACCGCGGGCTTCGGCGCAACCTGTGCGCCCGCATGCTGCGCGAGGAGCGCGAGCAGCATCGCGGCAACAACAATCCGGAACGGAACCATGCGCGGACTCTACGGTCCCGCGCCAGGCCGGGCAAGCCCGCGGAGAGATTGCTGGTATCCAGCAACTTTACTTCCGCTCCGCAGGATCACTCGGATTCGGGATGGACGGTGCCGTGTCTGTGCCAGAGCCGGTGACGCCCGGCGGGTTGGGGTTCGCCGGCGACACTCCGCCAGCGCCCGTGTCTGGGGGCGGCTGGGCAAATCGCCACGGATCCCGTAGCCTGCCCCCGCCTCCGCCACGACGCGCGTCGCCGTCCACGCCGGGTTGGGTGACCATGCGTTTGATCTCCTCCGGTGTGCGTGGGCCGTCGTGCCGAATGATGACACCGCTGGGGTCGGGGATGTTGCGGTCGTCGGAACCGCGGCCTTGTTGTTTGGGGCGGTCGCCGGGATTCGTCACGCCCATCTCGCCAAAGAAGTCTCGGTTGCTGGTGCCGCCTTCCACAGGCTGGGACTTGCCATCCTTGGGCTTATCGGGTTTTTCGGAATTGTCGTTGTTGCCAGAGCTGCTGCCGGCCCCAGCAGTATCCGCGCCGCCGGAATCGCTCTTGCCGGAATTGCCGTTGCTGTTGCTGTTGGTGCCGCCACTGCCACTGTCCTTCTTGCCGCTGCTGCTGGTCGTGCCACCGGAAGAAGCGTCGCTTGAGCTGCCGGATGATGTCGTGGCGTGTTGTGAATCGGAATCATCCCCGCCTTTGCGGCTCCCGCCCCGAGTTTCGCCGGAGCGCGTGGAAGACTCACCGCCTTGGCCGGAAGCCCGGCTGGGGCCGAGGGTGTTTCCCTGTGCGCTTTCGCGCGGTTCATCCTGCGCGCGTAGAATCTCCTGCACTTCTTCGCCCGTTCGCGTCGTGCCATCGGCAAAATCAACGCTGGCGGTTGTCCGCCGGCCTCTGCGGTCCACCTCGTAATGCCAGGTGTCCAAGGCCCGGTCGTTTTTTGCGTTGGGCGTCTGGATGGACACATGCGTCACTCCGTCGCGCCCCGGAGGCGTGATGATGACGGGATCGCCATGATCGGTCTCGCCAGTCCACACGCCGCCGGTTTCGTAAAAAGAGTTGTCCCGCAACCCCAACCCGACACGGCGCTCCATGCTACGGACGGCGCCGGCCGACACCGGGCCATCGGCCGCTTTGTCGCGGGGATTCGGCAGGTTCATCACCGATCCTGCAGTGCCCGGATCGCGCGGGGACTTCGGCAGGCCCCGTTCGTCCCCGCCCGGCGTGCCCAGCGCGCCGGGCAGCGCCTCGGTGCCTTTGAGTTTGTCGAGGGCTTCCAGTCCGAGCTTGTCGCGCAACGCGTCCATCTTCCTGCCGGCGGCTGTCTCACCCAGCTCCGGCGGCGCGATGACGCCGGCGGCCCCAGCCGCGCCGGGCACCTGGCCCTTGCGCGCCGCGGACGAAGCCGGGTCATTGTCCAGAAGCAGCCTGTTGTTCTGCTGGGTGTCGCCTTTCTTGAAGAGGTCGCCAGCGTTGTTGTTGCCGCCTGCCGGTTCCGCGGTTGATTTCTTGGGCGGCAATGGCCCGCCCCCGCCGCCCGGAGCGCCGCCAGTCTGGCCTCTGATCGCGTCCAGTGACTTCTGCAAGGGCGCCGTCGTGCTGGAAGGCAACGTGTTCGCGCCGGGAACATTCGGCGTGTTGGCGGACTTGATCGCGTTGAGCGACTCCTGGTTGATGGTGCCGGTGGGCGTGGTGGTGTTCTTGCCGGGCGGCGCGGCTTGGAGCAGCGCTGCGGTGAACAGAAGAAACGCGCCGGTGATCACTCCGGCCCGCGGTGCGGCGGACGCTGACCTTTTCATGACTTCCCCCTCTCGGTTCTTGGAACCGGATTGACTGCTGGACTCGGATTCTGGCTTGAACGTCGGAACATACACCAAAAACGCAGCTACGGCCCTGGTTGATTGGGGCCGGCTGCGGGCGCAACGATGGGCGGCGATGCCTGCGCCTTCGCCGGCTGCTGCGGATACGGCGGCGGCCCGACGCGCACCTGCTCCGGCCAGTCCGGCTGGCCGCGCGTGGGCAGCTTGAAGACCCGCCACGGATGCGACAACAGGCCCGCCTTCGCGTCGGCGCGTTGTTCGGCCTCGGTGTCCGCGCGCGCAACGCCAGCCATCACGAGCAGCGCGGCAGCGGCCACGAGGCATGGTTTGCTGAATGCGGAGATTGTTTTCATGGGACGCGCCCTTCTCGTTCAGAAACTCGCGCTCAGCGCGATGCCGAAGATGTTACGTTCATAGTCCGCGAAGTTCTGCGCCGAGTTGGACTCGATGCGGGTGTAGCTCAACTCCGCCACCAGCCGCTCGCCCCAGATCGGGCGGGAGAGCGACACGCTGCACGTCCAGACGTCGTCGAGCCGCTGGGGCCTCGGCGTGAACTCGGTGTAATCCTCCGTCTGAAACTGCCCCCGCGCCGCCAACGCGAACCGGCACGGCAGGGCCACACGCGCGCCGAGGCCCACCGTGTGCGATTGCAGGTCGAACTGCGTCCCCTCCGTGTGCCAGTCCGCGTAGGCGTAGTCCACGGACAGGTCGAGGCGGTTGTCCCACAGATAGAAATGCTCCGCCACGCCCGGCGACCACCCGCTGCCGTCGCGCGAGAACATCCTCGGCGTCGCCGTATCCTGCTCAAACGCGCGCCACGACTGCGTGAACCAGAGCGAGGTCAGCGCGTGCTCGCAGTGCTGCACGTCCACGCTTGCGCCCGCGTCAATCTGGTTGTTGAAGAAGTCGCCGTCGAGCCGGTTGTGCTGGTAGCCGCCCAGGACCTTCACGCGGTAGGGCCAGTCCAACGACGGCAACGCGCCGACGCGGCTGAGGTAAACGCTGCCGTTGAGGCTGGTCAGGTCAAACTCGCTCAACGCATCGCGCCAATGAAAGCTCTGATACGCGCTGCCGCACACGCCCACCGTCAGCGGCGTGTGGTCCATCACCTGGTCGAGCGGGCGCACCTCCGCGGCGAACGACACGACGTTGCGCAACGATCCCTTGGCCGGGCTGCCCGGCCCGTCCTCCGAATGGGCGGGGACGTTGTCGTCATACTCCACGGCCGTGCGCGTGAGGATGTCCCATCGCTTGGTCACGTGTGCCGCGGCGTCCGAAGTCACGGCCGCCGCCGCGGCGCCTTCGGTCTGTTTCTGCCGCAGGAGCCGCTCCAGGTCCGGCACGATCTTGGCGGCCATCTTCGCATACTCCGACTCTGGCGCCCGCGCGATGACCTCGCGGCACAACGCCAGCGAGGACGGCAGCTCGCCCGCATAGGCCAGCGCCTGCGCGAGGTAGTAACGGCACGAGACGCTGTCTGGCTGGATCCGCAGCGCCCCCTCCAGCGTGCGCGCCGCCGCCATCGGGTTGCCTCGTTCCATCTGCGCGACGGCCTTGATCTTCAGCAGCATGAGGTCGTTCGGGGACGTGGACAGCGCGCGCTCGGCCTCCGCCAGCGCGCCCGCGTGGTCGCCGGCGCCGAGCAGTTCGGCGGCGCGGGTGAAGGTTTCGGCCTGGCATGTGACTGGACGTGCGGCGGCAATGATCAGCACGGCGAGTCCCCCGACCCACAATAAATGCTTGTTCATGCAGGTTTCGGCGAAAACTTCCCATACCGGTGCGCGGGCGGCAAGACATGTTTTCCGCGGGAGGTGGCGGGCGGAAAATTCTCTGGAAACGCGCGCCGCGCTCGGCCACACTCCGCGCCCGCGTCAACCAACAACCTCCCGAGCCAACATGAAACCATTCCGCATCGCACTGTTCGCGTTCATCGTCGCCATCGCCCCGCTGATGGCGCAGCAAACCCAGCCCGCCGCGCCTACGCCTCCACCCGCGCCAGAGTTCAAGCCGATCCTCGCCGGCATCGAGCTGAAGGACGGCGACACGCTCGTCTTCCTCGGCGACAGCATCACCCATCAGTGCCTCTACACCCAATACATCGAGGACTACTTCTACACGCGCTACCCGGAGCGGCGCATCCATTTCCATAACAGTGGCGTCGGCGGCGACCGCGCGGCCGACGCGCTGGCCCGCTTCGAGGACGATGTGGCCGCGTTCAAACCGAAATACGTGACGATCCTCCTCGGCATGAACGACGGCAGCTACACGAAGTTCGAGCCGCAGGTCTTCGAGACCTACGAGAAGGGCATGACCGAGCTGCTCGACAAGATCGCCGCCCTCGGCGCGACCGCGATCCCAATGACGCCGACGATGCACGACTCGCGCGCCGCGCGGGTGCGCAAGCCAGCCGAGCCGCGCGACACCTATTATAATAGCGTGCTGGCCTACTACGGGACGTGGCTGCGGGAAATCGCCGGCCAGCGCGGCCTGGGCTTCGTGAACATGTGGGCGCCGCTCAACGACCTGACGATGGAGCAGCGCAAAAAGAATCCCAACTTCACGCTCATCAAGGACGCCGTCCATCCCGACGCGCCCGGCCAGGTCGTCATGGCCACCGCCATCATCAACGACATGATCCCGCGCAGCACCGTCTCCGGCATCTTCGTCCGCCAGCAGCCGAAGACCGGCAAATACGCGGTCGGCGGCGCCAATGGCAAGGCCACCGACCTGCAGGCCGGCGATGACAAGATCAGCTTCACGTTCAAGGCCAACGCGCTGCCGTGGGTGCTCCCGCCCGACGCGGCCGAGGGCTGCACACTCACCCATGCCGGCCACCGTTACAGCAACGAGAAGATCACCGTCGGCAACCTCAAGCCCGGCAAGTATGAACTGCGCATTGACGGCGAACTGGTCGGCGCGTTCATGGATGGCCAGCTCGCGTTCGGCGTCGAACTGGAGGGCAACGCCAAGACGCCGCAATACCAGCAGGCCCTCCAGGTCGCGATGCTGAACAAGGAACGCAACGACAAGGCGGTGCGTCCGCTGCGCGACCTCTGGCGCGTTCCTAAAGCCAAGCGGCGCGAGTTGCAGAAGCTGGAGAGCGGCCCCGACAAGGAAGCCGCCGCCGCCAAGCGCGCTGAGTTCGAGAAATGGCAGCCGGAGTTCAAGGCCGCCGTCGCCGGGAAGATCGCGCTGGCGAAAGACTTCGAAGACAAGATTTATCAGGCCAACCAGCCCGTCGCGCGGAAGTATGAGCTGACCCGCGTGCCGTGACCGGCATTGCTTGTCTTGCAGCGAAGTCTTGCATTCGCGCCGGTTCGGAGTAAAACGCGCTGCGGAACGAGAGGAGTTGAAGCCGTGAAGAGATTGATGTTGCTGCTGTGCGCGGTGGTGCCGGCGCTGCCGGCAGAGGACACGTCATCGTGGGCCGCCGAGTGGCGCGTGACGGGCATCATGCGCCAGGGAGGCCGCGCCCAGGCGAGCATTGAACGGCCCGGCCTGATGGCGCGATTTGTGAAAGAGGGCGACACCCTGCACGGCAACATCGCCGTGCTGGAGATCAACTACCCCCGCCGCAGCGTGACACTCACCGACGGCAGGGACGTGGCGGTTCTTCGCGTCGCGAGCGCCATGGCGCCGCCGCCACAACCCGTCGTCGTGACGCAGCAGCAGAAGCAGGACAAGAACCAAGGCTCGTGGCCCAACCCGCCCGAGAAGACCACCGCCATGCAGGACGCCAACGGCCGCTGGCACGTGGTGTTCTCCAACGGCCACGCCATGGACATGCAGTCGTATGTGGAACGGCACGGCGGCATCAAAGACACCTTCGAGCACGTGAAGGATCGCCTGAAGCAGGAAGAAAACCCCGAACGCCGGGAATTCCGCATCCAGCAAATGCGCGCGCTCAAGGCGATGCAGAAAGCCGGCATGCAGTGACGCGCCCCCTTTCGCGCACGATGCACAGACGATGCCTCGCCTTCGCGCTCTCCAGCGTCGCTGCGCTGACCATGGCCGCAGACTCCCCGGAGGGCGGCGAGGTCATCTCCGGAAAACTTCCCCACGCCCTCGAAGGCCGCTACCTGCTCTTCGTGCCGGCGCAAGCCAAGGCCGGCCAGAAACTCCCGATGATCGTCGCGCTCCACGGCGCCGGCGGCAAACCCGAAGGTTCTCTGCGATGGTGGCAGGCCATTGCGGCCGAACGCGGCTATTTCGTGCTCGCCCCGAAATCCAACGGCGGCACTTGGCCCGGCGCCGACCAGTCGCATGTGGGGCGCATCGTGACCGCGATGGAACGCGAGCGGCCGATTGACCCCAAGCGCGTGCTGCTGACGGGCGTGAGCGACGGCGGCGCGTGGACCTACGTGCTCGGTTTCCAGAACCCGAACCTCTACGCCGGCATCGCGCCCATCTCCGCCATCCTGCCGCGCGCGGTGGCCGGCGCGTTGCGGATGCAGCCGAAACTGCCCATCCACGTCGTCCACGGCGCCGATGACAGGATCTTCATCGTCGCCCGCGCCCGCGAGGCCGTCCGCGCCCTGCAAGCCGAGCGCTACGCCGTCACCTACGTGGAAGTGTCTGGCGGCAAACACGGTTTCTTCCGCGACAAAGCAGGCGAGATCCTGGACTGGTTCGAGAAGTTGCAGAAGCACTGAACCGGCAGGATGGAATGTCACCTTGCCCCATCGGTGCCGTTCAGACCCGGCTTTGGATTCCAGGCTTACTGCGCCTTGCCCTTCTTCCGCTTCCCCTTGCCGGTTTTCTTGCCCTCGCCCGGGCCGGCGTCCGGCTTCGTCTTGCCCTCACGCGCTGCAACCTCCGACGGTTCCATCACTGCGCCAGCGTCGTGCGTGTCTTCGATCCATTCCTCTAAAGCCGCGCGCAAACGCTTCAGCACGTCGGCGTGGTCGGGCGAGTTGGCGAGGTTCTTGATCTCGTGCGGGTCTTTCTCCAGGTCGTAGAGTTCCTCCGCCGGCATCGTCAGCGCGCAGAGGACAGCTTGCGCGGGCGTCAGCTTGCCCTGCGAGTTCAACTCCTTCAGCAGGTTCCAGACGGGATACTGCATCTCCTTGTAGGGGTTGTGCGACAGAAACGGCCGGTCGGGCGTGAAGTTGCGGATGTAGCGGTAGCGCGCATCGCGCACGGTGCGGAAGCGGAAGACAGTGATGTCGCAGCGGTCCCGCGCGCCAAACGAATACTCGCGCGGCGGCTCGGCCCGGTCGCCGAGGAAGACCCGGCCCTGCATCTTCGGCGGCTTCGCCACGCCCGCGATGTCGAGCGTCGTCGCCGACCAGTCAATCGAGTCGTGAAGCTGGTTGTCCACCGTGCCTGGCTCGAAATTCTTCGGCTTCGGCACGCCCTTCGGCCAGCGGATGATGAGCGGCACGTTGAGTCCCTCGTCGTAGCAGAACTGCTTGCCGCGGACGTGTGCCTGGCCATTATCGCCGAAGAAGATGACGACCGTGTTGTCGGCGAGGCCGTCGCTTTCGAGTTGCTTGAGGATGAGGCCGATCTTGCGGTCCAACTCGGTGGCCGCGTCGAGATACCTTGCCCAATCCTCGCGCGTCACCAGATGGTCGGGATAGTAGGGCGGAATGACGACCTTGGCCGGGTCGGCGCGTTTCTCTCCCTTGAACTTCCGGTGGGTTTCGCTGAAGTTGATCTGCGCGTAGAACGGCTGGCGCGACTTCAGGTCGTCCCACTTGTCGGAATCGTAGGGCTTGCCCTCGTAGGTGAAGTTCCAGTCCGTCTTGCCGGTGCCGTTAAAACCGAACTCCTTCGGCAGTTCGCGCAGGTTCGCCGTGAAGTAACCCGCATCGCGCAGCCAGTCCGGCAGCACGCGCACGCCGTCGGGCAGCTTGTAGCCGTCGTCGCGGTGCGAGCGGTGGTTGTGCGCACCGATGGCGGTCTGATACATGCCGGTCATGAACGCCGACCGGCTCGGCGAACAGACCGGCGCGGTGGTGAACGCCCGCGTGTAGCGCACACCGTCAGCGGCGAGCTTGTCGAGGTTTGGCGTCCAGACCTCCTTCGTGCGGTAGCAGCCGAGGTGCGGCCCGAAATCCTCCGCGATGAGCCAGAGAATGTTCGGGCGACTCTTGGAATCGGCCGCGTGGCCCGGCGCCACCGCGATGAGGATCATGGCCGAGACTGTGAGGGAACGGAGGCTGTGCTGGTTCATGGCGAGTTCCGGTTCAATGGTCCGCAGGCCGGACACTCCTGTCCGGCCCCGCGGCCCTGGTTTCAAATTGCTGTTTCATACTCCCGCGCGCCGGGCGCGTGAAGTCATGGTCACGAAGACGCTCTTTCTCTATCGCTTCGCGCCTCGGAAGTCGAGTGGGAGGCGTGCGTCCGGCTGCCACCGCGGTTCGGTCGTCTCGCCGGGCACGCTCCCATCGTCCGCGCCGTCCTGCGCCGCATTCGGCGCACACGCGCATTCCGCAGTTGCAATCCGTCGCGTTTTGAGTTTGTTTGGGCGCGGAGTGCGACGTTTGCAGTCAACACCTCAACCGAAAGGAACCTCGCCATGAAGGCCCAAGTCGCCACCCAGCTCGCCGTTTTCCTCGCCAACGAACCCGGCACCCTCGCCACCGTCTGCGACACGCTCGCCAAGGCCGGCATCAACATCTACGCCCTCACCGTCAGCGACACGGTGGACCACGCCGTCGTGCGCCTGGTCTGCTCCGACCCGCACCGCGCCCTCCGCATCTTCGAGGAGCACGCCACGCTGGTCGTGGACCACGAGGTGTTGATGATCGAGGGCGAGAACCGTCCCGGCTCGCTCGCGCGCATCGCGCACCGGATGGCCAAGCACAAGGTCAACATCGAATACGCCTATTGCGCCAGCGGCCCGTCCGCAAAAGCCGGCCTGCTCATCATCCGGCCCTCCGACATCAAGCGCGGCCTCAAGGCCCTCAACTCCCGCTGACCATGTCCGCGCGCGCCACCGTGCCGGTCGCCTGCCCGCCGCAGGGCAACAAGCTCTTCGCCGGCATTGACCCGGCGCGCGTCCGCGAGGCGCTCGACCACGCCACGCCCGAGGAACACCGCGCCGGCGGCCCGCTCATCTTCGAGGCCGACGCCACCGGCGACTGCCTTTACCTCATCGAGTCCGGCAACGTCCGCATCTTCCGCGGTGCGTCGGGCGGTGAGGAAACCTTCGTCGTCCTCGGCCCCGCCGACTACTTCGGAGAGATGGCCCTCTTCGCCGACCATCGCCGCTCCGCCAGCGCCGCCGCTGTCACCGACTGCCGCGTCTGGCGGCTGCCGTTCGCCGCCTTCGGCGAATCCCTTGACCACGAGTTCGAGCTGACCCGCAACCTCCTCGACGGCGCGCAACGCCGCCTCCGGGCGATTGACGAGCGCTACCTCCAGGAACTCATCCAGCGCGAGCGCCTCAGCTTCGTCGGGCGCATGGCCGCCTCCATCATCCACGACCTCAAAGGCCCCTTGAGCGCCATCCGCATGGCCGCCGAACTCATCGGCGAGACCGTCCCCGGGCCGGACACCCATCGCCGCACGCACCTCATCGTCCACGAAGTGGACCGGCTCGCCTCCATGGTCGGCGACGTCCTCGACTACTGCCGCAGCGAGAAACGCCTCGACCCGCACCCGACCGAGCTGGGCGGCTACCTCAACGAAGTCTTCGAAGTCCTGCGCCCGACCTTCGACCAGCGCGGCATCAAGCTGGAGCTTGCTGCGCGCGTCACCGAACCGGTCACGCTCGACCCGCAGCGGTTCCACCGCGTCCTTTATAATCTGGCGACCAACGCCGCCGAGGCCATGCCCCGCGGCGGCCGGCTCACCGTCACCGCCGACCGCGACGGCGACCACGTCCGCATCGAAGTCGCCGACACCGGCTGCGGCATCGCCCCGCACCAGCAGGAACAGATCTGGCAGCCGTTCGTCACCTTCGGCAAGAAGAACGGCACCGGCCTCGGCCTTCCCATCGCGAAGAAGATCGTCGAAGACCACGGCGGCACCATCACCCTCCGCAGCGAACTCAACGTCGGCACCACCTTCACCATCCGGTTGCCGCTGCACGGGCCGCAATAGCAAGCCGCGAGTTAACGAGACAACGAGGAGAACCATCCAATGAGCACGCCACCGAATATCCCGCCGCCGCTGCCGACGCAGAAAACTGCGCCGCTGGCTGTAGCCAGCCTCGTGCTGGGAGTCTGCATCGTGGTCGCCGGCTGTCTGGCCGGACTACCGGCGCTTATTTTCGGCATCATCGCGTTGTCGGCCATCAACCGCAGTGGCGGACAACTGGCCGGGCGCGGCATGGCCATCGCGGGCATCTGCCTGGGTGGCGCGTCAATCATTCTTATTCCGATTCTGCTCGCCCTGCTATTTCCCGCGATCACGGCAGTAAAAAGTGCAGCCAACAAAGCAAAAACAGGTGCAGTCATCAGCCAGCTCTCTATCGCGATACAAGCTTACAACAACGAATACGACCGTTGGCCGCAACCGCGCAACGCGGGCGACTTGGTGCTCATCTTTAGCGGCTTGCGCGACCCGCGCACTGGCAAAGATGTCAGCGAAAAGAGACCGGACCTCCTGGCGCAAAACCCCCGTCGCATCTTCCTCATGGACTTCAGAGCCAAAGACGTGACGCCAGCACATCCGTCCGGCAAACCCGGGGCGGATGAACTGTCATTCTGCGACCCTTGGGGCACGCCCTATGGTTTCGCGTTCGACAACGGGCAGGGCGGCGCTTACTTCGTCGGGCCGGGCGCAACCGGCGAGACGGTGTGGGCCGACCCGACCGCCAACGACGGAGTCATTCCCGGACCGTTCAGCGCCGAAGGCGCGGACGTGAAGAAGATCATCCGCGCCGGCTTCGCCATCTTCTCCAACGGCCCCGACGGCCGCACCGGCACGCCCGAAACGGAGAAGGACGACATCCGCAGTTGGAAGTAGCGGGGACGATCCAGTTGAACCTGTAGGCGCCGACGTAAGGAGGCGGAGTGACTGGATTGCGGTTGCGCCGACCATGAAACGTCGCAACGGCCCGACCCTGCCCATTCCTGCCACCTTCCAATCGCTCCGCCTGTCCATGAACCTCAAGGAGAGGCGACACTCCTGTCGCCTCATCGGTCGTGGCGAACACGGCGACAGGAGTGTCGCCGCTCCTTGGGCTGGCTGGTTCACAGCCCGGACGCGCCCACGCCAAGCGGGTGGAGTTCACCTTGCGTTGGCGCCCACAGTCTGTCTGCGTTTCTTGCAACGTGAAATATGCGGGCTAGAGTGGGCCGCATGGAGATGATCGCACGCTTCTGGGACCTGCTCGAACGAAACGGCCATCGCGTCAGCGACCCGCGGCCGGGTTTCGCGCCGGACATCGAGAAGGCGCTCGAAGGGGAGATGGAGGAGGAGGAACGGTCCGGTGAACCAGAACCCAATCCCGTGACGCCGTTGTCGCCGAACGTCCGGCTGGTCGAGAAGAACGGCGCGCGCTGCCTGCTGCTGGTCGCGGCCAGCGCGTCGGAGACCGGCTACTGGGGCGTGGGCGTCACCGACATGGCCGAACTGAGAAACCAGCCGTTGCCGTGGGCGCTCGTTCTGCTGCGCCAAGACGAGGCGTGCGGCTGTTGGCTGGACGGCGCGCAGGTGGCGCAGCGGGCGGTTGACTGGCACCGCATCGTGCCCGACGGCCCCAACTACGAGGTGCGCGACCCGGAGGAACTTGCCGGGGCGGTCCGGTTCCGATCCCAACAGGAACTCTTCCAACGGCTCGCAAAACTCGCGGGCTGACGACAGGCGTCAGAGCCTGCCTATTACTTCTTCTTCCTCGCGGGAGCTTTGCCTTGGGCGCGCTTGGCGAACGCGGTGGCTTTCTTCACCAGCTCGGCGTTGCCGCTGACCTGCGCGACCTTTTGCATCACGTCGCCGGCGAGCGGCGGCAGCGGGCCGGCGTTGCGGCCGCGCGACATGCGCTCCACGATGGCAACGGCGGCGGTGGCGGCTTCCTCTTTCGTGCCGGGGTTGTCGAGATAGGGCGCGATCATCTGGAGCGACGGGCCGTTGGCGACGCCGCCGAGGACGCCGAGCAGCAGGCGCTTCTCGTCGTCGCGCTGGATCAGCGCGGCGGCCTGCTTGCACATGTCGAGCTTCTGCTGGGGCTGCACGTCGGCGCTGCCGGCGAGGCGCAGGTAGCCGCGGATGCCGAGCAGTTTGTAGGTCGGCGTCGCGCCGGTCTTGGCAAGGTTGAGCAGGTCGCCGCTGGCGTCGAGGTCGGGCCATTCGCACAACGCGCGCGTGGCCGCGTCGCGGGTTTCGGTGTTGGCGTCGCCGGCCGCGGTGCGCAGGCTCTGGAGCGCCTTCGCGCCGCCGACGGAGCAGAGCAGCCGCAGCAACGCCTGTTTGGTCTCCGGCGTGGCCTTGGCGATGGGGGCGACGAGCGCGTCGGCGCAGGCGTCGCGGTTGGCGGCGCGCACACAGACCGCGCTCAGCGATTTTTCGGCCGCGCCGGCTTCCGCCGGCGACTTCGCGCCGGTCAGCAGCTTGATGAGCGCGGGCATGTCGCCCGCGGTCGCGACATCGCCGAGCGCTTTGATCGCGCCGACGCGGGCGGCCGCGTCGGGGCCTTCGGCGGCCTTCAACAACACCGGCACTGCGCTGGCGGCGTGGCGGCGGCCCGCCATGTCGAGGGCGAGGTCGCGGGTCTTGGCGTCCTTGCTGTCGAGCAACGCGACGACGGCGGCGTCCACGTCCTTGCCGGGCAGCGCGGCGAGCGTGGCCTGCGCGGTCTGTGCAACGTCGGCATCGGCGGCAACCGAGGCTGCTGTGAGCGTCGGGACAACGGAGGCGTTGCCGAGGGCCCCAAGCGCCTTGAGGGCGGCGACGCGGACATCCTTCTCGCTGCTCTTGGCGGCGGCGAGCACGGCGGGCAATGCGGCGGCGTCACCTCGCGTGGCGAGGGCTGCGATGAGCAGCGCCTGTTTCTCGCCGGTGAGCTTGGGAACTTCGGCGGCGAGGGCCTTGGTCACGTCCTTGCCCGGCAGTTCGTTGGCGGCGATTCGCAACGCGACGGAAAACGTCGCGCGGTCGTCACCACGGAGTTGCTCGGCGAGCAAGCCGGTGCCGGCGGCGCCGCGGGTGAGGATGAGGCCGCGGACGGCGGCGGCGCGGACATGGTGGGCCGGCGAGGAACGCAAGCCTTCGTAAAGGGCGATGGCGTCCTTCTTCTTGCCGGCGGCGCTGAGCGCTTCGGCGCAACGCAGGCAGCCGTCGGCAACGGCGGGTTTCACCGCGTCGGGCGCGGTCTTGACGGCGGCCGCGAGCGATTTGGCGGCGTCGGTGTTGCCGATCTTGGCGAGCGCGAGCGCGGCGGCGGAGGCGACCTGCGGGTCGCTGTCGCCGAGAAGTTTGGTGAGCGGCCCGACGGCCTGCGCGTCGCGGCGGACGCCGATGGAACCGACGACGCCGACGAGCAGCTTGCCCTTGACCTTGCCGAGCGCGGCGCGCAGCACATCATTGACGGACGGGTCGGGGTTCGGCTCGAGGGCATAGCGCGCCATGTGGGCGAGCTTCTCGTCGGTGAGCAGCGCGGCCAGCACGGGCACGGCTTCCTTGCCGCCAACGGTGGCCAGCTCGCGGCACGCCTGCATCTTGTCGAACTGCGGCGCGTCGGAGCGCAGCACGGCGAGGAGTTTGTCCTGTGACTCGGCTGCGACGGCGACTGTCGCGGCGGCCAGGAGGGGGAGGATGAGTTTGATCATGCGCATGGTTTATTCTCCTTCAAGATCTATCTGGGTTCTTTCACAAAATCAGAAAGTCGAAACTCGAAATTCGAAAGAAGTCCGAAGTTCGAAATCCGAAGGCGCGGAGGACGCAAAGTGCGGCCTTCGACATTCGGATTTCGGATTTGTTTCGGATTTCGACATTCGGATTTCGGGTTTCACACAATCCACGGCTCGCGCATTGCGCGGCAGCAAAGCCGGTTCGCTTCGGCGTCGCCGACGAACTCGGCCTTGAGCAGGTCGAACTTCAGGTTTCGCTTCAATTGCTCGCAGATGTCGGCCGCGAGGCAGATGCTCATGGACCGGAACATGACTTCGGGATTCGCCACCGTGAGCCGGCGCGACTTGATGCAGTCGAAGAAATCCCGCAAGTGGTTCAACGACCGTTGCGTCCGGCCCGTGTATTCCGCCAGCACCTTCTTGTATTCCTGCAACAGCGCCGGCGACGAGACATCGGGCTGCGAATAACCGTCGGCGGCCGAGGCCCAGCCTTCGGGGCCATCGAACCGCTCGCCACACGAGCCATGCCAGAGTTCACACTTTTGCCAGACATCGCCGACGACCCGGAACAGAACCAGCTTCACCCCATTGGACAGGCGCGTCATTATCGTCGCATCCGGCCCGCCATACTCGAACTCGATGGTCGAGACGTTCGTCATGTCGAGTCCGGCCAACGCCTGGGCGACCGTGTGCGCGCCCCACATCGCGACATCGGTGGCGAGATCGTAGAAATTATACCACCCACCCCCGCCACGCAGATAGCCGCTGTTGTAAGGCCGCCAGGGACACGGACCGAGCCAGGCATCCCAGTTCAGTTCCTCCTTGGGCGGTTCCGGTTCCGCCGGCAACCAGTCGTGACGCGACCCGCCGCGCCAGCGGCAGTCGGCATAAGCGGTATGAATCGGGCCGAACCGGCCGCTCTTGGCCATCTCGATGGCGAACACGTGGTTTGGCTCGCTGAGCCGCTGCGCGCCGGTTTGATAAACCCGGCCATACAGGCGGGCGGTCTCCACGACCTTTTTTCCTTGCGCCATCGTGAGGCAGGACGGCTTCTCGCAATAGACATCCTTGCCCGCCCGCATCGCCAGGATCGAGGCCAGCGCGTGCCAGCGGTCGCCGGTGGCGATCAACACCGCATCCACATCCTTCCGCAAAGCCAGGAACTCGCGGATGTCGCCATAGGTGGCGCAATCCGTGTTGCCGTATTTGCCGTCCACGATGCCCTTGACGGCTTCGCGCCGCTCCTTCTTGACGTCGCAGACGGCGACGAACTGCGCGTCCGCCTCGCCCATCAACCAGCCCAGATCATGCGACCCCCGCCCGCCGATGCCGATGCCGCCCATCACAATCCGTTCGCTCGGAGCGACCGCGCCATCGCGGCCGAGCGCGGAAGAGGGAATGACGTTCGGCGCCGCGAGCGCGGCGGAAGCCAGCAATGTTGTTTTCAAGAACTCGCGGCGGTTGTAACTGGGAGCGGCGGTTTTCCAACCGCCGCCGTGCGAATGTCCGCGCGCCCGATGCGGCGGTTGGAAAAC
>JACRKA010000327.1 GCA_016219905.1 Verrucomicrobiota bacterium
TCTGTGGCGACGACCGGCTGACTTTCGAGGAACTGGAGGCCCACGCGAACCGGCTGGCGCATTATCTTCGCGCACGCGGCATCGGACGGGGAAGTTTCGTCGGCATCTGGCTGTCGCGCTCGATGGATGTCTATGTCGCCATGCTCGGCGCGCTGAAGGCCGGCGCGGCTTACGTGCCGCTCGACCCCGACTATCCCGAAGACCGCGTCGCCTACATCCTCGCCGACTGCGGCACGCAGGCGTTGATCACCACCAGCCAGTTCGCCAGCCGCTGCGGCGCGTTCAAGGGCGCGCTCATCTGTCTCGATGCCGGGCACAAAGGGATCTCCGCGCAACCATCGCGCAAGTTGACGGCGGCGGAGACGGGCACGCGGCCGGACGATCTCTGCTACGTCATCTACACCTCTGGCTCGACAGGCCGGCCCAAGGGCGTGCAGATCGAACACCGCAGCGCGTGCAACCTCGTCCGCGCGGAGGCGAAGATTTTTCCGGTGCGTTCCTCCGACCGCGTGTATCAAGGCTTCTCGGTCGCATTCGATGCGTCGGTGGAGGAAATCTGGCTCGCGTTCAACGCGGGCGCGACGCTGGTGGTCGGGACGCGCGAGATGGTGCAGAGCGGCCCAGAGCTGTCGCGCGTGTTGACCGAGGCGGGCGTGACGGTGTTCTCGACGGTGCCAACACTGCTGGCAATGCAGGAAGAAGACATCCCGACCGTCCGGCTGCTGATCATGGGCGGCGAAGCGTGCCCGCAGGACCTCGCCAACCGCTGGTGCAAACCGGGCCGGCGGATGGTGAACACCTACGGCCCGACCGAGGCGACGGTCATCGCGACCTGGGGCGACCTTCAGCCGGGCCGGCGCGTCACCATCGGCAAGCCGGCGCCGAACTATCGCTGCTACATCCTCAACGAGCAGTTGCAGCCCGTGCCGGTCGGCGTGCCGGGCGAGTTATGCATCGGGGGCGTCGGCGTCGCGCGCGGTTACGTCGGCCAGCCGGAGTTGACGGCGGAAAAATTTGTGCCGAACCCGTTTGAGCGCGACGGTGACAACGCGCCGCGGCTTTACCGGACGGGCGACCTCGTGCGATGGACGTCGGGGGGCGAGATCGAGTTTTTGGGGCGGCTGGATTCGCAGGTGAAGCTGCGCGGTTTTCGTGTCGAGCTGTCGGAGATCGAGGCGGTGTTGATGGAGTGCGATGGCGTGCGCGCAGCGGCGGTGGCGGTGCGCGAGGACGTGCCGGGCGTGCAGCAACTCGCCGGCTACGCAGTGCCGGGCGCAGGGGCGGCGTTTGACGAGGAGCGCGCGCTGGCGCATCTGCGGACGCGGCTGCCGGCCTACATGGTGCCGGGGTTGATCGAGACAGTGGCGGAACTGCCGACACTGCCGAGCGGCAAGGTGGACCGCCGGCGACTGCCCGCGCCGCGCCCGCGTGCGGCCAAGGCCCGCGCGGACCTTGTCGAGCCGCGCACGGAGTTGGAGGCGAAGATCGCCCGCGTATGGCAGTCGCTGTTCGCGCCGGCGGCAGTCTCGATCCACGATGACTTCTTCCGCGAGTTGGGCGGTCACTCGTTGCTGGCGGCACGGATGGTTTCGGAGCTGCGGAAAGATCCGGCGTTGCGCGGCCTGTCGGTGCTCGATGTTTACAGCCAGCCGACGATCGAGAAGCTGGCGGCGAAGTTCGAGAAAGCCGCGCCGACACGCGAGGCGAAACCGGCAGGCGAGTTTCGGCCCGTGCCGCGACTGCGACATTTCTTCTGCGGCACGGCGCAACTGGCGGTGCTCTACCTGGTGTATGGCTTTTTCTCGTTGCAGTGGCTCGCGCCCTACGTGGTCTATGTGTGGATGATCGAGCGGCTGTATGAACGCTACGAAGCGATCTTCGCCGCGGTGACGGTGCTGACCGCGTTTTATCCGGGTTTGCTGCTGGCGTTCGTGGTGGTGAAGTGGCTCGTCATCGGCCGCTACAAGGCGGGCGAGCATCCGTTGTGGGGCCTCTACTACTTTCGTTGGTGGCTGGTGAACACGGTGCAGTCGGCGATCCCGATCACCTACCTCAACGGCACGCCGCTGCTGAACCCCTACCTGCGGCTGCTGGGCGCGAAGATCGGCCGCAACGTCTTCCTCGGCACGGACAACTTCACCGCGTTCGACTTGCTCACCATCGGCGATGACACGAGCATCGGGCTGGACGCAAGCGGGGCGGGCTGTCACGTCGAGAACGGCAGGCTGATCATCGGCCCTGTGACGATCGGCAACGGGTGCTACGTCGGCACGCGTTCGATGGTCCGGGAAAACGCCGTCATCGAGGATGGCGCGGCGCTGGAGGACCTTTCGATGCTGCCGGCGGGCGGGCGCATTCCGCGCGGCGAGCGATGGGCCGGCTCGCCCGCGCGACCCGCGGGCCAACGCGCGACGGCGCGGCCGCAACCGGCGCCCGCGCCGCGGCGGTTTGGGTTCGGGCTGCTGCACGCGGTGGGCGTGGTGGTGTTTCCGGCGATGGTGCTGGCCGCGATCTTTCCCGGCGTGATCCTGCTGAACGAGTTGAGCTACTCGCTGGGCGGCATCTGGTTTTTGTGTTTCGCGCCGGTGGTGGGGCTGTCGTTCGTGGTGCTGCTCTGCCTTGAGATCGCGGCGGCGAAGTGGCTGCTGCTGGGGCGCGTGAAGGAGGGACGCTATCCGCTGCACAGCTTTTTCTACTCCAGGAAATGGTTCGTGGACCAACTGATGGAGTTGAGCCTCGACCTGCTGGGGCCGTTGTATGCGTCGGTGTATCTCGCGCCGTGGTATCGCTTGCTGGGCGCAAAGCTCGGCACACGCGCGGAGATTTCGACCGCGTCGTTCATCGTGCCGGACCTGCTCTCGATTGATGACGAGAGTTTCATCGCCGACGCGGTCTCGCTCGGCGCGGGGCGCGTGGAGGACGGCATCGTGGCCATCGCCGGCAACCGCATTGGCAAGCGGTCGTTCGTGGGCAACAGCGCGACACTGCCGCCGGGGACGGTGCTCGGCGATGATTGCCTGATCGGCTGCCTGTCGGCGCCGCCGGCGGATGCGGTCGAGGCGGCGCGGCCGGGCGCAACGTGGCTGGGGTCGCCGGCGTTCTTCCTGCCGCAACGGCAGCAGAGCACGGTGTTCGCGGTGGAGACGACGTTCAAGCCGACGCGGAAACTGTTCCTGATGCGCGCGGCGATCGAGTTGTTGCGGATCATCCTGCCGCCGACGGGCTTCGTCGCGCGGTCGGGCTTCCTGTTCACGGCGAGGGCGGCGATGGCAAAAGACTTCACGTTCGGGCAGGTGCTGGTTTTGTTCCCGCTGCTCTACGCCGGCTGCGGCGTGGCGGCGGCGGGGTTCGCAATCGCGATGAAATGGTTGATCGCGGGCCGCTACCAGCCGTGCGAAAAACCGCTGTGGAGCGCGTTCGTGTGGCGCAACGAACTGGTCAACGCGTTGCAGGAGCATTTCGCGAACGACTGGCTGGTGACGATGCTGGCGGGCACGCCGTTCATCAGTTGGTATTTCCGGCTGATGGGCGCGAAGGTCGGCCGGCGCGTGTATCTGGACACGACGGACATGACGGAGTTCGACCTCGTGAGCATCGGCGACGACGCGGCGCTCAACGGCGACTGCACAGTCCAGACGCACTTGTTCGAGGACCGCGTGATGAAGATGTCACGGATCGAGATCGGGCCACGCTGCACGGTCGGCGGCGGCTCGCTGGTGCTCTACGACACGCGGATGGAGGCCGGCGCGTCGTTGGGCGAACTGTCATTATTGATGAAAGGCGAGACACTGCCGGCCGGCACGGCGTGGGAGGGCAGTCCCGCGCGGCCGGTGGCGCACCCCTCATGACGGCGTGCTGTGACAATGCGGAGTTGGTTTTCCACGCGGCTGGCGCGCGCGTGTGGCTGTGCGACCTCGACGCGGCGGAGTGCGCGCGGTTTGATGACGCCAGCGTGTTGTCGGCGGAGGAGCGTGCGCGGGTGGCAAGGCTGAAGTTGCCGCTGGCGCAACGGCGGTTCGTGCGGAGCCATGTGATCGCGCGGCATCTGCTCGCGTTCCTTCTGAAGCGGGAGCCGGGCGGGATCGTGTTGGGCACAGCGGAGCGGGGCAAGCCGTTCGTGAGTGGATGCGAGGCGCTCGATTTCAACTTCTCGCATTCGGAGAACGCTTTCCTGTTCGGCGCGTGTTTCGGCGGGGAGATCGGCGTGGATGTCGAGATGATGCGCGACGACTTCGACGTGGTGGCGGTGGCGGAGACGGTGTTGCCGCCGGTCGCGACGGGGAGGTTGGAGATGTTGAGGCCGGCGGAGCGGGGGGTGGCGTTCTTTCAAGCGTGGGCACTGAACGAAGCGCAGGCGAAGGCGACGGGGCGCCGTCTGGCCGGCGACGCAAACGTTGACGTGGGCGACGTCTGGCGGCAGCATCAGGCCATCGTGCAGGTCGGCGGCGTCGCTGCGGCAGCCGCGGTTGTTTTCAGGAGATGATATGAGAAGGACATTTGCGTTTGTTTTGGCAGTGGCGGGGGCGTTTGCGGTGTTTGCGCCGTCGGTTGTCGGCGCGCCGTTCGAGGAGGCGAAGCTGGCGGTGCCGCAGATCCAGGCGCCGCCACCGGTGAAGGAGACGATCCTGAAGGAGCTTGGCACGGGCGAGTTGGACGAGGTGCGCCGGACGAAGGAGGACGGCGAGACGGTCTATGAGGCGGACATCACGAAGAACGAGGTCTCGCGCACGATCACGGTGGCGACGGACGGCACGTTGTTGAACCGCGAGATGTTCTTCAACGAGCTGCCGGCGGCGGCGCAGCGGACGGTGACGGGACTGTTGCGGGGCGGGAAGGTGGGCGAGGTGTTTTGGGGCGACGAAGGCGGCGACCACGTTTATTGGGTCGAGGTGGAGTGGCCGAGCGGCAAGCGCAACTACACGCTGGCGCTTGACGGGACACTGCTGGCGGCGCAGGTCAACCTGGAAGAAACGCCGGAGCCGGTGCAGAAGACCATTCGCGAGCAGCTCGGCAAGAACAAGCTCAGCGACATTGACCAGGCAGGACTGGACACGGGCGAGACGCGATACGACGTGACGATGCTCAAGAACAACAAGCCCCGCTTCTTCAGCGTCGGGCCGGACGGTGCGTTGCTGGCCACGCAGGTTTACCTGGGGGAGATGCCGCCGGCGCCGCAGAAGACACTCCGGCAATTGGTGGGCGACCGGCGGCTGGCGCTGATCGAGCGATGGGAGGACGAGGGCGAGGTTTACTTCGAGGCGAGCTACATCTCGGCGGGCATCAAACGGACTTGCATCGTCACGCAGGCGGGCAAGCTGGCCAGCCTGGAGACGCCTTACGCGGAGATTCCCGGCGCGGTGCAGCGGACGGTGCGGGAGAAGGCGCCCGGCGCGTCGGTGCTGAAGGTGGAGAAGATTTTTGACGGGCCGGTGGTTTACTACGAAGTGCACGTCCGCCAGGGCGGCAGGAAGCTGACGCTGGAGATCGGTGAAGATGGCAAGCCGCGCTGAACCGCGCCGCGGCGGGGATTGGTTGGGGAATTTTTTCCCGCAAATCTTCGGCCGGCCCCTTGCGTTTCGCTGAGTCCGCTGTATTTTTGGCCGCTTTTATGAAGCGAGGAGCCGTTGATCATATGCCAAAGCACCACGCCGATGAGTGGGACAGGATTCAGCAGGAAGTCGAAAAGATGTTGCCCGATGCGCTGGGGTTCAGCGCGGGCGGCAGAAACGCGAGCCAGGGGCAATGGATTCCCAACGCGGACGTTTACGAGACGCCCGAGTTGTTGGTGGTGAAGATGGAGGTCGCCGGCATCCGCAAGGAAGACCTGGAGGTGACGTTGAGCGAGCGGATGCTGGTCGTGCGGGGCACGCGGCCCGACCCCTGCCGCCACGGCAAGTGCAGTTTCCGGCAGATGGAGATCGAATACGGCCCGTTCGAGCGCCGCATCGTCATCCCGCGTTCCGTGGACCCGCAACGGGTCACGGCCTCCTACAGCAACGGTTTCCTGCGCATCGAGCTGCCCAAGTCGGAAAAAGCCGTCCATTCCACGGTCACAGTTATTATTGAGCAATCGTAGCGTCTCGGTCATACTCCCGGCGGCTGACAGCACGATACCGCCATGCCAGAGACGCCTAATCAACCGCCTCCCGCCGAGGGCAAGCCGCCCGCGCCGCCTCACGCGCCGCCGTCGGATCAACTGCCGGCGCACCTGCCCATCCTGCCGTTGAGCGACGTGGTGGTGTTCCCGAACATGATCGCCCCGCTGGTGGTCGCCAGCAGCGCAAGCATCCGGCTGATTGACGACGTGGTGGCGGGTCATCGCACCCTTGGCCTCGTGCTCCAGCGCCAGCCCAGCAACGAAAACCCCAAAGCCGCCGACCTCTACGAATACGGCTGCGCCGGCCGCGTGCTGAAGATGCTGAAGTTCCCTGACGAGAGCGTCCGCGTGCTCGTGCAGGGCCAGCGGCGCATCCGCATCGTGAAGTTCGACCAGGAGGAGCCTTACCTCGTTGCCCGCATCGCGCCGCTGCCCGACGAGGTTGAAGATTCCATCGAGGTCAACGCCCTCGCGCGCAACTCCAGCAAACAGTTTCAGAAAATCATCAGCCTCTCGCCCGCGCTGCCCGACGAACTGAAGGTCGCCGCGCTCAACATCGAAGACCCGGGCAAGCTCGCCGACCTCATCGCCTCCAACCTCAACATCTCCCTCGAAGAGCGCCAGCGCCTGCTGGAGACCTACAGCATCAAGGCCCGCCTGTCCCGCCTGACCACGCTGTTGACCCGCGAGCTGGAGGTCCTCGAACTTGGCAGCGAGATCCAGAGCAAGGTTTCCTCCGCCCTCGCCAAGGGCCAGCGCGAATATTTCCTCCGCGAGCAGCTCAAGCAGATCCAGAAGGAACTCGGCGAGGAAGGCGAGCACGGCTCCGAGATCAAGGAACTGCGCGACAAGATCGAGAAGGCCAAGATGCCCGACGAGACGCGCAAGGTCTCCCTGCGCGAACTGGAGCGGCTCGCCATCATCCCCACCGCCTCCGCCGAATACACCGTCGCGCGCACCTATCTCGACTGGCTCGTCACCCTGCCGTGGTCGAAAGCCACGCAGGACCGCCTCGACATTGTCCGCGCCCGGCGCGTCCTCGACGAGGACCACTACGACCTCCATCGCGTCAAGGAGCGCATCCTCGAATACCTCTCCGTCCTGAAACTCAAGAAGGACATGAAAGGCCCCATCCTCTGCTTCGTCGGCCCGCCCGGCGTCGGCAAGACCTCCCTCGGCATGAGCATCGCCCGCGCGCTCGGACGCAAGTTCATCCGCATCTCCCTCGGCGGCATCCGCGACGAGGCCGAAATCCGCGGCCACCGCCGCACCTACATCGGCGCGCTGCCGGGCCGCGTCATCCAGGGCCTCCGCAAAGTCGAGTCCTGCAACCCCGTCTTCATGCTCGACGAGATTGACAAGGTCGGCGCGGACTTCCGCGGCGACCCGAGCGCGGCGCTGCTGGAGGTGCTCGACCCGCAACAGCACCACACCTTCTCCGACCACTACCTCGAAGTGCCGTTCGACCTCTCGAAGGTGATGTTCATCACCACCGCCAACCAACTCGACCCGGTCGTGCCCGCGCTCCGCGACCGAATGGAGGTCATCGAACTGCCCGGCTACACCGAGGAGGAGAAGCTCCACATCGCGAAGCGATTCCTTCTGCCGCGCCAGCTCTCTGAACACGGCCTCAAGCGCGGCCAGGTCAAGTTCGATGTCGAGACGTTCCGCACGATCATCCGCGACTACACGCGCGAGGCCGGTGTGCGCAACCTCGAGCGCGAGATCGCCTCCATCTGCCGCAAACTCGCCCGCCGCATCGTCGAGGGCGCCGGCCGGAGATTCCACGTCACCACGAAACTTGTGCACGAGCTGCTCGGCGCGGTAAAGTTCATCTCCGAGGTGGCCGAGCGCACCACCGAGCCGGGCGTGGTCACCGGCCTCGCGTGGACGCCTGCCGGCGGCGACATCCTCTTCATCGAGGCCACTCGGATGCCCGGCAAAGGCAGCCTCCTGCTCACCGGCTCGCTCGGCGACGTGATGAAGGAATCCGCCACCGCCGCGCTCAGCTTCATCCGCTCCCACAGCGGCCCGCTCGGCATTGACAACGCTCTCTTCGAGAAGTCCGACATCCACATCCACGTCCCCTCCGGCGCGATCCCCAAGGACGGCCCCTCCGCCGGCATCACCATGGCGACCGCGCTTACCTCGCTGCTCACCAACCGCGCCGTCCAGCCCGACATCGCCATGACCGGCGAGATCACGCTGCGCGGCAAAGTCCTCGCCGTCGGCGGCATCAAGGAAAAAGTCCTCGCCGCCGCCCGCGCCGGCATCCGCCTCATGATCCTGCCCGACCGGAACGAGAAGGATTTGAAGGAAGTCCCCGCTGAAATCCGCCGCAAGATGAAGTTCAAGTTCGTCAAGACCATCGGCGAGGCGCTGCCAATCGCTCTCGGCAACGGCAGGCTCGCGGCGAAGAAATGAAGGTGGCGGGAGGGGCTGCGACAAGTTTAATGTCCCCGAAGGGGACGAACACGAGTAGCCACGGGTGAAACCCGTGGAAACGACCCGGAAACCCAACCAACCCCGGCAGGGGTTGAACCCCTCGCGGGGTTCATGCGGAAGGCCATCCTCTTCCGTGGGCTTCACCCACGGCTACTCATGTTGAAGCCCTCCGGGCTTCTTTGCCGCAGCTCATCCACCTCCACATAAACCTGACCAATCCTCCGGCCTTGTTCGAGGCGGATTCTTCTATCAGCGTTGGAAAAGCGGCAGGGGACTGCCGCAGTCCAAGACGCTGCCGCGTTGGAGATGCCACTCTCGGAAACGCGCGAGCGTCTTGGACTGCGCCAGTCCTCTGGCGATTTGGGGGCGCAGGCGAATTTCAGGTTCAAAGCCCAGACGCGCCAACGCAGGGTTGGCGACTGAGCGCTTGACGCTCCACGCTCCACGGCGTCATGACGACACCCAGCGATTTCACGCCCGCGTGTCCGATTCCGATCTCGGACTACCCGCAGGTGCTGCTGGCCCACGGCGGCGGCGGCAA
>JACRKA010000330.1 GCA_016219905.1 Verrucomicrobiota bacterium
CTTTCCCGGCGCGGCACAGTATTTCGACGCTTCATTCCCGGTTGCGTGGCTGACGCTGCTCGGCGCGAAGACCTCGTGCAAAGATCGCTGGCGGCAAATCCTCGCCGAGAGCGCTCGCGTAAAGGAGAAGCACGTTGTCACCCTAGAACCTGCCATAAGCGCGAACCAGCTTGCGCAAATGCGAGCGCACAACCTCCAGCTTGTGATTCCTGCTCCGCTGCACGTGACCTACCCCGAGGCCGAGCGCGCGAAGCTGTTGGACATGGCGACCTTCATCGCGGCCGTCGGCGACAAACAAAAGCACGCGGGTATCGCTCTGAACTACACAGACCGAACCGTGAAGCCGAAAAGCCGCAAGAAGGTGGCAAAGTGAGACCGCACAACGTCCGCTAGTGCGCGCATTTTCTTCCTGGCAAGTGCAACGGAACCTGGTAGCGTAATCGGCATGAATTCTTGCATCTACGTTCCGAACACGCTGCGCGGTGCCGCGTGCCATTTGCGCGCCACTCTTCCCGTGCCGCTCGATACCTTGCCGAAACAAACCTTCGTCCGCGCGTGGTGCTCCATCGCCTACATCTATCCCGGCCTACATCCGGACGGTTACGATGACGCGGACAGCGGCTGGCCGCGCGTGCTCCGGCGTTTCGCCGCCGAGGCGTGGCGTCGCGCGGACGCGGGCGAACTGGCGGATGAGGAGTTGTATCCGTGCGATGCCCAGTGGTCGGGACTTTACGACCGGATGCGCGTTCACGAGCCGGATAAAACCGAACGGCGCTTGGAACTCGCCGCTGCGTTCGGGAACTCTGGCAATGCCTGACGTCTTCACCAAGGCGAAGCGTTCGCAAGTCATGTCGCGTATTCGCGGGCGTGGCAACAAAGACACAGAGCTTGCGTTGATGGCGATCTTCCGGAGGCACCGCATATCCGGCTGGCGTCGGAATCAACCGGTGTTCGGCAAGCCGGACTTCGTGTTTCCTAAACGGCGGCTGGCGGTGTTTGTGGACGGTTGTTTCTGGCATAGCTGCCCGAAACATCGCACGAAGCCGGCGAACAGCGCGGCGTTCTGGCGGAAGAAGCTGACGGCAAACAAGGCGCGGGACCGGCGGGTGACGCGGACGCTGCGGCGGCTCGGCTGGCGGGTGGTGCGGATTTGGGAGCATGAGCTGGAGCGGAAGAACGAGGCGCGGCTGGCGAAGAAACTGGAACGATTGCAGGCCGCAGAATAGTCCGGCTCTCAGAATCAATTCGCTTCGGTCTGTTTCTTCGCGAACGCTTCGGAGGGCCGCGGAGAGGCGCCGATCAGATAACCGCTGGTGCCGCCGTTGTCGCGGACAATGAGGACGACAACGCGCGCATCGGGATCGTAGGTCTTCACCCAACCGGCTTCCTTGTCGCCGGGCCAGCCACCGATTTCCTTCAGGAGCGGGGTGTCTTCGGCGACGTAGCGCAAGCGGATGGCGGCGTATTGCGGCACGTCGGCGTGGACAAAATCGTTTTCATCGGCGACGACAGCGCCGCGCCCCTGCTTCTGGTAATGCTCCCACGCAAAGGCCGCCAACTGCTGCCAGTTGGCTTGCAGGAATCGCTTGTGGCGCGCGATTCGTTCTTCTTTGCCGAGGTTCATCTGCGACCAGGCTAACGCGGTGGCCTTCGGCATGTCAAACGACACTTCGTCACTGCCGCTTCGCGCCGGAGAATGTTCGGTGCGGTGGCACAAGATTTCTTCGGGGCTATGACAGCAAATGTCCGCTCCCTTTCCTAGAATGCCTGCCGGTCAGGTAATCAAGGAAAGGAGCCGAACAATGAAACATCATGAGAAGAAGCGCAGTCGGGCGGGCCGGTGGCAGGCTCGCGTGAAGATGTTGACGGAGCAGGAACGGGAGGAGGAGTTGAATCGGAGGCGGCGCAACGCCTATGCGTTCGCCGAGAGATTCCGCAGGCGGCTCGGGTGGCGGTTGAAGAGGTTGAAGACGGCGGCCGGGCTGACGACGTATGCCCTCTGGCAAATGAGCGGCGTCTCGCGGTCCATGCTCACCTACATCGAAAAGGGCAGGTCAAATGCGACGGTGCACGTGGCGGCGCGGCGGCGAATGAAGAATGACGAATGACGAAAGGAGGGGGAGCAGGGTGCTTTTCATGGTGTCATTGAGTCTGGACGGTTTGGTCATACGGCTGTGTTTGCTCAGGCTGCATTTGCTGGAACGGCCTACGGCGCGATGTCCTCCACGCTGCCATCGGGACGGACCCAGAAACTCCGGCCTCGCGGGCCGAAGGAAAGAGTCACTGTTTTCCCATAGACCTGGACCGGTCTGGTGAGCGTCTTTCCCTCATGGAACGCGATCGTGCGCACGAGGGCTTTGTCGGACGTCTGCATGCCGGACCACGTCGCTGTCTCCGCGGTCAGTTCGGCGGGCGCGCCGGGAACGGCGAACGTCATGGGTTTGGCTTGGCGCAGGAAGTCGTGGAAGCGGAGCATGTCGTGGTAGCCTTCCTGGATTCCCGCCACGTCATAGACCAACTGGCCCATCGCGGCATACTGCGGATACGGGTAGTCGGGCGGATACTCGCCGGTCAGGCCGCCGGACCAGATCGCGAAAGTCTCCGCGCCGCGCAGCATCATGTGCCGGGCCATTTCGGCCATCACCCACGGTTCGGGCAGCGCCCGGCGTTGCATCGTCAACCGCAGATACCTGCCGCCCAGCCAGACATGCGGCCAGGGAATCAGCATCTCTCCCGGACGCCGCACGCTGGCGGCCGGCGAGAATTGCTCCAGGCAACAGTAGAAAGCGTTCCAGTTCATCTTCGCCTGGTCGCGGCCCGCGCCAAGCCAGCCGGCGTTCATATACACCCTGGGCATGGCCACGTTCATGCCGCTGTTCTCGAAACCGTAGGCCGGCCGGCGTCCTTCCGGCCGTGGCAGCCGGTTGATCGGCCACGCGTAAAAGTTGCCGATGGCCAAGTCGGGAAAGACCCGCCGCGCGGGATCGCACAAGGCCGTCTGGGTGGCGTGCGCCCGCGCGCGGTCAGCCAGCGCCACAAAGCCCGAAAGCTCCGTCAGCGTTTCGCGACCGAACTGCGCGACACACTTGGGGCAACGCAGCGCCATCGCCGACTGCTCGCGGACTTTTTCCTCGCGGTCGCCTGTGTTCCGCAGATACAGCCCGGACTCGAAGTCCACCACCACCAGTTTCACGCGCACGCCGTTGTCTTTGAGCAATTCGAGCGTGCGCGTCACATTCTCCGCGTGAGCGGCCGCGCGCGGAGCGGCCAACGTCGCCGCCGGGCAGGGAAAAGCGGGCGATGGATCAGCGGGCGGCTCGTGACGGCACTTGGAGCGTCCGTTCTTGTCCGGAGTGAACATCGTCTGCAGCCAGCCCTGCGGCAGAATGCAGACGGGAAAGCCGCGCTGCTGCCAGTATCGGAACACCGGCAGATATGCCTTGGCCGCCTCGGCGCTGGCGCAGGGATTGCACAACGGCAGGAGGCCGCGGTCGAGCCACACCTGCTGCGTCTGTTCCACCGCATTCGTCGCCAGTCCCGTGGGAAAATCGGGCGATTGCCAGACAAGAATGGGCAGGCGATCTCCCCGCGAGCGCGAGAGCGGCGGGACGAACTTGCGGATCTTCGCCAGCACTTCAGCCTGAATCGCGTCGGCCGTCTTCGTCCGGTCCGAACTTTTCGGAGCGTCGGCGGCGTGCGCCGCGGAGTTTAACGGGCAGAGATCAATGCTCAAAGCCATCACCAACAGCCAGCAGCCAATGGCCAGCCGTCCGGGGAAACGCCGGATTCGGTTCGTTTCTTCAGCGCGGGCTTTGGGTGCGAGGTTCGTCATGGTGCTGCTTTCCCTTGCGTTCATTGCGCGCCGTGGATTCCGACCCGCACCGCGCGTCCCGGCATCGCGCCTTTCACGAGCTGGCCGTCACGCACGACAAAAATCCCATTCACGATGACATGCGGGATGCCGGCTGAAGGTGTGGTGGGTGCTTCAAAGGTCGCGCGGTCGAGGACGGTGACTGGATCAAATACCGTGATGTCGGCATCCGCGCCGACGGCAATGCGGCCCTTGGCCTTCATCGCCGGCACATGGCCTTCGAGTCGTCGCGCGGGCAGGAGGGTCATCTTGGCCAGGGCATCCATCAGCGGCAAAAGCTTCTTCTCGCGGGAATAGCGGCCCAGCACGCGCGCAAAGGTGCCTGCGCCGCGCGGGTGGCCTTTGCCGCCGATGAAGGGCACGCCATCGCTGGCGATGATCACGCCGGGGTGCGCGATGGCACGTTCGATGTTCTCGTCCTTCATCATGTGGATGATGACCCATCCGCCTCGTTTGCGATAGCGCTCAAAGCTCTCCTGCGTGAGCCGCTCTCCCGTGGCCGCCCAGGCAAGGTCGCCGTAGCTGATCTTGAGATTGTCCTGCCAGCCGGGATCAAACATCGCCGACTCCAGTATCGTGGACGCCGCCGTGTAAGGATAGACCTCGGTCGTGATGTCCATGCCCGCGGCCCGGGTGGAATCTATCAACGCCAGGACCTCGGGCAGATCGCCGATGCTGCTGCTGCCGACGTGGACGATGTGCAGCGCCGCACCCGTCGTCTTCGCGGTGGTGATCGCTTCCCGGATCGCCGCGATGCCAAACGCCCGCGTATGCACGAACACCGGGACTTTCCGTTCGGCGGCCACACGGAACATCGCTTCGATCTCGGCGGGCTCCGCCGCCGGCGTGTAGTTGATGCCGAAGCCGACGCCCAGCGCACCCTCATCAAGTCCCCGGCGGATCGCATCACCCATGACTTTCACTTCGCCGGCATTCGCTGCTTTGTTCGCTCCCGCCGGGTTGGGTCCCAGGCTGGAAACTTTCGCCCGGTTGACCGGCCAGTGCCCGATCTCAAGGCCCGGATGAAGCGCCGCGAATCGCGCGCAGATGTGGCCCACCGCGGCGCCGTAGTTGAGCGGCGCCTTGCCCTCCATCGCCTGATACCACGAGGCCACGGGATAGACGCCCGCCTCCATGTCGAGCGCCGTGGTGACTCCGTCGCGCGCCTTGATCTCCATGTCGCCCGTGGTCTGGCCGTGCGCATGGATGTCAATGAATCCCGGCGCGACCACATGACCTGAAACATCCACCACCTCAACGCCGGTGAGCGGTTCTTTGGAAATCGCCGCGATCTTCCCGTCGAGAATCCCGACGTTCCGAATCGCATCCAGTGCCGTGGCCGGATCCATCAGACGACCGCCGGCGAGAACGAGGTCGTAGCTCGGAGCGCGGGAGCATCCGGCAAGAGACCATGCGATCGCGCAGAGGACGATGAGACGAAGGGATGAGAAGGGAAGTTTCATTTGGGCAACGGAATGGCGGCGTCAGAAAAGGGCTAGACAGTCCACGGCGGGCGTGGCTCGCGCCACATCATGCGGTTGGCTTCCTCGCAGTCGAACCGCTCTGTCACGGGATCCCAGCGCAGCTTCCGGCCGAGCGCGGACGCGGGGATGATCATCGGCGCAGCCGCCAATCCCGCCGCGCGCTGGAGGAACACGCGACGATTGATCGGACGGTGAGCCGCTCGTCTCATGGCACTCGGATGACGATGTCCTTATACCACGCCTCGCTCGGAGCGCCTTTGTGGATCTGGAGGCCGAAGACGCCGACCTGCGGGATGGACGCGTCAGGTTCGACGTAGTCCACGGTCTTGTGGCCGTTGAGCCAGAACTGGACATGCCGGCCCTCGCACAGGATGCGATACTCGTTCCAGTCGTTGGGGCGGATGATTTTCTTCTGCTCGTCCGGCGACGGCCCGGCCAGCAGCTTGTGACGCCGCTCGTCGTAGAGGCAGCCCCACCACTTCTGTCCCATATCGGCTTGGTAGCCGATCATCTCGGTGGTGCCCGGCACGCGCTCGCTGCGGAACTGCACGCCGGCGTTCACGTTCGTGCCGACGAGCTTGAACTTCAGCCGCAGCTCGAAGTCGCGGAACGTGTTCGTCGTGCAAAGGTATTCGTTGCGCGGCACCGGTTTGTCGAGCCAGCCGCCGACCACCGCGCCGTCCTGGATGCGGAACAATTCGCGGCTGCCCTCCCATCCGGCGAACGACTTGCCGTCGAAGAGCGGTTTCCATTCCGGCGTGGCGGGTTCGGCGGCCAGGGCGATCACCGCCGCCGCGGCGACGGCGCTGACAAGCCGAAATGAGTTTCGATGCCGACGAGTGAGCGAGTTCATATCGCAACGCCGCGCATCCTAGGCCGATGCTTATGTCCGTCAATGGAGAAGTGGGACAAAACCGATTTGCCGCTTCCGCAGACGGAGCCGGGCTGTTATGGTTCGCGCGACGAGATTGGCATGCTCCAAGGCCGATGTCGTGGATGAAGAATGATTTGGCCTCCAACGAATAACCTGTGTAACCGATGACGGTAAGAAGGAAGATCCTTGTTACGGGCGCCACCGCTTACATTGGCGGCCGGTTGGTCCAGCGATTACTGGCCAAGGGATACGACGTGCGGGTGATGGTCGCGGAGTTTTCCCCCGAGTATCAGGACCGCTGGCCCAACGCCGAGATTGTCGGCGCCGACGCACTGGACTGCGAATCGCTGGCCAAAACCATGGAGGGCGTTCACACCGCATTTTACCTGATGCAGTCCATGTTCGTGCGGCA
>JACRKA010000333.1 GCA_016219905.1 Verrucomicrobiota bacterium
ACGACACCGCAGAACGAGGCCGGCTGGCGGACGGAGCCGCCTGTATCCGAGCCGATGGCCAGAATGGTTTCGTTGGCTGCGACGGCGGCGGCGGATCCGCCGCTGGTTCCGCCGGGAACCCGCTCCAAGTCGCGCGGGTTGTGCGTGACCTTGAATGCCGAGTTCTCCGTGCTGGATCCCATGGCGAACTCGTCCAAGTTGGTCTTGCCGATGATGATGCCGTCGGCGGCCCGGACACGCTGGATGACTGTGGCGTCGTAGGGCGGGACGAAGTTCTCGAGCATCCTGGAAGCGCAGGTCGTTCGCAGGCCGGATGTGCAGATGTTGTCCTTGACGGCGACGGGCAGCCCCGCCAGAGGACCAACCTTGTCACCGCGTTGCCTCCGCCGATCAACATCCTCTGCCTCCTGCAGGAGTTCCTTCTCTTCCCGGAGGGTGATAAACGCTTGAACCGCAGACTCGCGGCGCCCGATCTCGCCAAGCACAGACCGCATGACCTCGACGTTTGACGTTTGTCCCTCGTCGAGCAACTCCTTGAGTTGCCATGCGGTGTTTGCAGCCAGTTCCATAACCGTGCGCGGAGAATGGCCGTCACGGGCCATTCGTTCAAGGAAAAAGGCGGTCTGCGCCAGAAGACGGGCTTTGTCGAACCCGCGCCTGCAAGCATATCTCCGCCAACCTACAGCTTTGCGATCTTGAAGCCGCGGACGTCCTTGTTCGCCTTGATCTCGGCCAGCGCGGCCTCGCCCGGCTCGCTGTCGAGGTTGAGGATGGTCAGCGCGGTGCCGCCGGGTTTGTCGCGGCCCATGGTCATCTGGGCGATGTTGATCTTGTGCTTGCCCATGACCGTGCCAACCCAGCCGACGACGCCGGGCCGGTCGTTGTTCTGCAGGATGAACAGCACCCCTGACGGCACGGCCTCCACCGGCACGTTGTTGAGACGCACGATGCGCGGGTTGTTCAGCGAGCCGTAGAACGTGCCGCTGACGCTCTCTTTGGCGTCGCCGGCCTGCGCCTCCGCCGTGATCAACTCGGGGTAGTCGGTCGGCGCGGTGGAACGCGATTCCTCGACGCGGACACCCATCGAAGTGGCGATGACCGGCGCGTTGACGAAGTTGACCTCGCGGCCCTCCGCGCTGCGCAGGAACCCGACCAGCACGGAGCGCGTGATGGGGTTGGTGTCCAGTTCGCTCACGCGGCCCGAGTAGTGGACGGTGAGCCGCTCGGCGCGGCGCGGGCCGGTCTGGGCCAGCAGTTTGCCCAGCTTTTCCGCAAACGTGAGGTAAGGCTGGAGCTGCGCGAGCGTCTTGGCGTCGAGGCTCGGGATGTTCACCGCGTTGCGGATGATGCCGCCGATGAGCACGTCGGCGATGGCCTGGGCGATCTCCACGCCCACGCTCTCCTGCGCCTCGCGCGTGCTCGCGCCGAGGTGCGGCGTGGTGACGACCTGCGGCAGCGCCAGCAGCGGCGAGTCGGCCGGGAGCGGCTCGGTCTCGAACACGTCGAGCGCGGCGCCGGCGACCTTGCCGGCCTTGATGGCTTCGGCGAGGTCGGCCTCGACGATGAGGCCGCCGCGGGCGCAATTGAGCAGGCGCACGCCGGGCTTCATGCGGTCGAACATGGCCTTGTTGATGAGGCCGCGCGTCTGGTCGGTCATCGGCGTGTGGATGCTGATGAAATCGGCGCGCGACACCAGTTCCTCGACTTCGAGGATCTCGACCTGGAGGGCCTTGGCGCGGCTGAGCGCGAGGTAGGGATCGTAGGCCAGCACGCGCATCCCGAACGCGATGGCGCGGCGGGCCACCTCGGTGCCGATGCGGCCCATGCCGATCAGGCCGAGGGTCTTGCCGTGCAGCTCCACGCCCTGGTAGGACTTGCGGTCCCACTTGCCGGCGTGCATCGAGCCGTGGGCCTGCGGGATGTTGCGGGCCAGCGCCATCATCATCGAGAACGTGTGTTCGGCGGTGGAGATGGTGTTGCCGCCGGGCGTGTTCATGACGATGACACCGCGCTCGCTGGCGGCGTCCACGTCCACGTTGTCCACGCCGACGCCGGCGCGGCCGATGGCGCGGAGCTTCTTCGCCGCGGCGATGACCTCGCGGGTGATCTTGGTCTCGCTGCGGACGACGATGGCGTCCGCGTCGGCCACCGCGGCGAGCAGGTCGGCGCCTTTCAGGCCGAGGCGTTCCTCGACGGTGAGGCCCTCGGTCTTTTTCAGGAACTCAACACCGTGTTTTGAGATCGGGTCGCAAACAAGGACTTTCATGGGGCCGCAGTCTAGGAGTCCGGCGGGAAACTGCAAATGCAAAGTGCGCGCTGGCGTTTCGTCCCCGCGCGGCTAAAATCGGCGGCCTTTGGACCGCCCGACACCGTGAACACCGACACCGCGCCCAACCGATTCCGATTCTGCGCCATCGCGGACTGCCACTTCAGCGCCGTCACCGCCTTCGCCAGCCTCGGCGTCATCGAGGACATCAACACTCTCGCGCCGGACTTCACCGCCGTGCTGGGCGACATCAGCGGCTGGCCGGGCGCGGGCGGCCCGGAGATGACCGAGCGCGCCGTGAAGCTCCTCCGTGGCCTGAAAATGCCGTGGCGCAACATCATCGGCAACCACGACATCGAGAACCGCGACATCCCCACCGACCGCGACAACGTCCTGCTCTGGCTGCGCGCCCACCATTACCGCCTGCCGTGGCACCGCGAGGAGCGCGGGCCGCTCACCTTCCTGTTCCTGAGCACCGAGCGGTTCCGCGAGCACGCCGTCCAGCCCCACGAGATCTACCTCAGCCCGCGCCAGCTCCGCTGGGCCGACGACGAACTCCGCAAGTGCGCCGGCCGTCCCGTGGTCATCGCCTGCCACGCCCCGCCGCTCGGCTCCAACCTCCTCGTTCACGCCGAGCTGCACGTCCGCGCCGGCAACGCCTACGTCAACCACAACAACATGCCCGGCCAGGTCATGGACCTCTGCGAGCGCCACCGGAACATCCTCTTCTGGTTCAGCGGCCACAGCCACCTCAGCCAGGCCCATCCCAACGCCATCGTCCAGACCGACGGCATCCATTTCGTCCACACCGGCACCACCAGCCCGGAGCAAGCCCGCGAGATCAAGCGCCACAGCCGCGTCGTGGACATCGAGCCGGAGCGCATCCTCATCCGCACCTTCGACCACGACAAACGCGCGCTCGACGACTCGCTCGACTTCGTCATCCCCCACACGCTGGAGCACCTGCTCGCCGCGCGCCGGACGCGGGGGAAGTGAATCGGAAAACCAACATCGGCTTGCGAGCCGGCCCCAAGGAGCGGCGGTTTGCCCCGAAAGCTTTCGGGGTTTGCAACCGCCGCCGCAAGGAAGCTTCTCGATACATCGCCATGACGGGGGCGGTTGCAAACCGCCCCTCCTTGGAAACCTCCGGCGACAACCGCTTGAACCGCATCACCTCCGCCAACTGCTCGCGCAGCCGCGCCTTCGGGTTCGGAATGAATCCAGCGGTCATATTGGGGCTTCTGTTCGTGTTTGCTGCTCCAATAATAGAACCAAGTAACCGCGTAAGATTCGCAGCGCCAGCGGAAAAGCAAGCTATTCTACCTTGCCATCGCTCCCGTGTTATGCGACGAATCCGACGTTCAATCTATAATGTTAGGTGTCTCGCCGCGCACGCCATGATTCTCCGCTCACTCACCAAGCAAGAAGTGGAGGCAGCGCCCTACGAAGTCTGGAACGCTTACGTGGATTTGCTGGCGATGGAGGAGCTTGAGAGTCTCACGCCTGAGCAGCGCCCGGCCCATCATGTCTTTTGGTATGAGAGCGAGGTTCAGAACGGCGGACACTTCCAGTATTTCGAGAACCGAGGCACAGAGCATCTTGCAGCCACCGTTGAGGCGTTGGGTTTACTCGGAGCGACTTGCCAGCAGCAGGTTCTTCGTGAGGCTGGCGAGCGGTGGTTGAGTCGTTCACGACCGCGCGTCGAGACAGCACAAGAGTTTTGCGACACGGCACTTGAGGGCGAGTTCGATACTTTCGACTCACGCTTTCACGATTGTTCACCTTCACTCCAGCAGTGCCTTGAGGCATACTTGGAGCGGCATCAGTCATCCTTTGTCAGTGTCACATGAACGAGACACCTAACCATGCGCTGCAGCGAACCCGGCATGGCGCCAGGGTTGGCAATCCACGCGTCCCGTGGGCCGGGTCGCTGAGCTTGGGTCGTTAGGCCGCTTTCTCAGCCAGTTCCTCCGACGTGATCGGCTTCACATCGGCTGTCTCCACTTCCACAATGACGGGCTTGCTATCGCCGAGCTGAACATCCGCGCTGGCGCGTCATTTCATCTTGATGACCACGAAACGGCTGCCGTCCTTGCTCTTGACCAGCAGAAGCGCGCCACCCTTCTTGGCGGCGACGGCCTTGTCGAACTCGCCGACGTTGACGACGGGCTGGTTGTTGACCTCAAGGATCAGGTCGCCCTCGCGGATGCCCTTCTCATAGGCGGCGCTGTTCGCGTCCACGTCGGTGACGACGACGCCCTTCTCGTCCTTGTGGCCGAGCTTCTTCGCCAAGTCGTCGGTGAGGTTGGAGACGGAAAGGCCGAGCGATTTCTTCTCCGATGTCGCCTCCTCCGTCGCGGCGCTCGCGGTGCTCGTGGCGGCGTCGCCGACAGTGACGGTGAGCGTCATCGTCTTGCCCTTGCGGATGAGTTCCACCGGCGTCTTCACGCCCGGCGCGGTGGCGGCGACACGGTTGCGGAGGCCGTTGACGTCCTCGACGGCTTCGCCGTTGTATTTGACGATCACGTCGCCGCGCTGGATGCCGGCTTTTTCGGCGGCCGAGTCTTTCGTCACCTGTCCCACGAGCACGCCGGTGGTCTGCTTCAGGCCGAATTGCTGCGCGAGGTCTTCGTTGAGGTCTTGGATCAGGACGCCGAGCTGGCCGCGCTGGACGGTCTTGCCCGCGCGCAGGCTGGGCAACACCTGCCTGGCCATTGCGGACGGAACCGCGAAGCCGATGCCCGCGTTGGCGCCGCTCTCGCTGTAGATGGCGTCGTTGATGCCAACGACTTCGCCACGGAGGTTCACCAGCGGGCCGCCGGAATTGCCTTGGTTGATGGCCGCGTCGGTCTGGATGAAGTCTTCGTAGCCATCGCGACTGCCTATCACGCCCTGGCGGCTTTTCGCGGAAACGATGCCGGCGGTGACGGTCTGCGGCAGTCCGTAGGGGCTGCCGATGGCGATGACCCAGTCGCCGACGCGCAACGTTTGCGAGTCGCCGAGCGAGACGGTCGGCAGGTCCTTGCCGTTGATCTTGATGACGGCGAGGTCGGTTTTCGCGTCGGTGCCGATCACTTTCGCGGTGAACTCGCGTTTGTCGGCCATGAACACCTTCAGTTCATCCACGCCCTTGACGACGTGTTGAGCCGTCAGGATGTAGCCGTCCTTCTCGATGATGAAGCCGGAGCCGAGGCCCTCCTGTTTGAAACGGCGCGTGCTGCCGCCACCACCACCGCGCCCGCCACGGCGCGGCGTGTCCTGCTCGTCCTCGAAGTTGAACGAGAACGGGTCGAAGAAGTAACGATGGGAGCGCGGGATGTTGATGTATTTCGTCGCGATGATGCTGACCACCGCCGGCTTCACGCGCTCGGCGACCCACGCGAACGCATCGCTCAGCGCATTCGCTGTGGCCACCGCAGGCGGCGGCGCGGCTGGCTCGGCCGCCATGCTGGCGCGTTCCGCTCCGACGCCAAACAACACGGCGCTTCCAGCCACCGCGACCGTCATCATCTTCCAAATCGTCTTCATGTCATATTCTCCATCAGGGTTTCTTCGCGCCGGACTTTGGGTTGCTCCAGACGAACTCGCCGTCTTGGGCGTCCACCCGGACGCGCGCGCCGTCGGCGACTTCACCGGCAAGCAACCTCTTTGACAGCGGCGACTCCAGTTCCCGTTGAATCGTTCTTTTGATCGGCCGCGCCCCATACACGGCCGGGCACGTGGGCCAGTTTTTCCCAAAGCTTGACCGTCGCGCGCGGTCATGGCAGAACTCGCGCGGTTTTTCGCAGTCAGCAATGAAAGGCACGACATGATCAGGTCGCGTTCCATTGGCCGCCGCCAGTTCTTCAAAGTCACCGTTGCCGCCACGGCGGGCCTCGGTTTCCCGAACCTCATCCCCGCCCGCGCGCTCGGGGCCGGCGGCGCTGTCTCCCCGGCCAACCGCATCACCATCGGCTGCCTCGGCGTCGGCGGCATGGGCAACGGCAACATGAACTCGTTCATGAACCTGCCCGACGTGCGGGTCCTCGCCGTCTGTGACGTGGATGCCGGCCGGCTTGAGAAAGCCAAGGCCTCCGTGGACAAGAAGTATGGCAACAGCGACTGCAAGACCTGCCACGACTTCCGCGAGCTGATTGCGCGTGCCGACATTGATGTCATCTCGCTCGCCACGCCGGACCACTGGCACGCCATCCCCGCCATCGCCGCCGCGCGGGCCGGCAAGGACATCTACGGTGAGAAGCCGTTCTCGCACGACCTGCGCGAAGGCCGCGCGATGGTCAACGCGCTCAAGCAATACGGTCGCGTCTGGCAGACCGGCTCGTGGCAGCGGTCGGTCGGCAACTTCCGCGCCGCCGCCGAACTGGGCCGCACTGGCCGCGTCGGCAGGATCCACACCGTCGAGGTCGGCCTGCCCGACGGCCGGCCCGGTGGCAGCCAGCAGTTCTGTGATCCGCCGCCGGAACTGGACTACGACTTCTGGGTCGGCCCGTCACCGTGGGGGCCGTATTCGCCCGACCGCACGCACTGGAACTGGCGCTGGAATCTCGACTTTGGCGGCGGCCAGATGATGGACTGGATCGGCCATCATGGTGACATCGCGCACTGGGGCCTCGGCTACGACACCACCGGCCCGGTCGTGGTCGAGCCGGTCAACTCCGAATGGCCGAAGGAAGGTCTCTGGGACGCGCCGACCAGCTACAAGTTCGCCGCGAAATACCGCACCGGCGTCACGATCATCGTCGCCAACGCCAGCCAGCAGCCGAAGGGCATGGGCGCGCGCTGGATCGGCGACAAAGGCTGGGTCTGGGTGGACCGCAGCGGCATGGACGCCGAGCCGAAGAGTTTGCTGAAGGAAGTCGTCGGCCCCGAGGAGATCAACCTCATCCGCTCGCCGGGCCACCACCGCAACTTCATTGACTGCGTGAAGACCCGCGGGCTGACCCTCACGCCCGCCGAGGTCGCCCATCGTTCCGCCAGTCTCGGCCACCTCGGCCAGGTCGCGCTGGTCAGCGGCCGCAAGATCCGCTGGAACCCGGAGACTGAAGAAATCCTCAACGACCCGGCCGCCAACGCGCTGCTCGGCCGCTCGAAACGCGAACCGTGGCAGTTGTGATGATGGGCGCGGATGGCAGCCGGCCCGGTGCGGCTCACTGCGGCGGCTGGCCGAGTTTTTCGAGGCAGAGGCCGACGGCGCGCTGGAGGACGCGGTCGTCGGCGGGGTCGGGCGCGGAAGTGTCCCAGGCCCGCTGCCAGACCACCGGCCCGTTGTCCGCGTCGAGCATCACGTCCGGCAGGACACCCCGTTGCGCGAACCCGCCGCCGTCGGGCAGCAGGCATTCGCCCCGCTCGATCAACGCCGCCGTGCCGCCCGGCAGCGGCATCAGTTGCAGCACGCGGTTGTGGCCGGCGGTCTTGCTGCCCACCAGCGTCGCGCGGCGGCCGATGCGCAACGCGCCCGCCAACACTTCGGCGGCGCCCGCGGTGCCGGCGTTCACCAGGACGGCGAGCGGCCCGTTGGCGCGCGGCCCGAAACGGCTGGCGAAGAACTCGCGGCGCTGCGGCGGCGGGTCGAGTTGGAGGATGAACGCGGGCTGGGCCGGCTCGAGGAACCGGCCGGCCACCTCGCGCGCGGCGCGGAGCGGGCCGCCGGTGTTGCTCCGGAGGTCGAGCACCCAGGCGCACGCGCCTTTCTTCAGCAACTCCTCGATGGCCTCGCGGGTGTCGGGGCCGGTGAACTGGTTGAAGCCGGTGATGCGCAGGTAGCCGACCTTGCCGGCGAGGACCCGCGGGTTGCGGACGGAGATGACCTTGACGAAGGCCCGCTGCAACTGGACCACGCGTGTCTTGCCGGCGGCAGGATGGAGGACGGTGAGCGTGACGGTGGAGCCGGGTTCGCCGCGGAGGCGCGTGACGGTCTCGCTGAGGCTGAGGCCGGTGGTCGGCGTGTCGCCGATCCTGAGGATCTGGTCGCCTTTGCCGATGCCGGCCTTGGCGGCGGGGCCGTCCTTGAACGCTTCCTCGATGCCGAGGTTGTCGGTGCCGGCCCGGATCTGGATGCCGATGCCGCCGAAGCGGCCGCTCCAGCGGTGGGGGTCAACGGCCTCCGGTGACGGCTCGGCGCCCAGTTCGCAGACCAGGTCGTCCGGCGGCGATTCGGTGTCGGCATCGAGACTCGGGCGGACCGGCGCGGCGAGCAGCGTGGCGGCGGCCCACGTTGCGATGGCGGCAGATGCTATGACAGGCGGTTTCACGTTCGTTGCGTGCGCCTCGCGGACGGGGCGCCGCGTCCGTTCATCAACTGCGGCAGAGTTAAGCCCAGCCGTTGCGCGAAGTCAACCGGCCCGCGGGCCTGCGCGCCCATTCCACGCTTGAAACGCCGCAGCCGACGCTCGACACTGCCGGCACCTCCGATGCCCCGATCATTTCACTGGCACACGTTGCCGCTGATGCTTGCGCTCGCCGTCCCATCGCGGGCCGCAACGAACGCGACGCCGTTCACGGTCGAGTTGCAGCCCGGCACAATCATCGAGACGGGCAGCGCGGCGGACGTCAGCGCGTTGCTGGAGTCGCCCGTCGGCGCGGGCCGGCCCGCGCAACAGCACGGCATCCTCCAGATCGAAGGTGACCAGTTCCGTTTCGAGGACGGCCATGCCATCCGCTTCTGGGGCGCGAACTGGCCCACGAACCAGCCGGCGCCCGCCGGCAGCGACTCGTCGCGGCTGGCCCAACGGCTCCGGCTGCAAGGCATCAACCTCCTGCGCTTGCGGCCGGCTGGAACCCACGACGTCGGCGCGCTGCGCCGCTTCGACGAACTCATCGGCTGCCTGCGCGGCCAAGGCATCTGCCTCGACCTGTTGCTGGACGGCGACGTGGACATCGAGGCGCTCGGCCGCACCAACCGCGTCACGCGCTTCGCCCCGCGCGACGATGCCGGCGTGGCGATGTTCGAACTGGCCGGCGAAACGAATGCGCGCGACGCCCTGCGCCGGCGCGGCGTGCGCGCGCCGGTCGCCGCCGCGGGCGCGTGGCGCGCGCCGCAGGATGCCGCGCCGCTGCGGACCAACGATTTCCTCGCGCAGACGGCGGCGTGGCCTGGCGGCAAGCCGGCGGTGAAAAGCCAGCGCACGCTCTTCGGCCCGATGAGCTTCGGCGCGCCGCCCGACAAGCCGTGGCTTGTCGGCGCGTGGTCGGCCGCAACGACCAACTCGTTTCGCGCCGAGCTTCCGCTGTGGACCGCCGCGACCGCCGTGTTCCAACGCTGGGCGGGCGTCTGCGCCGACGCGGGGCTGGTCACGGGCGCCGACGCCGTGGCGTGGGCGTGGGCGCCAGCCAGCGCGCTGATGTTCCACCGCGGCGACGTCGCGACGCCGCACAGCAAGCTGCTGTTCCGGCTGCTGCCCGACGACAAGCTCGTGCAGGAACTGCGCAGCGACCATGAACAGTTCTCCGCCACGGTTGCCATCGGCCTGACGCGGTTCACGTTCGAGCCGGCGGCGGCCGACCCGTTCGGCTGGATGACGCTGCGCGGCGTCGAGATGGCGGGGGTGGCGGCGCTGAACCCGCGCACCAGCGACACGGGCGAGATCACGCACGACTGGCAGGCCGGCCAGCTCCGGATGGACGCGCCGCGCACCCAGGCGCTGGCTGGTTTCATCGGCGGAAAGATGATCGAGACGCGCGAGCTGCGGCTGCAAGTGACCAACGATTTCGCCGTCGTCGCCCTCAGCAGCCTCGACGGCAAGCCGATCGCCCGGAGCGACCGCCTGTTGCTGACCGCCACGGGCCGCGCCGACCCGTCGAAGACGCGCCGGATCGAGCCGGTGGAGGGCGCGGTCACGCTCCGGTGGCTCGCGCCGAGCCAGCACGACCAGAAGGTTTTCGCGCTGGACTTCAGCGGCCACCGCGCGCAGGAAGTGCCGCTGGCCGGGCGGGGATTTCAGCTCCGGCCGGAACTGAAGGCCGTGTGGTATGAGATCATCAACGAGTCGCTGCTGCCGAAGCAGCCGCCGCGGACCAACGCGCCGCCGGTGAAGGCGGAGTTGAAATGATGGACTAATGGAGTGTGGCGTGGTGGAGTCAAGAGGTGCATCAATTGATGCCCAAGGCTCCAAGACCCCATCCCGAAGGAGAAACAAGCATGAGCAAGAGCGAGACCGTCAAAGTCGGCCAGGTGCCTGGCCGGTATAAGAAATTTTTGGAAAAGCATCCCGACGTGGCCAGGGCCTACAACGCCCTCGGCGACGCCGCGCAAGCCGCCGGGCCGCTGGACGCGAAGACCCGCGCGCTGGCCAAGCTCGGCATCGCCATCGGCATGCAGCACGAGGGGGCCGTCCACAGCCACACGCGCAAGGCCATCGAGGCCGGCGCGAAGCCCGACGAGGTCCGCCACGTCGCGCTGCTGGCGGTGACCACGCTCGGCTTCCCGCGCATGATGGCCGCCCGCGGCTGGATCGAGGACGTGCTGGCGCTGTAACAGGCCGCGCCGGCGCGGACGCATTCGTCACTCCGTCGCCGGCCGTCCCCAGAACGCGCCCTTCGGCAGATGGCGGACCTGGCCGCGGTGGACGATGAGGTGGAAGTTGTCGAGGCACCAGCGCGTGATGCGGTCGCTCTGCTCCGGCGTCGCGATGCCGGCGTAAACGGCGAAGAGCGAACCCCACACCGACGGCTGGCGCCACTTGTCGCTCGCGGCGACGAACACGCCGAGCTTGTCATCCCAAAAGCTCGCGAGGGATTTCCTTACGCGGTCCGCCTCGCCTCGCCACGGCGCGGCGCGGTCGGGCTGGCCGGTGGCGGCGAATAGATCGGCGAGTTTCAGGCAGGCGTCCCAGAACAACACGGAGTCGAACTGCTGGTCGCCCACCAGCGGCACCGTGTCGAGGAAGCTGTAAGGCCGGAACAGCGTCGCATCGCTGATCGTCACAAGGCCGTTGGCCGGGTTGCGCGGCGTGAAGCGCATCGCCTTCTCCAGCGCGTCCGCCGTCCGGCGGAACGGGTCGAGGTCGCCGTGGAGCTTCCAGTATTGGTGGCAGAGGATGACCATGAACGGCGACTGGTCCACCGAGCCGTTCTTGCTGAACTGATTCGTCTCAGGCCCCGGCGAATAGACGCCCTTGCCGTCGGCGCGCACGCGGTCGGGCATGCAGCCGTCCTCGCGCTGCGCCGCCGCGAGGAACAGGTAGCCGTCGCGAATCTCATCGCGCGTGAACGCCTCCGGACAGCCTTCGATCATGTAACTCCAGTCGCGCACCCAGAACGCGCCGTAGCCGCCGGTGGCGTCAGGGGTGAAGATGCGCACGCCGTCCTTCCCGGCGCGCGAACTGCCGCGCAGGACGCGCTTGGCCTGCTCGCGCAGCCATTTCTCGGCGGCGTCGAACTTCTTCGCCAACTCCGGAGGTAGTTGCTTGTTCGTCGCCGCGAGAACCGCTCGCAACCGTTTCGCGCCGGCTCCCGGTGCCACGCGGCGGCGCAGCGCGAGGACGGCTGCATGCCCGACCGCGTGCGCGCCGACGGCAAGGGCGTCTGTTCGCCGGGGCCTGAGACGAATCAGTTCAGCAAGAACGGCTCGGTGGACCAGTCGCCGTTCATGGTCATCCTCTGCCACCAATACTGGAAGCTCCACGGCGACCTCGACCCGTTCCGCCGGACGGCGG
>JACRKA010000326.1 GCA_016219905.1 Verrucomicrobiota bacterium
ACCCCGTCGGCATCTGCGGCCCCATCGGCCCGACCGAGCAGCTCCCGCTCGTCGCGCGCCTCGTCAACGCGCTCGATCTCGACGTGCGCTCCGGCCACTTCTGGGGCATGGACGAATGGTTCCTTGACGGCAAGGAGGCGCCCGTGACGCACCCGCTGTCGTTCGAGAAAGCCGACCGCGAGATGTGCTTCGACCGCATCGAGAAGAAACTCCGCATGCCCGACGCGCACCTCCATTTCCCGAAGGCCGACACTGGGCCGTATCGCAAGAGCTGGGACGCCGGCGTCCGCTGCGCCGTCATGCAGGGCGGCCAGGGCGACGTGAAACACTGGGCCTTCAACGATCCGCCGCAGCGCGCCGGCAAATACAAGGACGCGCCGCCGTCGGTGGCCGAGTTCCGCAAGCTGCCCACGCGCGTCGTGAAACTGCACCCGCTCACCGTTGCGCAGAACGCCCGCACCAGCGGCGGCGGCAACATCTCGCTCGTGCCGACGATGGCCATCAGCGTCGGCCCGTTGGAGACGTGGAAGGCGGAGAAGGTCTCGATCTGGCAGGCGGGCAACCACGACAACCCGTTCGGCCAGCGCCTCACCGCCTACATGATCTCCAAGCGCATCGCCGACAGCGCCGTGCCGATGTCGGTCCTCGCGGAGCATCCGAACGTCCAGTTCAACTACTTCCGTGGCGGCCTCGGCTCCTGCGCGGTCGAGATGCACTGATCCCGAAATCCCAAATCCGAATGTCAAAACTCGAAACAAATCCCAATGAGCAAACAGGACAAATACAAGACAGCGCGCGCAATTCCTGCCAGGCGTTTTTGAATTTGTTTCGGATTTTGAGCTTCGGATTTTAGCAGGAGCGGCCAGACTGGACCCGGACTCATGACAATCGTTTCACAACTCGACTCGCCGGTCTTGCAGGAACGGCTCGCGGCGCTGGAGCAGCTTTGCGGGCTGGAGCGCGCGGGCAAACTTGATCCCGCCGCGAAGATCGGCCCGGTGCTGCCGAGCTACGATCATGTCCACACGACGGCGTCCTACGGCCACGCCGCGCCGGGGGTGCATTCGGCGGCGCGGATGGCTTGGGCGGCCCACGAGGCGCGCGCGTATTCGATCCTGTCGGTGGAGCACGAATCGCTTGAGCACATGGACGAGATGGCCCGCGCGGTGGAGATCGTCAACCGCGGCGTGGCGCAGCCGCTCAAGCTGGTGCTGGCAGTGGAGTTCAAGACGCTCATCGTGCTCGACGACGAGGTGTCGCGGCGGTTCAGCGGGTTGATCCTGAAGGCGTGGGGCCAGGGCGAGGCGGCGTGGGTGGTCGGCGTCGGCGCGCGGCCCGGCGCGGAACTGACGCGGCTGGTGCGGCAGTTTCAGGACGCGAAACGGGTGCGCGCGGAACAGTTGTTGGCGAAGCTCAACGCGCATCTTGGTTTGAAGCCGGCGTTGAAGCTGGCGGACGTGCTGACGCCGGAGGGTAACATCACCGACCGGCTGCTGAGCCTCGCGGTGGCGAAGGTGAAGTGGCCGGATGCGGACGATGCGACGCTGGCGAAGCACGGCAGTGTGGTGCGGAAGATGTGCAACCCCGGCGGGCCGGCCTATGCGCCGTATCCGGCGGGTTTGCCGGGTTACCAGGAGTTGATACAAACGGTGGCCCGGCTCGGCATGGTGCCGACGTTCACGGCGCAACTGCGTGGCGCGGCGCTTGACGAGATGATGCCGGCGCTGCTGGCGTGGGGCATCGGCGGACTGGACGTGGCGGGCATCGAGCCTTATGAGCCGGACGCGGCGCAGGAGATCGCCCATTACATCGCGCTCGCTGGGCGGCATGGGTTGGCGTTTGTGGGCGGGTCGGACTATCGCGGCACGGGCACGGGCTGGCTGCAGCATGCGCCGTGGATGGATCATCCGCTGGTGCGGGCGACGATTGACCGGCTGGCGTGCGCCTAGGCGGTTATTTATCCGAAGCCGCACTTGCACGTTGGCGGTTTTTGTGTTCAGTAATGCGAAGCCATCATTTTTCCGATCGGGAAACCACTATGAACACAACTGCGAAACTGGAACTCGACGGCAAGCTCTATGAGCTGCCCGTCGTCGTCGGCAGCGAGAACGAGAAGGCGGTGGACATCTCCAAGCTGCGCGACCAGACGGGCTGCATCACGCTCGACGACGGCTACGCCAACACCGGCTCGTGCCGGAGCAGCATCACGTTCATTGACGGCGACCAGGGCATCCTGCGCTACCGCGGCATCCCGATCGAGGAACTGGCCGAGAAGTCCACGTTCATCGAGGTCGCGTATCTGCTCATCATGGGCAAGCTGCCGACCGAGGCCGAGCTGCGGCAGTTCTCCCAACTGCTGACCAGGAACGAAATGCTGCACGAGGATCTGAAGTATCATTTCGAGGGGTTCCCGCCGAACGCGCACCCGATGGCGATCCTCTCCTCGATGATCAACGCCACCAGTTGCTACTACCCGGAACTGCTCAAGCCCGAGCCGGCCGAGCCGTTCATCGTGCAGGTGACGCGCCTGCTGTCGCAGGTCCGCACCATCGCGGCGTTCGCCTTCCGCAAGTCGCGCGGCCTGCCGATCAACTACCCCAAGCCGCACTACCGCTACACCGCGAACTTCCTGCACATGATGTTCTCGGAGCCGTATCAGGACTTCGAACTGGAACCGGCGGTGATCAACGCGCTCGAGTTGATTTTCGTGCTGCACGCCGACCATGAGCAGAACTGCTCGACCTCGACCGTCCGCATGGTCGCCTCCAGCCGCGCCAACCTCTTCGCCAGCGTCGCCTCCGGCGTCTGCGCGCTCTGGGGGCCGCTCCACGGCGGCGCCAACCAGGCCGTCATCGAGATGCTTGAGCAGATCCACCGCGAAGGCGATGACGGCTCGAAGTTCATCGCCGCCGCCAAGGACAAGAAGAGCGGCAAGCGCCTCATGGGCTTCGGCCACCGCGTCTATAAGAACTACGACCCGCGCGCGAAGATCATCAAGCGCCGCTGCGACGAGGTGCTGGACCGGCTCGAGATCAAGGACCCGCTGCTGGAGATCGCCAAGCACCTCGAGGAGGCCGCGCTGAAGGACTCCTACTTCATCGAGCGGAAGCTCTACCCGAACGTGGACTTCTACAGCGGCATCATCATGCGCGCCATCGGCATCCCGGTGGAGATGTTCCCGGTCATCTTTGCCATCGGCCGCACGCCGGGCTGGATCGCCAACTTCCGCGAAGTCCGCGAGGGCGAAGCCGTCCGCATCTACCGCCCGCGGCAGATCTACACCGGCGAGACGCTGCGACCCTACGTGCCGCTCAAAGAGCGCAAGTGACGGGGCCGGCGATGGCGCCGCCGGGCGATTCGCGCGGGAGAGCGTTTGCGCTTGCGTCGGGCGTCTGTGCAGCTACGCTGCCGGCACAATTCGATGAAGCCATGGACAACGACACGCCGGCGACACACCGTTCCGCGCCGCTCTTTCCACATGGCAGGTTAAGATTCGCCTCCCTCCATCCCTTCAACCCATGAAACAAATCACAGCGACTCTCATTTTCTGTCTCACGCTCTGTCTGACCGCGGGCGCCGCCGAAAACTGGCCTCGCTTCCGCGGCCCGGCAGGCACCGGCCACCACGCCGGGGCGGCCCTGCCGACGAAGTGGGGCACCGAAAACATCCTCTGGCGCGTCGAGTTGAAAGGCGAAGGACACTCGTCACCCGTCAATTGGGAACAGCGCATCTTCCTCACCGCCGCCACCGACCAGGGGCGCACCCGCCTCGTGCTCGCCCTCGACGCGCGCGACGGACGGCTCCTGTGGGAGAAAACGGTCCCCTGCGATTCGCCCGGGAGAACGCACGGCATGAACAGCTTCGCCACGCCGACCTGCGCCACCGATGGCGAACGCGTCATCGCTTTTTTCGACCGGGCCGGCATCCACTGCTTCAGCCTCGACGGAAAACCGCTCTGGGCCCAATCATTGGGCGAGTTCCCCGGACCGTGGGGCATCGCCGCCTCGCCGGTCTTCGCCGGCGACCGGGTCATCCAGAACTGCGACGCGCAGGGCGCGTCTTCCCTCGCCGCGCTCGACAAGAAGACGGGCAAGATCGCCTGGCGCACTTCGCGCGGTGAGAAACCGATGGGAGGCTGGGGCACGCCGATCGAGATCCGGACCGACGCGCGCCCCGAGCTGGTCATCAACAGCGAACAGGGCCTCGACGCCTACGACCCAGCCACCGGCAAGCCGCTCTGGAACTGCCGCGGATTCAATGGCCGGGGCGAGCCGGTGCCCGACTTCGCCCGCGGGCTGCTCTTCGTCGTCAACGGCAAAGCCGGCGACATCTACGCGGTCCGGCCGGGCGGCTCGGGCGATGTGAGCGAAACCCACCGCGCATGGCACACCCCGCGCCCCAAGGTCCGCGACATCTCCTCGCCCATCGTCGTTGGCGATTACCTCTTCGCCATTGACATGAAGGGCAACGCCGTGACCTACGATTCCCGTTCCGGCGCGGTCCTCTGGTCGGAAAAGATTCCCGGCGCGTTCAGCGCGTCGCCCGTCGAGTCCGGCGGCCTCATCTACATCAACAACGAGGCCGGCGAAACGCTCGTCATCCGGCCCGGCCCCAAACTCGATCTCCTGGCCCGCAACTCCCTCGGCGAGCGCGCCGGGGAATTGTTCCGCGCCTCAATCGCCCCGATCAACGGCCGCCTCTATCTCCGCTCGAACCGCGCGCTTTATTGCGTGGGCGCAAAGTGAAGTGGACTGGTGGGCGGTGCAGGGGTCGAACCTGCGACAGCGCGCGTGTAAGGCGCGTGCTCTACCGCTGAGCTAACCGCCCGTAACCGTGGCGGAACGCCTGAGCGTTCCGACGGCATCGGAATGCCTGACGGCTTCCGCTACAGGCGGATTCAAGCACACGCTCCGGGTGAAATCCACCGCATTCACCCGGACGAGAAAGTCAGGTTCAAAAGGCATTGGCAAGCGGGCTGGATTTCGGGTAAAAGCACGCCCGCTTTGCCCCTGCGACGAACCATAGGCTGGTTGTGGATCACGGTTGCCGCGCCGCTGGCGGTGTGGAGCGCCGAGGCGCCGCTGCCGATGACGGAGAGTCTGCCGTCGCGGCTGACGCTGGCGCAGTGCCTCAACCTGGTGTTGCAGCGGAATCCCGATGTGATGGTGGCGCAGAAGAAGCTGGAGGAAGCCGCGGGCGGGATTGTGGAGGCGCGCGCGGGTTACCTGCCGGGCCTGACCAGTTCCGCCAACTACTCGCGGGTGGAAGACAGTTACATGAACCAGAACGGCGCGATACCGGACCGGCGGCCGGAACTCTGGAACGTCGCCATTCGGCTGACGGAGACGGTCTATTCCGGCGGCGCGGTCGGCGGCAAGATGCAGATCGCCAAGCTGACCAAAGCCTCGCGCCTGCTCGATTACGAGTCGGCGCTCGATCGCGTGATCATGGACACGCGGATCGCCTTTTACGAAATCCTCCAGAACAAGGCCGAAGTGGCGGTGCACCAGCAGGCCGTGTCGTTCCTGGAGGGCGAGTGGATGAACCAGCGCAACCGCCTCCAAGTCGGCGCGGGCGACCGGCTGCAGATGCTGCGGGCGCAGGTGAGCCTCTCGCTGGAACGCGCCGCGTTGTTGGAGTCGGAGAACCGGTTGCGGAACTCCTACGTCCGGATGAGCGAACTGATGTCGGTGCCGTATGCGGGCGCGCGCCGCGCGCGGCGGGACCACAAGCAACTGATCCTGTCCGAGCCGCAGCCGGCCGCGCCGGGACGCGCGGGCGACGGCGAGCCGCCGTTCGAGGTCGAGGGCGAACTGGCCTACGCCAAGCAGCCGCTGGATTTGAACACGTGCCTGGCCCGCGCGCTGGAACTGCGGTCGGAGATGAAGGTCCGCGAGAACGACATCGCGGCGCAGAAACAGCAGCTCGTCGTGGACGGCAGCACCTTCAAGCCGAAGGTGGACGCATTTGTCGGCTACGACGTGGTCAACGAACCGAACGCGGCGGCCTCGCGCAATTACTACAGCGGCTACATGGTGGGCGTGGCGGCCACGTGGCAGATCTTCGACGGCTGGGCCGCGCGCGGCAAGGCCGACGCCACGCGCGCCCGCATCGCGCAGGCCGAGCTGACGCAGGAGTCCACCCGCAACGCCATCCAGGCGGAGGTGGTGCGCGCGTTCCACGACCTGCAGCAGGCGGAGGAAACCATCCAGACCCAGCAGCGCAACGTCGCGCTCGCCGAGGAGTCGTTGAAGCTCGCCAGGACCAACGTCGAGCTGGGGCTGACGACGCAGTTGGAGCTGCTCCAGTCGCGGCTGGACCTCACGCGCGCGCAGACCGTCGAGTTGTCGGCGCGGTTCGCCTACAACGCGGCGCTGGCCCGGCTCCAGCGCGCCATGTCCAGCCGCTTCACGATCCTGGAGGAGCCGCCGCGGCCCGCCGCGGAACACCAGCCATGAAATCGCTCCGCGCGGTTCCGCTGTGCCTGCTGCTGGCCGTCGTTGCCCGTGGCGCAGACGCGCCGCCCCCACCGGCGACTGCCGCGCCGGAATTCCACACCGTGACGCTGGCGGATTGTTACGCGCAGACGCTGGCGCGCAATCCCGACATCGGCAAGGCGCGGCTGGAGATCGAGCGGGCTGCCGGCATGAAGCTGGTCTTCACCTCCCGGGCGCTGCCCCGCCTCGGGATGCAGGCCACCGCCGGCGGCGTGGGCGGGTCGCTTTACGGTTCGGGCGGGCCGTTCGCGCTGGCGCGGGCGAGCGTCGGGCAGCCGTTGTTCGACGCGGGCATCCCGGCGACGCTGCGGCGGGGCAAGGTGGAGGCGGCCATCGCGCAGCAGACGCTGAACCGGACCGTGACGGAGCAACTGCACGCGACGCGGCTGGCGTATCTGCGGGCGTTGCTGTGCCGCAGGCTGCTGGAGGTGCAGCGGCAGATCGAGTCGCACTTGCAGGCCAACCTCCGCAGCGCGCAGCAACGGCTGGACGTCGGCAAAGTGGGCCGCCAGGCCGTGCAGCAGGCGGAGATCCAGTTGCTGAACCTGAAGCCGCAGATCTCAAAGACGCAGCGCGCCTATCTGAACGCGGCGACGGAACTGGCCGTGCGGACGGGCCAGCGGCTGGAGGCCAACGGCCGGCTGCAGTTGCCCGAACCGGCGGGAAACCTGGAATACGCCCGCTTGCAGCTCGATCTGGAGCAGGAAGCGGCGCGGACCGTCGGGCGCCGGCCGGACCTGGCGCTGCTGCGTGAAATGATCCGCGCCGCTGAAGAAGAGAGGCGGATGGTGAAGGCGGGCTACTTCCCGTTCGTGTCGCTGGCGGCGCTGTCACAGTATGTGCCGAAGGACGAGGTGTTTCTTAACCGGCCGGAGATCACGCCCGGCCAGGAGGCGCGCTCCACCGAGACGCGCTACGGGGTGACGTTCACGTGGCAGGTGATAGACACCGGGCGTGTGACGGGCGTGAAGCGGCAGATCGAGAGCGTGCAGCGGGCGCTGGAGGTGACGTTGCGGCGGCTGGAGGAGAACGTGCCGCGCGAGCTGGCCGTGCTGACGCACGAACTGGACACCGTGGAGGCGAAATTCGCCGGCCTGAAGCAATCCGCCGGCGAGGCGGAGGAGCTGCTGAAGCTGGTGGAGACGCGCGTGGAGCAGGGCGCGGCGACGCAACTGGATTTCCTCAACGCGCAGAGCAACCAGCTCTCGACGCAGGCGGGCATCCTGCAGGCCGTGTTCGAGAACGAGGTCGCCCGCGCCGAGTTCGACCGCATCACCGGACGTTATCTGGAGTTCATCGAACAGCCGGCGAAATGACCTGTAGTGTCCTGATTTGACGGAATCGCTTTAGGTTTGCGTTTGCCTGCATTTCGTTGCATTTAGACGGCGTCCCAACGCGAACATGACTCAGCCCGCCTACTCCAAGGAACAAGCCCACGAACAGATTCGAAAACTCGTCGAGGACTTCGAGAAAATCGAGTCGCACCTCGAAAACACCCCGGAAGCACAGATCGAAAACGACTACATCCGACCACTGTTCCGCTGCCTGAATTGGAACGTCGCAAATGTTGGCCTCTCTCACGATCAACGCGAGTTCGTGCTTCAACAGACAGACCGCCATCACAAGCGCCCCGATTACCTGCTCCATCTGAACGGTCAAGACGTGCTGCTGATGGACGCCAAGAGGGTGAAGCATGACATGCACGACCCGCGATGGCTCAATCAGGTGTATGCCTACGCCTACTCGACTCAAAAGAATCCGCTCCCGCGCAAGGTGGACTTCGCCATACTGACCGACTTCCAGGAATTCGTGGTGCTGGATTGCACGATGCGCGCAACCCATCCTGGCCCAAAGGCTTTGCTCAACTTCCGCGTGCTGGATTGGCGGTATTCCGACTACCTGGCGGAATTCGACACGCTCTGGGAGCTATTCGAGCGCAGCAACCTTCTGGCCGCGAGCGCGGATAGAAAGCGCGGCTTGTGGGCAAGGTTGCTGTCACCCAAACAGGTCAAAGCGAACCGCATCCCGCCTGACGAGGCTTTTCTCGACGATCTCGACAACGACCGCACGGGCTGGCGCGTGCGCTTGGCCAAGGACATGAAGCGGTGCAATCCGAATCTGGACGGCGACGTGATTACGGCGGCAGTCCAGCTTTTGATTGACCGCCTCGTCTTTGTGAAAGCGTTGTCTGACCGTGAAATCGAGGAAGACAGCTTGGCGGAACTGGCCCAAACCGTCGAGAAAGATGGGCTGGCCGACAACGACCGTGGCTGGTTTGCTGCCTGCAAAGACGTGTTCGCCAAGCTGAACAAGACCTACAACGGCAGCGTGTTTTCTCCCCGCCCGGAACTGGAAGCCGTTGAAGTCTCAAACCAGACCATCCGCGAGATCATCCGCGACTTTCAGCCGGAACACTCCCCTTACAACCTCGCCGTCCTGCCCGTCGAAATCCTCGGACAGATATACGAACGATTCTTGGGCCGCGTCATCCGCACCACGGACCAGCGCGTCAAGGTCGAGGACAAGCCGGAAGTCCGCAAAGCCGGTGGCGTCTATTACACGCCCCGTTACATCGTGGACTACATAGTGCAAAACACACTCGGCAAATTGCTGACTGACTGCAAGACGCCCGCCGATGTTGCACGGCTGAAAATCCTTGACCCCGCGTGCGGCTCCGGCAGCTTCCTCCTCGGCGCTTATGAAGCGTTGATTGATTGGCACAAACGCTACTACGGCGGCAAAGACCAACTCAGTCGCAAAGACAGGGAAGTGGCCTACTACGACCCTGATGGCAGCATACGACTGACCGCCAAACTAAAACGCCAAATCCTGCTCAATAACATCTTCGGCGTGGACATTGATCAACAAGCTGTGGAAGTCACGCGCTTCTCCCTCTCGCTCAAGTCGCTTGAAGACACCCGCCGTGATGAACTCTACGAGGAAGTGAACTTGTTCAAGCAGACCGTCCTGCCAGACCTCAGCGCCAATATTCTTTGTGGCAATTCGCTTATCGCCTCCGACTTTCTCGAAGGCGAACTACCAACCGAGGAAACAATCGTTGAGATGAAGAAGCTCAACGTGTTCGATTGGAACGTGCGCTTTGGGAAGATTGTCGACGGTGGACGCTTCGACGTGGTGATTGGCAACCCTCCTTATGTCCGGCAGGAGTCCCTGAAGGAGACAAAGAGCTACTTTGAGAAACACTATGAATCCTTCTCGGGCACGGCCGATCTCTACGCCTACTTTATGGAAAAGGGCTTGAAGCTGATTCGCCCCGGTGGGCGCTACAGCATCATCGTCTCCAGCAGCTTTCTGCGGGCAACGTATGCCGAAGCCCTGCGCGAAACCTTGCTGAAACACGCCGCGCTCGTCCGCATCGTGGACTTCGGCGGCTTGGCCGTGTTTGCCGATGCCAAGGACACCTACGTGTGTATCCCGGTGCTCGTGAAGGAGAAGCAGCCTGGTCAGGTGGAAGTCAGTAAAGTGAGAACTTTGGAGACTGACAGGGTGATGGCGGAGATGGGTAAGACGGACTTTGTTGCACCCTTGCAGCAGTTCACTCGCAAGGCATGGGTTTTGAAGAGCGGGCAGGAAACAAAACTCTTCGCCAAGGTAATGGCTGCGGGAATGCCTCTCGGTGAATACGTCGAACGTCGCTTTTTTCGCGGCGTTACGTCCGGCCTAAATAACGCCTTCGTAATTGATTCGGCTACCCGCGCGCGACTTATCAAAGATCACAAGCGGAGCGGGGAACTTATTCATCCGGTTCGAGGTGGTGAGGACGTTCGAGAATACTTCATTGAGCAGGCAGACACGTTCCTAATCTTTACGCGTCGGGGTGTCAACATTGACGAGTATCCAGCAATCAAAGCGCACTTGGAGCGTTTCCGCGCGGACTTAACGCCGAGGAAATCTGACAATGATCGGCGCGGAAGGAAACCCGGCACGTATCGCTGGTATGAGATTCAAGACGACGTCGCCTACTATGAAGTTTTCCACAAGCCTAAGCTGGTGTTTCCCGACATCTGTAAACACCCGCGATTCTGCTACGACGACTCGGGCATTTACCTAACAAACACCGCTTATGTCCTGGGGACAGGTGACAAGTATTTGCTCGGCATCCTGAATAGCCGTTTGTTTTGGTTTGCCATCAGCAACATCAGCATCCCGTTCGGCGTTCGCGCCGGAGAATTCCGCTACCGGCTCATCTACCAATACATGGAGAAAGTTCCCGTGCGGAAGCTTAACCTGCAAAAGCCCGTTGAGAAAACCGCGCACGATAAGATGGTGGACTTGGTAAACCGTCGTCTCGCTTTGACGCCGAAACTGCGAGCGCCCAAGACGGATGCGGAGCGTGGCACGCTCCAGAATGCTGTGACCGTGACGGATCGGCAGATAGACGCGCTGGTGTATGAACTCTACGGCTTGACTGAGGATGAAATTCGTTTGGTCGAGGCTTCGTGAAACGCGGCCCTATGACACGCGAAAGATTTGCGGGCGCGGGCGGTTGGGGCGAGCGTGCCGGGCAAGAGAAAGGCGCAGCCCATGAAACGCAAACCGAAACCCGCCGATCCGCCGAAGCGCGAGCTTATCGGCTTCTTCAAAGCACCGCCCCTTGATGCCAGCCCCGAAGCAATGGACGCATGGGCAAACAGCATCGTGGACGAGATGAACCGGGTTGACAAAGAAGACGCCGCCGCTGAACGCGCCGCCAAGAAAGCCAAAGCAAAGGCGGCAAAATGAAACCGAAACGCGCAGTTTCCAAAAGAGGCGAGTGAAATGAGCGGGAAAGAAAAAGAGACCCAAGATGAGGCAAAGAAGAAAGAACCGAGACCCACGTTGCCAAAGAACGTGACGATGATGCGGTTGCCGGATGGAACAAGGGTTCCGCGCCCCTGTAATTGGTGCCACTCCAATCCCGCCGAAAACGGCGATGTCATCTGCGTGGATTGTCTGAGTTGGCTTAGGATGACCAAGGACTACCTGAAGAAATACCGGCGCGACTACAAAAAGACAGAGGCTCAGGCCCGCGTGAAGGCCGGGTTGCCGACGCCGAAGGCGGAGCGGACGCGGAAATACCAAGAGGCGATGGCGCGCAAGGCGGCTAAAGCCAAAGAGCCAAAAACAGCGTCCTGATTCCAAATTAGGACACTACCATCTGACCGCGGTGGTTGTATTGGCGCGGCCTTCCCGCTAGTATGCGCGCTGCGATTGCGGTTCATCATGAAGAAACCAATTGTTGTCCTCGGCGTCATCGTGGCGGCCGGGCTGGGCTGGTTCGGTTACGAGTGGCTGGCGCGGCCGGTGGCCGAGGTGTTCGCCGTGCAACGCGGGACGGCCACCTCGGCGGTGTATGGCACGGTGAAGGTGCAGCCGACGGTGAAGATGCTGGTGCGGTCGCGCAACGTCGGCGCGGTCCGGCTGTCGCGGATGAGCACGGGGGCGGAGATCGTGGCGGGCATGGAGATCAGGGAAGGCTGGACGCTCGCGCGCATCGAAAGCCCGGAGCTGGACCGCGAGCTGATCAAGGTGGAGGCGGACCTCAAGGCGGCCGAACAGCGCTGCCAGCTCGGCCCGCCGTCGCAGCAGTTGCTCAAGACGGCCGAGGCGATGCTGGCGCGGCTGGAGAAGCTGGCGGAGTTGCGCAACGCGCCCGCCAGCGAGGTCGAGAAGGCGCGCAACGAGGTGCAGGCGTTGCGTGAGCGGGTGAAGACCGAGCAGGTGGAGATTGAACGGCTGATGACGACGGCGCGGGAGGCGGCCGGCGCGTTGCGCGACCGCAAGGCGCGCTGCGACGTGAAGGCGCCGATGGACGGCGTGCTCGCGGCGATCACGGTGGTCAGCGGCGACCTCGTGGTCGAGGGCGCGCCGCTGTTTGTCTGCTGCACCAAGACGTGTTTTCTGGAAGGGTTTGTCAACGAGGAGGACGTCGGCGGCCTGAAGAAGGAGATGAAGGCGGTCGTGCGGCTCTATTCCTACCCGAACAAGGACTTCACCGCCACGCTCACCGACATCATCCCGGCCGGTGAGAACCAGCGTTACATGATCCGGCTCAGCTTCGACGCGCCGCCGGACAACCTGATGGCGGGCATGACGGGCGAGACGAACATCATCCTCGGCAAGCGCGAGGGCGCGCTGCTCATCCCGTCGCGCGCGCTGATGGTGGACCGGGTGTTCGTGGTGGAGGGCGGCACGATCACGCTGCGCGTGGTCAAGGCCGGGCTGCGCAGCCTGGAGCGGACGGAGATCTTCTCGGGTCTGAAGGAGGGCGAGCCTGTGGTGGTGTCCGACCACGATGCGTTCCGCGTGGGCCAATGGGTGCGGACGATCGCGGTGAACCGGTAACCCCGACGCGACATGCCTCCGCCGCTGTTCATCGCCATGCGGTTCATCAGTTACCGCAAGAAGGCCATCCTGCTGAGCCTGACCGGCGTCATCCTGGGCGTGGCGTTCTACATCTGTGTGCAGGCGCAGACGCAGGGGTTCGAGAAGTTTTTCGTGCGGTCGGTGCTCGGCACATCGGGGGCCATCCTGATCCAGAACCGGTTTCAACTGCTGCAGACCGAGGTCCTGGACCGCAGCAGTGGCGGGCTGGTGAGCGTCAGCCACGAGCAGCCGCGGAAGTTTTACGACGGCATCAGCGACCCGGAGCGGATCATGCGCATCGTGGGCGAGTTCTCCAACGTGTCGGCGTGCGCGCCGGTGCTGGAGGGCAGCGCGGCGCTGGCGACGGACTTCCGCCAGGAGGTGTTCCGCGTGCAGGGGATTGACCTGGACCTGCACCTGAAGGCTTCGGCGCTGCACGAGCAGATCGCGTTGGGGAGCATCGAGGATTTCCGGCTCAAGCCGGCCGGGCTGATCCTCGGCTTCGGGCTGGCCGAGAAGATGAGGGTGCGGTTGGGGCAGGACGTGGGGCTGGTCGGGTCGGCAGGAGAACTGCGGACGTTCCGGGTCTGCGCGCTTTTCCAGACGGGCAACCAGTTCATTGACGAAAAGTTTGGGTTCATCCACTTGAAGGCCGCGCAGAGCCTGCTGCAAAAGCCCTCGGGCGTCTCGCACCTGATGGTGAAGCTGCGCGATCCCGACCGGGCGCCGGCGCTGGCCGCGCATCTGGAGCGGCTGCTGCAACACCGGTCTCGGAGCTGGCAGGAGCGCGAGCGCGGGAACTTGCAGATCTTCAGCCTCATCCGGATCTCCGGGGTCATCACGGTCTCGACCATCATCCTGCTGGCCGGGTTTGGGATTTTCAACATCCTGACCTTGATGGTGATGGACAAGGTGCGCGAGATCGCCGTGTTGCGCTCGATGGGCTACCGGCGCCTGGACATCATCGCGATTTTCCTGTGGCAGGGGTTTCTGGTGGCGCTGATCGGGTCGGTGCTGGGATGCCTGCTGGGGGCGGCGCTGACCTATGGCATCTCGCAGATCCCGGTGGACATCAAAGGGCTGCTCACCACCAAGAGGTTCCTCGTGCATTGGAGCCTGGTGCATTACGTGGAGGCTGCGGCCATCGCGTTCGTGGCGATTTTCCTGGCCAGCTTCTTTCCGTCGCGGCGCGCGGCGCGGCTGGCGCCGGTGGCCACCTTGCGGGGGTCGGGACAATGAGCGCGCCCGATGCCAGCAGCGTGTCGGGCCACGACGTGCCGCTTCAGTGCGAGGGTATCCAGCGATACCTCGGCGAGGCGGAATCCCGGGTGCACGTGTTGCGCGGCGTGTCGCTGCAACTGAAGTCGGGCTGCGTGCACGCCATCGTGGGGCCGTCGGGCTGCGGCAAGAGCAGCCTGCTCTACGTGATGGGGCTGCTGGACCGGCCGGATGGCGGCACGATCCAACTGGGCGGCAACGCGGTGGACGGCCTGACCGACGACGCGGTGTCGCGCCTGCGCAACGAGCACATCGGGTTCGTCTTCCAGTTCCACTTCCTGATGTTCGAGTTCACCGCGCAGGAGAACGTGATGATCCCGATGCGACGGCTGGGCAAGTGGAGCCTGCGCGAGATGCAGGAACGCTCCGCGATGCTGCTGGAACTGGTGGGCCTCGGCGACAAGATCCGCCGCAACAGCATGCATCTGTCCGGCGGCGAGCAGCAGCGCGTGGCCATCGCCCGCTCGCTGGCCAACGACCCGAAAGTCCTGCTCGCCGACGAACCGACCGGCAACCTCGACACGACCAACTCCGAGCGCGTGTTTCATCTGCTGACGGAACTGGTGCGGCAGCAGCGGAAGGCGTTGTTGCTGGTCACCCACAACCCGCTCGTGGCGGACGCGAGCGACTGGATCCACGAGATGCGGGACGGCCTGCTGACCGGCTGCCATGCCGGCCACCCTCACTAGCACCGGCGTGCCGGTCACATCACGTCGGCAAACGCGCGCTTGGTGCGCATGAAGAAGGCGTAGCCGCCCCCCATCACCCCCAGGCCGATGGCCAGCATCAGGAAGTAACCCGGCCAGGCCGGCGACACACCCCACAGCACGGCGTTGCGCGCCTGGTCCACCGCCACGGCCAGTGGGTTCAGCAGGAACAGCGGCAGGAACTTTGCCGGCACTTTCTCCAGCGAGTAAAAGATGGCGCTGGCGAACATGACGATGGTCAGGAAAGCGGGCACGATGGCGTTGATGTCGCGGACGAAGACGCCCACGCTGGCCAGGAACCAGGTCGCCCCGAGACACAGCAGCACCAGCGGCAGCAGGATGACCGGCAGATACAGGGCGGTCAGCGGGACCGCGCCGTGGACACACAGCAGCCCGCCCAACAAGGGAACCAGGCTGATCGCAAACTGGATCAGCGCCGCGCCGACGGTCGAAACGGTCAGGACTTCCAGCGGAAACACCACCTTGGTCACAAAATTGGGATTGGACAACACGAGCATCGGGGCGCGGCCGAGGCAGTCGGCGAAGAAATCATAGACCACCAGCCCGCAAAACAGGGCAAGGGCGAAGTCGAATTTCGATTCGGCGGGGCCAGGGCCCAGTTTGGACTGGAAGATGAAGCCGAACACGACGGCGTAGATGGCGAACATGGCCACCGGCCGCACGAGCGAGCCGAGGATGCCCAGATAGGAGCCGCGATAGCGGCTCAACACCTCGCGTTTGGCGAGCTGCTGGATCAACCAGCCGTGCTGGCGGAGATGACGCGCGATCTCCCACGGCAGCAGGAGCTGCAGGAGAGGAATTCTCTTGCTCGATTTTTGCGCCGCAGGCAGCATGATTGTCGTTCCCGTTGGTATGATTCGGCGAAGCGCGCGCGGAATTCAACGGGAAAAGCGCGGGCGACACAACGTGAGTTCCCAGACCGTCATCCGAGTCGAGAAGCTGTCCAAGGCCTACACGATCTGGTCCTCGCCGGCGGCGCGGGTGCACGGGCCGGTGCTGGGCCGCATCGGGCGGCTGCCTTTCCTGCCGTCCGGCGCGCGGCGGCTCTGCAGCCGGCTCTCGCACGAGTCCTTCAGGAACTTCTACGCGCTGCGCGACATCTCCTTCACGGTGCGGAAAGGCGAGAGCGTCGGCATCATCGGCCTGAACGGCTCCGGCAAGAGCACGCTGCTGCAGATGATCGCCGGCACGTTGGAGCCGACCGAGGGGTCCGTCGAGGTCAACGGCCGTATCGCGGCGCTGCTCGAACTCGGCAGCGGCTTCAACCCCGAGTTCACCGGGCGCGAGAACGTGTTTCTCGGCGCCACGATCCTCGGATTGAGCCGGCAGGAGATCGAGGCGCGCTTCCAGCAGATCGCCGATTTCTCCGAGATCGGCGAGTTCATCGAGCAGCCGGTGAAGACCTACTCCAGCGGCATGCAGGTGCGGCTGGCGTTCAGCGTCACGACGGCGATTGTCCCGGACATCCTGATCGTGGACGAGGCCCTCTCCGTCGGCGACGCCTACTTCCAGCACAAGTGTTTCTCGCAGATCCGGAAGTTCCGCGAGCAGGGCACGACGCTGCTGTTTGTCTCCCACGATCCCGGCGCGGTGAAGTCGCTCTGCAACCGGGCGATCCTGCTGGATGCCGGCCGCGCGATCCGAGACGACGCCCCGGATGCGGCGTTGGACTACTACAACGCCATGATCGCCCGGCGCGAGGCGAATCACGCCATCGAGCAGGTGGAGTCCGCAACCGGCCGGAAGGCGACCCGGTCGGGAAACAAGAAGGCGTTCGCCAGCGCCGTGGACTTGTTGCAGGACGGCAGGACGGTGCGCGCGCTCACCGTCGGCTCGCGAGCCACGTTCCGCGTGTGCGTGAAGGCCCATGAGCCGCTGGAGCAGCTCACGCTCGGCATCCTGCTGCGGGACCGCTTCGGTAATGATGTGTTCGGCACGAACACATTTCACATGGGCATCGCGTTGAATCCGCGTCCCGGCCGGGTGTTGGTGGTGGATTTCAACGTGCCGGAGTTGCATCTGGGCGCGGGCCACTACAGCCTGACGACGAGCTTGCACAGCAGCGACACGCATCTGGCGGACAACTACGACTGGTGGGACCAGGCGCTCGTCTTTCAGGTGGTGCCCGGCCCGCAGCCGAAGTTCATCGGCACCTGTTGCCTGCCCGTCGAGGTCACGACGCGGGACGAGGCCGCCGCCCCATGAACAGTCCGGCGGGCGCGTGAAACACAGACAACCCCCAGACGCCACATGTTGGAATCCAACAATCCAGCGATTGACACGGAAGCGTTGATGGCGCGGGTCCGCGCCGAGGTCGAGCGACGCAAGGCTGCGGGGACATCCTTCCAGCCCGCCACGGCCGGACCACAGACGGCCGGGGATTCGAAGCCGGGATTCCCCCGTGGCTGGGGCCGGTCTTCCGCCAGCGCAGGATCACCGAAGTTCAGCTTGCGTGAGTGGTGGAAGGCCAGAGTGGGTCAAGAGCTTCGGAAATACATCAAAGGCAAGACCGGAGCGGGCCGGCCACAGCTCCCGCAGGCGCAGATGAAGCCGACCGCCCTCGTCATCCCGTGGTTCGGCCGCGACCTGAAGGGCGGCGCTGAAACGCAGGCCTGGCAGATCGCCTCCCGTCTGGCGGCGCGCGGCCACCCCATCGAGGTCATCACCACCTGCTGCCGCTCACCCCAGGACGACCTGGCCACCAACCATCTGCCCTCAGGCGTGACGCGCGAGCCGGAAGGTTTCTCCATCCGCCGCTTCCCGGTGCGGCGCCGGCGTCAGAGGGCATTCAACCGCGTCGTCGCCGAACTGCAAAACCTGCCCCGGACGGCGCTCAAGACCGGGGTGTCGCCGCTCCATCCGAAGGACGCCGCGATTTTCAGCCACGAGATGATCAAGTCCACGGCGCTGCTGCGCCATCTGTCGCGCCACGCGGAAGACTATCACGCCTTCATTTTTGTGCCGTATCTCTGCGGGCCGATCCTCAACGGCCTGCCGCGGGTCGCCTCGAAAGCCTGGCTCCACCCGTGTCTTCACGACGAGTCCTACGCCTACCTGCCGCAGGTCGCGGCCATGTTCCAAAAGGCCCGCAGCATCCTCTTCCTCAGCGACGGAGAGTTCGAACTCGCCATCCGTCTCTACGGGCCGGGCATCATTCCCAAGTCCGTCGTCGTGGGCGGCGGGGTCGAAGTGCCCGATGTGGCCGAAGCCGCTGCCCCGGCAGGCGTGACTTTCCCGTTTGGCAACGACCCCTATGTGCTCTGCCTCGGACGGAAAGGCCCGGGGAAGAACTCGCCCCTGCTGCTGCGCGCCTTCCGCGCCTTCAGGGCGGCCTGTCCGGATTCCCGGCTGAAACTGGTTTACGCCGGCATGGGTTCCATCGCGCTGGATGGCCTCGAAGACCAGGCGTTTGACCTCGGTGTGGTGTCGGAGTTGGAGAAGCTGGCGTTGCTGGACGGCTGCCGCGCGCTGTTCCAGCCGAGCGAGAACGAGAGCTTCTCGCGCGTGATCATGGAGGCATGGCGGCGCGGACGCCCCGTGGCGGCCCACCGCCCTTGTCTGGCCACCGCGACCGCCGTGCGCCGCAGCGGCGGCGGATGGCTGGCTGCCGACGAGGCGGAATGGAGTGGCCTCTTTGCCATGCTTGATCGCGCGCCGGCTGATGAACTGTCCGCCCAGGGCGGTGCCGGGCGCGCCTATGCCCGCGAGGCCACCGACTGGCCGAAAGCCATCGCCCGCTACGAGGCCGCGCTGTTCGGCGTGGGCACTCAGCCTCCCGCCCCGCGCGCCACCCTCGTCTCCGGGAGCCAGCGGGCCGTGCATCAGGTCCTGCCGAATATGGCGGCCGGCGACGGCATCTCCAATTTTGCGCTCTGGATTCGAGACACGCTGCGCGGTTGCGGCATCCACTCGGAGATCTTTGTCCGCTACCGGGATCCGCGGGTTGCCACCGAAGGCCGGAGGTTTTCCCCAGAGTGCCTTCGGGCAAAAGACGCCGTTCTTTACCATCATTCCATCGGCAGCGAACTGACGCCCCATGTGGTGGCGCATCCCGGCCCGAAATGCCTTGTCTATCACAACATCACACCCGCGCACTTCGTTGAGCCTTTCCGTCCGGACTTCGCCCGATTGCTGCGACAAGGGCGCGAGGAACTCCGCCTGCTCGCGGGAGCGTTCCCCGCCTCTGTCGGCGCCTCTCACTATAACGCCAGCGAATTGCGCAACGCGGGATTCACAAACCCGGGCGTCCTGTCTTACGTCATCGAGCCGGGCCAGTGGGACGTCCCACCCGATACCCGGCTGATGGATCAACTTCAAACCGGCCACACCAACCTGCTTTTTGTCGGCAGGCTGGCCCCCAACAAGAAGCAAGACGATCTGCTCCGCGCTTTCCGGGCTTATCTGAACTTCGACCCCAGCGCCGTGCTGCATCTGGTCGGCGACTCCGACCCGAGCGACCCGTATCTCGCGCACCTCCTGCACACAACGGCTTCGCTCGGGCTGAGCGAGCAAGTCAATTTCGCCGGTCACCTGCTTGGCCCGCAACTCGCCGCCTACTACCGCACCGCGCACCTGTTCTGGTCCATGTCGGAACACGAGGGCTTCTGCGTGCCGCTCATCGAGGCGATGTGGTTCGACGTGCCCGTGCTGGCCTTCAAAAGCTCGGCCGTCCCCGAGACACTGGGCGACTCGGGCCTGATGTTCACCAGCAAACAGCACGAGGACGAGCTGGCGGCACTGGCCTGGCTGATGGTCCATGATGACGATCTGCGCCAGATAATGATTGCGGCCCAGCGGCAACGCCGGGCCTGCTTTCTGCCCGCCGCCGTGAAACCGAAGCTTCTCGCCTTGGTGGACGCGCTGATCGGCCCGGACGCAAAACCACCGGCGCTTTCGATGCAGCCGGAGGAGGCCGTGCCGTGAAACTCGCCTTTGTGGTCCAGCGCTACGGCGAGGAAGTCAATGGCGGCTCCGAACTGCTGTGCCGGCGCCTGGCCGGGCGGCTCGCGCGCCGCCACGCCGTGGAGGTCTTCACCACCACCGCGCTCGATTACATGACGTGGGCGCCGCACTACCCCGCCGGCCGCGGCTCACTGAACGGCGTGACGATCAACCGCTTCGACGTGGACCGCCCGCGTGACGTGCACGCGTTCAACCAATACTCCCGCCGCATCTTTGGCAAACCGCACACGCCGCCGGACGAACTGGAGTGGATGCGGCAAGCCGGGCCGTTGTCGGGCGGTTTTCTGCGCGCGCTCGCCGCGCGGCGGACGGAATTCGATGTGATCTTCTTCCTGACCTGCGAATACGCCACCACCTACTTCGGCCTGCAACTCGCGCCGGAGCACGCGGTGCTGATCCCCACCGCCCACGATTCCCCCGTCCTCCGGCTCGACATCTTCCGCGCCACGTTCCGGCTGCCGCGTCATATCGTCTATCTCACGCCTGCCGAGAAGTCTTTCGTCGAGCAGCGATTCGCCAACGCCGACGTGCCCAACTCCGTCGTCGGCGCGGGGATCGAGCCGCCGCCCGCGCCGCCCGACGCGGCCCGGTTCCGGGCGCGCTTCGGCATCAGCGGCGACTTCGCGCTCTACATTGGCCGGATAGACGAAGCCAAAGGTTGCGGGGAGCTGTTCGACTTTTTCGCGCGCCACGCGGCACAGCGGGCCGGCGACTTGAAGCTGGTGTTGATGGGCCGGCCGGTCATGGCCGTGCCGAAGCACCCGCGCATCGTGATGGCGGGCTTTGTGGACGAGCAGACCAAGCACGACGGGCTGGCCGCGGCGACCTTGCTGGTGGCGCCATCGCCGTATGAGAGCCTCTCGATGACTTGTCAGGAGGCGTGGCAGGCAGGCAAGCCGGTGCTGGTCAACGGGCGCTGCGCGGTGTTGCGCGACCAGGTGGAGCGCAGCGGCGGCGCGGGCTGGGTGTATCACAACTTCGATTCGTTCGCCGCCGCGCTCGACGAGGCGCGGGGCAACTCCGCGGAGCGCGCGCGGCGCGGGGCCAGCGGCCGGCAGTTTGTGGAGCGGACCTACAGTTGGGAGGTCATCGAAGCGCACTACGAGGACATCATCCGCCGCGTGGCGTCCGCAACGCCTGTCCTGCGCGCCGGCGAAAGCCCGGAGCGAGGGCCGAGGACAACGGCTCGCGGCACTTGAGGGGCACCCACGAATGAATGCGCCTCCCAAGAGCATGTCGCCGGCGGGCAAACTGTGGGTTGCACATCCGCTGGCGCTCCTGATTCTGGTCAGCGTGGTCTGGTATCTGGTCGCATACTTTTTCCATCCCGCCCTGCCCGGCGCGAACAAGGCGTATCCCGGAGGCTGGTGGGACTGGTGGGACCAGGGGCTTTACTGGCGTTCCGCCCGGGAGTTGTCGCAGTTCAAGCTGACTTCGGAACATTACTTCTGTCCTTTGGGCTATCCGGCGATGGGGGCGTTGTTCTTCCGGTGGATGCCCGACCACATTTTTCTGATCCCGAACCTGATCTGCTTCATCGGCATCCTGGCGATGTTCTATCGGATTTGCAGGGAGTTTGTTTCGCCATGGGAGAGCGCCGGCCTGGCTTTGGTGTCCATCGTATTGCCGGAGACAATCCTGACCTGTTCGTTGGTCATCCCGTGGACCAGCATCCCTGTGCATGGGATGATCTACGCGATCATCCTTCTGCTGGCGTTCTGCAAGTCGCGTCGTGTCGCGTTTCACCTGGCGGCAGCGCTGGCTGCATTGATTCCGTGGTTCAGACTGGGAGACCTGGTCTATCTGGCCCCGGTCTTTGCCGCGCACTTGTGGCAGGACCTGCGCCGGGGGGAGCGGAAAGAATGCACGGTGAAGGCTGTTTCTTGCGTCAGCCTGATCGCCGTGTCTGCGGGGATCAACGCTGTATTGAACTGGCACGTCTTTGGCGAGGTGCCCACGCCTTACGCGAGATTGGCGGTGCTGGATTTCGGCGTGACTCTCAAGGGCATCATGACAAAGGCCTACGCCATCTTCGTGTCCGCACCCGCCGCGTTGAACACTTACCAGCCGATGCTCGTGCACCGCTACCCCTGGTTGCTGGCCGCGGCCCCTGGCATGGTTTGCCTGTTGCGGCGGGATTTTGCGCAACACGCGGGCTGGATAGGGGCCATCATCGGCTGCATCTTGTTCTATCTGACATTCAACGGCTTCGACGCGGTGTGGATCTTCAAATACCATCTCATCCACTATTGGGCGTGGTGGATCCCCCTGTCTGCGCTGCTGGCTTATGTGGGACTGGTGAAGTCCTGGAGCGCGCTCAGGCCCCGCGGCGTGCTGCTGGCCGCGGCGCCCTGCATCCTGCTCGCCGCGCTGGTCGAGCTTAAGGCCACAGCGGTCGTCCCAGGAGCCTCTGCGGCTGACAACGCCGCCTGCGCGCAACCAGCGCCCGCAGGCCAGCGAGTCCATCTGGCGCTCGACACGCCCCGCCCCCTGCCTGTCTCCAAGCTCGTCATCCCCGGCGTGAACATGGCACTCACCAACTTCCACCGGGTGATAATCACACGGGACGGACGGCCGTTGAGGTGGTATCGCGACTATGTCATGGACTCGGCCGGCTACCTCGTCATCTTGTTCCACGAAGACATCGGCCTCCATGAGCCGGTCACGGTGGAATGGGACCGGTCGCTTACCCTCATCGGCCCACAACAACTCCATCTGGAAGCCTACCACCTCAAGTTTGGCTTCGGCTGCCGGCTGTTCGGGACGAGGGATTCGAGATGGTTTGATAGGTTGAGCCTCCCGCCACGGCCTTTCTGAAGGACATGCTCCGCTGCTCCGACACGAAGAAGACCGCGCA
>JACRKA010000329.1 GCA_016219905.1 Verrucomicrobiota bacterium
CGGCATGGAGCCGGCCGACAATCAGCGGGACGGCCACCATGTATTGCAGGCAATGGTCGCGGTCGGCCGGGTTGTGGAGCGGGCCGGTCTTGCTGATGATGCGGATTGCCGGCTCCTGCGTGCGCAACTCGATGCGCTCGATCTGATCGAGGCGGTCTTTGACTTGCAGATGCAGTTTCAGCGCGCACTCGACGGCAGTCTGCGCGTGGAACTCGGCGGGGAAGGAGATTTTGAACAGGACATTCTCCATGACGTAGGAGCCGTAAGGGCGCGGGACTTTCAGCCGGTTGCCTTTGAAGAGCACATCGCAGAAACCCCACTTCGGTGCGGTGAGCGCGCTAGGCAGGCCGATCTCGCCTTGCAGCGTCATCATCGCCAGTCGAACGGCGCGGCTGGTGGCGTCGCCCGCTGCCCAGCTCTTGCGCGAGCTGGTGTTCGGCGCGTGGCGATAGGTCCGCAGGCTCTGGCCGTCCACCCACGCATGGGAGAGCGCGGCGCCGATCTGCTCCTGGCTGCCGCCGAGCAGTTGGGTGGCGACCGCGGTGCTGGCGACTTTCACCAGGATGACGTGGTCGAGGCCGACGCGGTTGAAACTGTTCTCCAGCGCGAGCACGCCCTGGATTTCGTGCGCCTTGATCATCGCGGTCAGCACGTCGCGCACGGTGAGCGGCGTCTTGTTTCGGCTGACGAAGTCGGCGACGGCGAGGATTGCGCCGAGGTTGTCGGAGGGATGTCCCCACTCGGCGGCGAGCCAGGTGTCGTTGAAGTCCAGCCAGCGGATCATCGCGCCGATGTCGAACGCGGCCTTAACCGGGTCGAGCACGAACTGCGTGCCGGGCACGCGCGCGCCGTTGGGCACGACTGTGCCGGCGACGATGGGGCCAAGCAGCTTCGTGCAGGCGGGGAACTTCAAGGCGAACATCGCGCAGGCGAGCGAATCCATCAGGCAATAGCGCGCCGTCTCATAGGCGTCGCGACTATCGATCTGGCCGCATGCCACGTAACGCGCGATGTCCGCCAGTTCGTGATCGGGCGGCGGACGAATGTTAGAGTCAGCCCCGGGCGAACTCATGCGCGCTTCTCCATCGGCACAAACGGCCGGTTCTCGGATCCCACATAATTCGCGCTTGGGCGGATGATCTTGCCATCGAGGCGCTGCTCGATGACGTGGGCGGCCCAGCCGGACGTGCGCGCGATCAGGAAGATCGGCGTGAACATCGGCGTCGGGATGCCCAGCGCATGATAGGCCGGCGCGCTGAACCAATCGAGGTTCGGGAACATCCGCTTCAGCTCCCACATCACGCGCTCGATGCGCTCGGCGATGTTGAACAGGTTGCGATTGGCTCCCGTCCCGCAGAGTTCGCAGGCGATCTGTTTGATGATCGGGTTGCGCGGATCGCCGATGGTATAGACCGGGTGACCGAAACCGATGACGATCTCCTTGCAGGCGACGCGGGCGCGGATGTCGGCCTCGGCCTCGTCAGGGGTGGCGTAGCGTTGCTGAATCTCGATGGCGACTTCGTTCGCGCCGCCGTGCTTCGGCCCGCGCAACGCGCCGATCGCGCCCGTGATGGCCGAGTAGATGTCCGAGCCGGTGCCGGCGATGACGCGGCCGGCGAAGGTCGAGGCGTTGAACTCATGCTCGGCGTAGAGGATCAGCGACTGGTCGAGCGCGCGGGCGTGCAGCGCCGACGGCGGCCGGCCGTGCAGCAGATGAAGGAAATGCGCGGCGATGGACGCGTCGTCGGTCTCGACCTCGATGCGCCGGCCGTCGCGCGCGAAGTGGTGCCAGTAGAGCAGCATCGAGCCGAAACAAGCCATCATCCGGTCGGCGATGTCGCGCGCGCCTGCAACGTTGTGGTCCGGCTTCTCCGTCTCGACGGCGCCCAGCATCGAGCAACCGGTCCGCAACACGTCCATCGGATGCGCGGTGGCGGGCATCTGTTCCAACACTGCTTTCAGCGGTGCGGGCAGGCCGCGCAGCGATTGCAGCTTGCGGCCGTAGGCGTCGAGTTGGGGCCGCGTCGGCAGGTCGCCATAGACCAGCAGATAAGCGACCTCCTCGAACGTCGCGCCCGCCGCCAGTTCCGCAATGTCATAGCCGCGGTAGTGCAGGTCGTTGCCGGTCTGGCCCACGGTGCAGATGGCGGTGTTGCCCGCCACGACTCCGGAAAGCGCGACGGATTTTTTCGTTTTCAACGGCTGAGGTTGTTGTGGTTCGCTCATTTCTTCTTCGCCTTCCGGGCAAACAGTTGATCGAGCTTCTTCTCGCAAGCGTGATAGCCGAGATAGCGATAAAGCTCCTCGCGGGTCTGCATCAGGCCCACAACGTTCTTCTGCGTGCCGTCCTTGCGGATCGCCTCATAGACCTTCCGCGCCGCGGCGCTCATCGCGCGAAACGCGGACAGCGGGTAGAGCACGAGACCGACGCCCGCCTTGCGCAGTTGCTTGACCGTGAACAGCGGTGTCTTGCCGAACTCCGTGATGTTGGCGAGCACGGGGACTTTCACCGCCTTCGTGAACTGTTTGTATTGGGCGAGCGTCTGCACCGCCTCCGGGAAGATCATGTCCGCGCCGGCCTCGACGCACAGGCGTGCGCGCTCGATGGCGGCCTCGATGCCTTCCACCGCCAGCGCGTCGGTGCGCGCCATGATGACGAAGCTCGCGTCGGTCTTCGCGTCCACGGCGGCCTGGATGCGGTTCACCATCTCTTCCTTGGGCACGATGGCTTTGCCGGGCCGGTGGCCGCACCGTTTCTGCGCGACCTGGTCCTCGATATGCACGCCCGCTGCGCCGGCTTTGGTCATCGCCTTGATCGTGCGGGCGATGTTGGACGCACTGCCCCAGCCGGTGTCAATGTCCACGAGCACGGGCAGGTCGGTGATGCCGGTGATACGGCGCACGTCGGTCAACACATCCTCCATCGTCGTGATGCCCAGGTCGGGCAGCCCGCACGAGCTGGCGGCCACGCCGCCCCCGGAAACGTAAAGCGCGCGGACACCCGCGGCCTCGGCCAGCCGCGCGGCGTAGGCGTTGATGACGCCGGCCACTTGCAGCGGGCGCTCCGCAGCGACTGCGGCCCGCAAGCGCGCGCCGGGCGATTTTGGCTTGCTCATGTTTCGCTCCCTTCACTCGCTCGCGGTTTGGCGTAACCCACCTCGCGCAACGCCGCGCCGATTTCATCCAGCGCGCCCGCATCCTCGATGGTCGGTGGCACCTTGACCTCCGCGCCGTCGGCGATGCGCTTCATCACGCCGCGGAGAATCTTCCCCGAACGCGTCTTGGGCAGCCGCTGCACGACCGTCGCCGTCTTGAACGACGCGACGGGACCGATGTTGTCGCGCACGAGTTGGACGATGTCCTTCACAATCATCTGTGGGTCGCGTGCGACGCCGGCTTTCAGCACGACGAAGCCCAGGGGCAGTTCGCCTTTCAACTCATCCGCAACACCGACGACCGCGCACTCCGCCACGTCGGGGTGCGAGGCGATGACTTCCTCCATCGCGCCCGTCGAGAGCCGGTGGCCGGCGACGTTGATGACATCGTCTATGCGGCTCATGATCCACACGTAACCGTCCTCGTCCTTGAACCCCGCGTCGCCCGTCAGGTAGTAGCCGTCGAAGGCTACGAGGTAGGAATGTCGGTAACGCTCGTCGGCGTTCCAGAGCGTCGGCAGACAACCGGGCGGCATCGGCAGCTTCACGACGATGCAACCGGTCTTGCCCGGCGCGACCTCGCGGCTGTTGTCGTCCAGCACGCGCACATCGTAACCGGGCACGGGGACCGTGGACGAGCCGGGTTTCACCGGCAACGGCTCGATGCCCAGGCAGTTGGCAGTGACCGGCCAGCCGGTCTCGGTCTGCCACCAGTGATCAATCACCGGCACCTTCAGTTTCGTCCCGGCCCAACGCAGCGTGTCCGGGTCGCAACGCTCGCCCGCGAGAAACAGCGCGCGGAACTTCGAGAGATCATATTTGTGGATGAGTTCGCCGTTCGGGTCGTCGCGCTTGATGGCGCGAATCGCCGTCGGCGCGGTGAACATCACCCGCACGCCATGCTGGGCGATCACCCGCCAGAACGCGCCGGCGTCGGGCGTGCCGACTGGTTTGCCTTCGTAGAGGATCGTCGTGCAGCCATGCAGCAGCGGGCCATAGACGATGTAGGAATGGCCCACCACCCAGCCGACATCCGAGGCGGCCCAATAGACTTCGCCCGGCTCGACGTTGTAGATGTTCTTCATCGTCCACTTCAGCGCCACCGCATGGCCGCCGTTGTCGCGGACGATGCCCTTCGGCTGGCCGGTCGTGCCGGAGGTGTAGATGATGTAGAGCGGGTCGGTCGCCGCCACCGGCACGCAGTCGGCCGGTTCACAGCCGGCCACGGCTTCGTCCCACTCGATGTCGCGCCCGGCGATGAGATTGGCGCGGCCCTGCGGGCGTTGCAGGATGATGCACCCGCGCGGTTTGTGGGCGGCGATCTCGATCGCGGCGTCGAGCAGCGGCTTGTATTGGACGACACGGTTCGGCTCGATGCCGCAGGAGGCGGACACGATCAGCTTCGGCTTCGCGTCGTCAATGCGCGTGGCCAGTTCCTTCGCCGCGAATCCACCGAACACGACGGAGTGAATCGCCCCGATCCGCGCGCAGGCCAGCATGGCGATGACCGCCTCCGGCACCATCGGCATATAGATAATGACGCGGTCGCCTTTCTCGACGCCCTGTCGTCGCAGCGCGCCGGCGAACCGCGCCACGCGGTCGCGCAGTTCGCTGTAGGTGAAGGTCTGGATCGTGCCGGTCACCGTGCTGTCATAGATGAGCGCGAGTTGCACGCCGCGACCTGCGGCAATGTGCCGGTCGAGACAGTTGTGGCACGTGTTCAACTGGCCACCGGCAAACCAGCGGTAGAACGGCGCGCGCGAATCATCCAGCGCCTTGTTCCACTTCCGGCCCCAATCAATCTCCGCGGCGGCCTCGCCCCAAAAGCCCGACGGGTCTTTGAGCGAACGGTCGTAAATCCTGCGGTATGGACTCATCGCGGACTCTTGTCGCACACTTGCCATGCCCGGTCACGGTTTGTTTGAAGCGGGCGTCTCTCCGGCGGCCCACAGCGTTCCGCGCCGGATCAACTCGGCCGTGCCCGGCACGCGCCCGTCGCGCGTCCAGTCCGGCCCCGTCCAGAACGTCGAGCCATGCCACCCGGCGTCGCGATAGCACTCGCCCCACTCCTCGCGCGTCCCTGCAGAAACCACCGGTTCTGCCGCGAACAAGAACACGCAGGCCACCGCGCGCATGATGGTCCAAGAGCACACTTTCATTGCATCGGCTCGCGTGTCTTCACTTCGGCTTCGGCACACCTTTTCCCAGCTTCTGCTTGTGGTCATCGAGTATTCGCCGGCGCACTTCAGGGTCTTCGGGAATCCGGCCGCTGTCGTTCGTCTTCTCAATCCACGCCTCCAGCACGGCGCGCAGGCGGGCGAGGACTTCCTTGTGCTCTGGTAAGCCGGCGAGGTTCTTCAACTCGAAGGGATCGGTCTGCAAATCGTAAAGCTCCTCGGCCGCCCGGCGCGGGGCCATGAACTTCGCCTGCGCCGGCGTGAGCCTGCCTGCGGCGTGGAGTTCGCGCATGAGGGCATAGATCGGGTTCGTGCGTTCGAGATAAGGCATCGTCTGGCAGTAGGGCCGCTCCGGCTCGAAGTTGCGGATGTATTTCCAGCGCGCGTCGCGGACAGTGCGCACGCGGTCGAGGCTTTCGTCGAGCCGGTCGCGGGCGGTGAAGACGTATTCGCGGCGCCCGGCGCCGGGGCCGAGGAACGGGCGGCCGTGCATCTCCTTCGGCACGGCCACGCCCGCCAGCGCCAGCGTCGTGGCCGTCACGTCAATCAGGCTCACCAGTTCATCGCTCGACGAACCCGCCGCGACCAGCGCCGGCCAGCGGATGATCATCGGCACGTGGCAGCCCTGCTCATACGCCCAGCACTTGCCGCGGCCGCACTCGCGGCCGTTGTCGCCGAAGAACATGACGATGGTGTTCTCGCGCAGGCCGCTCTTCTCCAGCAGGGCCAGCACCGCGCCGGCCTTCGCGTCGAGCGCCATCATCGAGTCATGGTAGAGCGCCCAATCCTCGCGCGCGACGGGATGGTCGGGCAGGTAAGGCGGCAGCGTGACCTTGGTCGGGTCGGTCGGGTTGTCCTGCGCCTTCTTGTAGATGCGGTGCGTCTCGATGAAGTTGACCTGCGCGTAGAACGGCTGGTGATTCTTGAGGTCGTCCCACTGGTTTGAGTCGAAAGGTTTTCCCTCGATGCAGAAGTTCCAGTCGGTCTTGCCCGTGCCGCGGAAGCCGGCGCCTTGCGGGAACTGCGTCACGTTCGCGGTGAAATAGCCGGCCTCGCGCAGCCGGTCGGTGATGAGACGGATGCCGGCGGGCAGCCGGTGGTTGTCGTCGCGATGGCTGCGATGATGCTGCGCGCCGAAGGCGATCTGATACATGCCGGTGCAGAACGCCGAGCGCGATGGCGAACAGACCGGCGCGGTGGAAAACACGCGCCGGTAGAGCCGGCCTTCGGAGGCGAGCCTGTCGAGGTGCGGCGTGCGGGCGTCGCGGTTGCCGTAACAGGCGAGATCGGGGCCGATGTCCTCGGCGATGATCCAGAGGATGTTGGGGCGGGAGGTTTTCTCTCCAGCGGCTGCTTCGTTGCAGCCGAAAGCCGTCGCGATGCAAAGGGCCGCGCCGAGCGCGGCCAGCAGTCGTGCGCGGTCAGGTTTCACGGTTGGCGCGTCCGGCAAGACAGCGGATCTAGATCTCCTTCGTCTTGCCGGGGATCGGCGCGGGGTAGATGCCGTCGGCGTCGGCGAGGATGGGGGCGGGCGAGTCGAGGGTCAGGTTCTCGATGTCCTTCACAAACTGAAACTCTGACTTCATCATCTCGTCCCAAGTGACCATCTGCCCGGTGTGGGTGGCCACGCGACCCATGAGCGCGGCGAGATTGGACATGCCGGCGCGCCGGGCTTCGTTGTGCGGCTTGCCCTGGCGGATGGCGTCGAGCAGCGCCTGCCATTCGGCATGGTAGGGGTTGATGTCCTTCTGGCCGTAACGCCACGCGATGTTGTCCTTGTCCATCCGCTGATCCTTGTAGATGCACGGGTCGGGGTCGGCGAGGTTGGCCATGATCATCGCCGACGCCTTGCTGCCGTGGGCGTAATCGGAGTAGGTCTGCCAGCAGCCGGTCATGTGGCGGGAAAAGGCGAACAACTTCGCGCCGTCGGCAAACGTGTATTCCACCGAGTAGTGGTCGAAGAGGTTGCCCGCTTGCGGATGAGTGCGGCCACCGAAGCCCTGCGCCGAGACGGGCCAGGCGTTCTTGGTCCAGCAGGCGATGTCCACGTTGTGGCAATGCCAGTCCACGAAGAACCCGCCGTTGAGCCAGTTGAACAGCGCGCGGTGCTGGAGTTGAAAGAGCAACTCGTTCGGCGTGCCTTTCGGCAACGGCGGACAGGCGACCGGCCCGTGGACGCGATAGATGCGCAGCATGTGCAGGTCGCCGATCTCGCCGTCGTGGATGCGCTGGATGACCTCCTGCCGCGCCTTCGAGTGCCGCCACATGAAGCCGCAGGCGACCTTGAGGTTCTTCTTCTCGGACAACTCGGCCGCCTTGAGCAGCCGGCGCGTGCCGGGCGCGTCGGGCGCAAACGACTTTTCCATGAACACGTTCACGCCCTTCTGCACGGCGTATTCGAAGTGCAGCGGGCGGAACGCCGATTGCGTCGTCAGCATCACCACGTCGTTCGGGCCAAGCGAGTCAATCGCCTTCTTGTAGGCGTCGAAGCCGATGAAGCAGCGCTCGGGCGACACATCCACCTTCTCGCCGTGCGCCTTCTGCAACCGGTCGCGGCTGCCTTGCAGCCTCTCATCGAACAGGTCAGCCATCGCCCAGAGCGTGACCGGGTCGCCGCTGGCCGCGAACGCGTCGGCCACCGCGCCCGTGCCGCGCCCGCCGCAACCGATCAGCGCGAGCTTCACCGTGCCGCCGCCCGCGGCGTGGACGTGCGGCAACGCGACGCCCGCGAGCGCGGAAGCCGCGACGGCGCGTCCGGAGAGTTTCAGGAATTCACGGCGGGATTGGGAGTTCGGGTCAACGATGCGGGTAGGTGTGCTCATGAGGCGCTCCTCTCTGGTGATTGCAGTTCGGATTCCGGCTCAGCGGCGGTGAGAGTAGGCCCGCCCGTCGCGGAAGACAATCAATTCGTTGCGCCCATTCGATGCGCCGCGCCTGTCGCTTTTCCCAAGTCGAAGACCCCGCGTCACAGCCGCAGCAGGCAGAAACCGAAATCAATCACCGTGCCGCCCTCCGGCGTTTTCTTCACCGGCACCGACGGCGCGAGCGTGTAGAGCGTCCGCCGGCCGTCGGTCGGATCGGGCGACGTCACCAGCAAGCCCGCCGAATCCATCACCGCGAGGTGCTTCAACGTCGCGTCGAGCCGCCGGTGCGTGGCGCCCTCCAGGTCCGTTGCCGCCTTGGGCTTGCCGTGCGCCAGCGAAAACAACAACGCCCGGCGCGATGGCTCCGCCAGAATCGAAAAGATGAGGTCGGGTTTCCACTGCCCCGTCGCCGGAGCAGCCGAGGGAGGTTGGGGATTGTCGGGCATGGGCGGAGTTTCCGAAAAACCCTGCCGCGCCGCAAGCCGGTATTTTTGCCCCGAAAAAACTTCCAGCTCCGATGCGGAAACAAGCGCGACGACTCAGGAATCGCGGGACTCCGATGCGGAAACAAGCCTGCCCACTCAGGAATCGTGGGCTTCCGTCGTGGAAACAAGCGCGACGACTCAGGAAAAGGTGTCTGCCGTTACAGAAACAAGCCTGACCACTCAGGAAACGTGACCTTCCGGAACAGAAACAAGCGCGCCCGCTCAGGAATCGTCATCCTCCGTCGTGGAAACAAGCGTGCCCACTCAGGAAAAGGTGTCTTCCGTCACAGAAACAAGCCTGCCGACTCAGGAATCGTCGTCCTCCAATACGGAAACAAGCGCAACCACTCAGGAATCGGGCTTCTCCACAACGGATACAAGCCGGAGGACTCCGCAATCGCCATGCGTTTCATCAAAAACCCTTGGATTTTCGATGTTTTGCCCGAATTCCACTGCATCCCCGCCCCCTTCCTCGTCCCCGGCCAGCACGCCGTGGATTTCGGCGCTGTCGTCCTAAGGTTGGATCGGCTGGATGCGGAGTGACCGAACCCTTACGATGAACAAATCAACGGCCAGAATCTGACACTCGATATTCTTGATCCAACAAGCCAACGAGCGCTGGTGACAGACGGTGTGGATAGACCAAGAGGAACATGAGTGCGAATTCGCGATCTGTTCTTAGGACGGCTGGCAGCGTTGCGGACCGATCCTCCTTGGCTCTCGCAACAAGCTTCGCCCAGCTTTGTTCAATCTCCGTCTTCCTCATTGCTTCATGCCCCTCTGCGCAATTCCAGAGCAACCCATCGACAGTGGGCTGTGGTTGAAACGACATCATGTCGAGCCGCGAAATCTTCCGCCACATCTCTGTAAGAAACGGCCGATGATTTCTCCTAGCGAGAAAATCCACGATTGTTTCGAGTGACCAAGAGCCGGGGCAACGTCTGTTCCGCTCCTTCGCAGGATCCGTTGAAAAAAGATTCGCCAGAATCTCGTCGGCAGACACTAGCGGTGGAGGAACACACTCATCATCAGCGTAAACATGATTCCTCTCACAAAGCTCAGAAATGAGCCGCTGTAGGTAGGCGATTGCGGTTAATGACAGCGATCGGCTCTCGGCATACCATTGGACCGCAAATAGGAGCGGAACGTCGCACTCTCCTACCATGACCAATCGTTCTTTTCGCAGAAGCATTTCCACCCGCAGCTTCGCTTGGTCAGAATCAACGATTTTCTCGTCAGCGCTGATTAGACCAGTGACAGCCAGAACTGCGGCGAGAACCAAGTTTCTCACACGTGTGTAATCGTCAAATTCGTTTTCCTTCGGTAAGAACGCTTTCGGGGCCAAGCATTCGACGGCTAAAGCCAGAAGCTGTTCTTTAGCAGCATTCTTTGCGAGATCGAAGGAAGGTGCCCAATCCCTCGTCGGCAGCCCAGCTCTTTCAGAAAACCATGCTTGATGTGCAGCGACCATCGTCCACCCTTTGAAGAGGCTCCAATGATCACCTTCGCGTTCGAACGGGTTGAGCAAGTAATTCCCGAGCAGTCCGAGCGCAGCAAGTCGTTGCGCCTTCCTTCTAGGTGCCTCATCGAGAATCGGCAGCAACCCGCGGAGCACGTCACTGAATTTCTTCGGATCAAAGTCGCCACGGCCCTCAGCGAGATAGAATGAGAAAAAGTCCCGGATGTCGGCCGGCTTCTCTGGCCAGAACGCATCTGACATCCCGACGAAACGGGAAATTAAGTCGTTCCTGCCAATCGGCTCGACGTTTGGCCGGCCTCTTGCCGACCAGCCTTCATTCATAGCTCGAATCTGAAGAGTCGCTTCTTCGCTATACAAACCCGACGTCACCAGATGAGCTTGATGCGATGAGCCATGCGGAACGCGAGGATGCACGATGGGAACCTCTACCAATTCTTCGATTTGGTGCCGGATGTTCCGGAGTTCCGTGAGATTAATGTCCTCGTCCTTGACCTGGTAGGCGTGGAATAGGCCGTCTGACGATTTTGAAATGATATCTTTGCCGAATTCGGTGCGACTGTGTCCAAGCCATAGAATCTCATGACCTTCGGAGATGAGCCATTGGCCGAAGGCGTTGTCGATGCCTCCTCTCTCTCGAGCTCTAATCAACCATTCTTCGACGAGTTTCTCTTTCATAGAACGCTTTTCGATGTTGCTCTATGGCCTGCTCTAAAGCATCTCGTTTGGCAGGGTCCGATTCCCACTCCTTGAGTTGCTTTGTGACCTGCTGACATGCTTCCGGAGGAAGCAGCAGGGCCTTCTGGCGTGGTTGGCCAAAATCGTCAAATTCAGTATAAATCTTCGTGACCATCTCGAGGAACTTCTCAAACGTCAGTCTTTTTCCTTCGCAGTTGACGACGTTGCCCACCTCTTCTGTTGCCGCCTTCACAGTGGTCAACAGGTCAGTCATCATCTTCTTGCCCATTTCCTCACCCATATCCGAAGCGGTTTGGAGGAAAGCTTCTGGATCAAGTCCGCGTGCGTCCTCAAACTTCCACTCTCGTTCCACGCTACGCTGCTTGTAATCCGTTTCAACGATTGTTCCGTCATCTCTCTGATAACTCGCGTTCCTGCCTTCTGTTTGGGGGCGAAAACGAATCTCCTTCAGAATGGGGCATACATTCCACATCGCTCGAAAGAGCTCCTTATGAAACGCATCATTCATGGCCTTTCTGGCCTTTGGGAGTATAGGCAGCATTGGTGAAAGGAGAGCGGATATTTCCGCGAACGGTCAGCGCGTGGTGCGGTCGGATGGTTGCCGGGAAGGGACGGCGGGGCGGCGGGGGAAAGTTTTTACCAGCCGGATGAGTTGGCTGACTTTCCGGATCTTCTCCGCGAACGGTTCGCGTGCCAGTTGTCGCCGCAGTTCCAGTTTCATGGTGTCGGCAGCTTCAGTTTATGCCGTTGGAGAATGGTTTCCAAGCGCGCGTTGTCGAG
>JACRKA010000332.1 GCA_016219905.1 Verrucomicrobiota bacterium
GCTGGCTGTTCACCATCGCGAACCGGCTGGCGATTGACGCGTTGCGGCGGCGGAAACGCTGGGCGAGCGTCTCGGTGGATGATGAGGAAGCCGCGGTGCAGTTGCCCGACCGCGGGCCGAGCGCTGCGGACGAGACAGCCCGGCGGCAGATGATGGGCCGGATCGAGGCGGCGCTGGCGACGATGCAGCCGGCGTTGCGGCAGGTGTTCCTGCTGCGCGAAAACAGCGGCCTGAGTTTCAAGGAGATCGCGGCGATGACGGCCGCGCCGCTCGGCACGGTGCTGTGGCGGATGAGCGCGGCGTTGAAGCATCTGAGGAAAGAACTGCAGACGATGGAGTGAACGTGACGTGAATTGCGAACGAGCCAATGAGCTGATGGTGCTGGAGCTTTACGGCGAGGCCGGCGCGGCCGATGCCGCAGAGTTGAAGTCGCATCTGGCCGCGTGCGCGGCGTGCCGGCAGGCGGCGGAAGCGACGCGGGCCGCGCTGGAGGAGTTCCGGCGCGAGTTGGCTCCGCAGCCGTCGCGCGAGGCCGTCGAGCGCATCCTGGAGGCGGCGCAGCCGCGGCCCGGCATCCTGGAGTTGCTGCGGCGGCTGCGGCCGGCGCTGTTGCAAGCTGCGGCGGTCGTCGTCATCGCGCTGGGCATTTCGTTCACGATCAAGTTCTGGCCGCAGAGGCCGGCCGTGCCGACCCCGACGGCGGTGGCGTCGGCAACGGAGGCTTCACCCGACAGCGATTCGGCGTGGAGCGCGAATATCGAGTCGGTGGTGGAACGCATCCGGCTGGCGAAAGCGGGCGCGGGGTTTGACGCGTCGCTGGATTATCGGATCGCCAGCCTGCACGACACGCTGACGTCGTCGGGCAGCGACTGGTAGCAGTTCTGAGATGGAAAGGAATCACGAAGATGAAAACACATTGGCTGATGATTGCACTGATGAGCACGGGTTTGGCAGTGGCGCAGGAGCCATCCAACCCACCGCCGCCGAAAGACCAACCGCGTCGCGAGGAGCCGCCTCCGCCGCGACCTGAAGGCGACCGGCCCGAGGCGCGGCGTCCGTTGCCGCCGCGTGAGCGGGAGGGCGAGCGCGTGGAAGGCCGCCGGCCGTTGCCGCCGCCGGAAGGCGAGCGGGCCGAAGGCCGCCGACCGCTGCCGGCGCGCGAGGGCGAGCGGGCGGAAGGCCGTCGGCCGTTGCTGCCGCGCGAAGGTGAACGCGTGCGACCTCCACTCGGGCAGGAAGCGGCGCAGGACTTCCAGGGCGCGGTGCGTCGCGAACTGGGGCCGTTGGCGGAATCGGGCCGGGACATCGGTGGCCCATTGCTCAAGGAGCGGATGGAGCAGGCGCGGCAGTTGTTCGAGAATCGCCGCTTCGAGGAAGGACGCGAAGTGTTGCGCACGACGGCTCGACAACTGCGCGAGATGAAGGATCTGAAGGAGCGCGACCCGGAGCGGTTCAAGCTCCAGATGCGGATCGCGGAACTGGACCGGCACAGCAACGAGCTGGGCCAGAAGGTCCGCAACACCCGCGAGGAAGAGGCGAAGAAGCAGGCCGCGACGGAGTTGAAGGAAGTGTTGAACAAGCTCTTCGACCTGCGCCAGGAGGAGCGCGAGAAGAACGTCCAGCAGATCGAGCGCGACCTGAAGGAACTGCGCGAGTCGCTGGAGCAGCGCAAGGCCAAGCGCGACGAGATCATCCAGCACCGCTTCGACCAGCTCACCGGCAAGGCGGCGATCATGGAGTGGTAGGCGGGCGCGTCTTCGTCACAATTCCGCCATTGACCGCGAAAGGCCCGCGACTATGATGCCGCGGGCATGATTGAACCGGTTTCACTCCAGCTTCCCGGCAAACTGATCGCCGTCGAGGGCCTCGACGGGTCGGGCAAGTCCACGCAGATCATCTGGTCCGGCGCTGGCTGGAACTGGACGGCTACAAGGTGTTCTTCACCGCTTGGAATTCTTCCGAGCTGGTGAAGAAAGCGACGCAGAAAGGCAAGAAGCGCCTCCTGCTGACGCCGACGACGTTCTGCCTCATCCACAGCACCGATTTCGCCGACCGCTACGAACGGCAGATCCTGCCGCTGCTGCGCGCGGGCTACATCGTGCTTTGCGACCGCTACTATTACACGGCGTTCGCGCGCGACATCACCCGCGGCTGCAAGCCGGAGTGGGTCCACAATCTCTACAGCTTCGCGGTGAAGCCGGACATCACGTTCTGGTTCCGCGTGCCGCTGGAGACCGCGTTGGGCCGCATCCTCGGCGGGCGGCAGAAGCTGAAGTTTTTCGAGGCCGGCATGGACATGCGGCTGGCCGACAACGAGCGCGAGAGCTTCGCCAAGTTCCAGGCCCTCATCCACCAGCAATACGAGCGCATGTCGAAGGAATACAACTTCACGGTCATGGACGCCGCGCAGCCGATCGAGACGCAGCAGGAGAAGATGCGGCGCATCATCGCCGAGCAGATTGACCTGCCGGCGTTCAAGCTCCGCCCGAAAGGAAGGAAGCCATGAGCGCGCGGCGATTCTACGGCCCCGGCATCCCCGGCGTGAACCCGGCCGACCTGCGCGGCAAGCTCATCGTCATCGAAGGCCCGGACGGCTCCGGCCGCTCGACGCAGATTGACATGCTCACCGACTGGCTGGAGGCGCGCGGCCACGCCATCGCGCAGATGGGCCTGCGCCGCTCCACCCTCGTCAGCGGGGAACTGGAATCGGCCAAGGCCGGCAACATCCTCAGCAAGACCACCATGTCGCTCTTCTATGCGACCGACTTCGCCGACCAGCTCGAAAACCGCATCATCCCCGCGCTGAAGGCCGGCTTCATCGTCCTGGCCGACCGTTACATCTACACGCTCATGGCGCGCGACATCGTCCGCGGCGCCGACCCGGCCTGGGTCGAGGACCTCTATGGCATCGCGCTGGTGCCCGACGCGGTGTTCTCCCTGCGCGTGCGGCCCGAAAACCTCGTCGAGCGCGTCTTCCAGAAGAGCCAGCAGCTCGACCACTGGGAAAGCGGCATGGACCTCGGCCTCGACCTCGACATGTTCAAGAGCTTCATCAAATACAAGCGCCGGTTGCAGCGGCTTTTCGACGGCATGCGCAAGCGTTACGATTTCCACGTCGTCAACGGCAACCGCTCCGCCCGCGCCATCCAGAAAGAACTCCGCCGCGAGATCGAGAAGGTCGTCGGCACGGCGGAGCCTGTCGCGTCATGAAACAGCCCCGCAAGCCCAATCCCGCCAAGCAGGCCGCCGATGAACTCCAGCACCTGCGCGCCGTCGCGCGCGAGGCCCACCAGCACGCGCTGGCCCGCGTCGAGGGCGAAATCGCCCGCGTCCTTCGCTGCGTCGCCGATGAATGCCGCGAGACGCCGTCCCACCAGCACCGCGACGACCTTCGCAAGATCGCCGCGCGGCTCCAGCACTTCGACATCCGCGCCGAGAAGGGCCGCTGCAAGGACCTCCGCCGCCTCAACCGCCTCGTCGGCCGGCTCACCGACATCGTGGACCAATGGTGATGAGCAAGCCCTCCGATTACGTGGTCGGCGTGGACCTCGGCGGCACGAAAATCCTCTCGGCTGTCATTGACCGCGACTACAAGATCGTCGGCACCGCCAAGAAAAACACCCGCCCCGAACGCGGCCCCAAGGTCGTGATGGAGCGCATCGCCGCCTGCATCACCGAGGCGCTCGACGAATGCGAGCTGAAGCCGTCCGCCATCCGCGCCATCGGCATCGGCGCGCCCGGCATGTGCGACCCCGCCACGGGCACGGTGCTCTTCGCCCCGAACCTGGCCTGGCGCCGCGAGCCGCTCGGCAAACGGCTCTCCCGCCACTTCGGCGTGCCCGTCTTCGTCGAAAACGACGTCAACGTCGGCACCCTCGGCGTCTATCACCTGGAACTGGCCCGCGCCAAGAACCCGCCGCGCAGCGTCGTCGGCATGTTCCTCGGCACCGGCATCGGCGGCGGCATCATCCTCAACGGCGAACTCTTCCGCGGCCACAACTTCACCGCCGGCGAAGTCGGCCACATGATCCTGCGCGCCGACGGCGGCCCGCAATGCGGCTGCGGCAACCGCGGCTGCTTCGAGGCGTTCGCCGGCCGGCTCGCCCTGGTCCGCCGCATCGCGGCCGCGGCGAAGAAAAAGGGCGGCAACACGCCGCTGCACAAGCTGTTGAAAGACGAGAAGGACCACAAGATCAAGAGCCGCCACATCGCCATCGCGCTCCGCAAGCGCGACCCGGTCGTCTGCAAACTCGTCGGCGAGGTCGCGGACTACGTGGGTTTCGCCTGCGTCAACCTCATCCACATCCTCAACCCCGACGTCATCGTGCTGGGCGGCGGCGTCATGCAGTCCTTCGGCGAATTCGTCATGCCGCGCGTCCAGAAGATCGTCCGCAAATTCGGCATCCCTGCCTGCCGCCGCGGCGTGAAGATCGTCGGCACCGAACTGGGCGACGAAGCCGGCATCCTCGGCGCAGCCGTGCTGGCATGGCAGAACCTCGACACCAAACCCCGGCCGTCATGAAGCCCCCTGCCGGTTGTCTCGCCGCCATAGACATCGGCACCAACACCGTCAAACTGCTGGTCGCCGCGCGCGACGGCCGCGAACTCAAGCCGCTGCTCGAAGACAGCCAGAC
>JACRKA010000027.1 GCA_016219905.1 Verrucomicrobiota bacterium
CACAGACGATCTGCGAGGCGATGAGCATCAGCATGTTGCTGGGCCGCAAGCTGCGATGGGACCCGGTGGCGGAGCGTTTCGACTGCGAGGACGCCAACCGCATGATGTGGCGCGAGCCGCGCGCGCCGTGGGTCATCTGACACCGCGAGCGGGAGGCGCACTTGACTGTTGCAGCGCGGCGATTTTTGCGTTACTTCAAATAGGACAGTGCGAGCAACGCCGCCATGACAGCCCTGATACGTTCTGCTTTTCTGGTCACGTTGGTGGACCGATTCCGGTCGCTCCCGTTTTATCTCATCGCCTTGCTGTTGCACCTGTTGTTTTTCCTGATCTTCGGCACCTACGAAGTCACCCGCATCCGTTCCGAAGGCATGGTCAGCGTGTTCACGGCCCCCGCGCCGCCGGATCGCTCCATCGCGAATGCGCCGCCGCCGCCGCCGCCGCCCGACCGCGCGGAGCAGAAGATCGCCTCGTTGCCGACCGCCGCCGGCCGCAGCGCATCCTTCATCACCAGCCAGGCGCCGGGAGCCAGCGCGATCATTCCCACGGCCGTGACCGTCAGCCCGGCGACCACGCGCCAGCCCAGCCGCAGCCAGGCGCCGGAAATGAAGCTCGACGCGTCGGGCGTGTCGGGCGTCAACATGCCGGGCCTGGCGTTGCGCCAACTGCTGGGGCGCGCGTCGCGGTTCATCCAGGATGGCACGGGCGTCACCGGCACAGGGAAGAGCACGCGGGCGAAGTTTGCGTGCTACTGGGCGATCTACCAGGGCGGCGACTGGAACTGCAACCCGACGGCGTTGACCAACCTGACGACGCAGGTGGCCCGTTGGTCCCGCGACCGCATCCAGCAGAAGGCGGACCCCATGCCGATCGTGGTCTCCAGCAAGGACCTCTTCACCATCAAGCCGCCGTTCATCTTCGTCACCGGCCACAAGGATTTCACCTTCACCGAGGAGGAGGTGGAAAACCTGCGCCAATACCTGCACGCGGGCGGCGCGATCTGGGCCGACAACGACCTGCCGGGCCGGCGCTCGCGGTTCGACATGGCGTTCCGCCGCGAGATGAAGCGCGTGCTGACCGACAAGGACTTCGAGACGCTGCCGACGGACCACCCGATCATGTTCGCGTATTACCCGATGCTGCGGAAGCTGCCGTCGGGGATGAACAACTACCAGGAGCCGGTCGAGGTCATCCGGCTCATCGCGAACGAGATCGCGGTGGTCTATACGTTGAACGCCTACGGAGACCTCTGGGAGTGCTCGCTGGATGAGAACGACCGGATAGACCGCTATCTCTACCGCAAAGGCCCGCGCCAGGCCTACCACAAGTGGGGGCCGCACTACGGCAGCTACTACACGGCCACCCACTATCGCAACGTCAACGACGAGACCGTCGTCGCGGCCTACAAGCTGGGCATCAACATTGTCGTCCACCTGCTCAACCGCTACGACGACCGCTTGCGCGCGATGGGCGTGCAGCGCCCGTGACCGGACAAACCACGCGATGCAACTTCCGCCCAAGCCCCGACACAAGAACTGCCGGTTTTCCAGGCTTCTGGCTTCCGCGTTCTGGCTGCTGACTGCCGCCTCCGCGCCCGCCGCCGGCACGAACCATTTCGTTTACGGCGACTTTGAGAGGGTCGGCGCGCTCCCGAACACGTGGGATGGCGTGGACAGCCGCGGCAAGCTCATGGTCCAGAGCCGAGTCCAGCCCATCATCGTCGAAGGCGCCACCGCGACCTCCATCACGTTTCCCAGCTCGGTCAACTTCGTGGACCTCGACGGCGACGGGAAGAAGGACCTCGTCGTCGGCGATTCCAACGGTTACATCTGGTGGTTCAAGAATCACGGCGAAAAAGGCAAGCCGGCGTTCAAGACGGGCAAGTTTTTCCCCAGCTACTACGGCGCGGCCTGCAAGCTGTATGTCTGCGACTGGAATGCGGACGGCACGCAGGACCTGGTCGTCGGCGATTCCGAGGGCTACGTCTATGTGGTGCCCAACGTCGGCAGCCGCACCGAGCCGAAGTTCACCACCGCGATGGCCAAGCCGCGCATCGGCGTCTATGGCAACCTCAACGACACGCTCGACGGCCGGCCGCTCGATTACGGCAAACGGCCGTTGATCATCGGCAACTACGCCTGCCCGTGGGTCGCCGACTGGAACGGCGACGGCCGCCCCGACCTCCTCGTGGGCGAGGGCACCTACTCCGCCAACAGCGTCTGGATCTTCCTCAATGGCGGTTCGGCGCAAAACCCGCGGTTCGAGGACGGCAGCAAGTTCCCGCTCATCTATGGCGAAGGCCGCGAGCAGTTGACGCCCGCGGTGTGCGACTGGGACGGCGACGGCATCCTCGACGTGCTGGTCGGCGAGCGCGAGGGGCGGCTTTGCTTCTACCGTGGCAAGCAGAAGGCCGGCGGCGGCGGCATCGCCGCGTTGCAGGCCAAGGTCGCGCCGGAACTCCTCGACTTCACCGCCCACGTCCCCGTCGGCCACGAGGACTCGCCCGCGCTGCGCGCGACGGACCTCAAGAACGCCACCAGCCTCTCGTTGAAACTCAAGGAGGCCAAAGACCCGTTCTCCAAATACCTGTGCTCGCGGCTGCACACCAACACGATGCTGATGATCTCGCAATACAACACCAACAAGGTGATCGTGCCGACATTGCCGCCGGCGTTGGTGGCCGACCTCAACACGGCCCTTCGCGGCGAGGGCTTCTACAGCGCCGAGCGCTGCGGCGGCCTGAAGCTATGCGAGGAAGCGCAGGAGTTGCTCGCCAAGCAACCGAAAGGCGCCGATCTCGCCCGGCTCAACCGGTTCGTGCTCGAAGCCGCTTTCACCGAGATCGTCAAGCACCGCGGCGAGACCGAACTCTGGCCGATGGTGTTCGCCTGTCCGTGCGACTGGAACGAGGACGGCCTGCTCGACCTGCTCTTCGGCCGCGCCGACGGCCGCATCCAGGTCTCGTTGAACAAGGGCGAGAAAGGCAAACCCGTCATGGGCCCGTTGCAGGACATGATGGGCACCGATGTCGAGAAGGACAGCGTGCGGCCCCTCGGCTGGAACTATGCTTACTCGCTCTATTCCAACTCCTGCTTCATGCCCGAAGCGCTTCAGGGCGACTCCGCGCCGGGCGGCGAGACCATCAAACCCAAGAGCGGGAAATACTTCCTCAGGTGGTCTTATCTCCATGACTACCCCGGCTACAACATGTTCTGGGAAGCGCACTCCGGGTGGGGCTGGGGCCTGTCGAACTGGCTGCCGCACACGTGGGAACTCGGCGGCAAATGGCTGCGCACGCCCACGCTGCCGCTGGTCATCGGCAAGACTTACAACTTCTCGTTCTGGTATCGCGGCAAGGACATCAAGGTCAACTGGTTCCTCGGCATGGTGGAAGCCGTCGAGAATCCCGGCAAACGTGGCCTCGGCTCATGGGAAGTCCACAAGGTGGATGGTTCGATGGGCCTGAGTCCATCGTGGCAGCAGTTCACGCGCACGTTTGTCATCCCCGGATCGAAGGACAGCCGCGGCCAGGCGATGCCCTTCGACCTTTACCTCCAGATGGTCGGCACCGGCACCGCCTACTTCGACGACTTCCGGCTCGAAGGCCCGCAGTAGTCTGGCGGCCCCTGCCCTTGCATGATGCCGATCATCGCTTGCCGGTGTCCGGCTCGCCGCGCGTCTTTCGTTCCATCCGCGGCGGCGGCGTGAAGACCTTTGCCAGCTTGATGTTTGGCCCGTCGTGCAGGATCTCCGCGTCCGGTGGAATGGGCGCATCCATCATTGGCGGGGAACCTCCTCGTCCCGGGGAATCGCCTTTTCCCGGCGGCCCGAACTGTGGCGGTGGACTGAACGGCGGCGGCCCTCCAAAGAAATCCGGTGGCGGGCCGCCGGGCATCGGCCCCCTCGGAAAACCTTTCGGCTGGAAACCGCGCCGTCCCAAGCCGCGGCCACCCGGACCGAAACCGGGGCCGTCGCCCTTGCTCTGAATGAAGAGCACCTGGTCGTAGGTCTTCCAGTCCTCCGCCCGCAGTGCCTTCGGCTGCGCGATATGGGTGTGCAGCGTCCACGCCGTCCACCACTCCAGCCCGTGCCGCGCCACCACCAACGTGCGCTTTGGGTCCGAAATCCGCGGAGCCAGCGTTTGCAGCTCGCGATACGCCGCTTCGCTGATGATGGGATGTCCACCGCGTCGAACCAGAGGAACCGCCGGCCCCACCACCAACCCGACGGCCACCGTCGCAAGCAGCGGACGCAACCAGCGGTTGGCGACGTGTTGCAGCGCGAACAACCCCGCAATGACCGCAGGAATCATCACGATGAGGCTCAAGCGCCGCGCCATGTCCCCCTGCACCCACGGCCCCGTCAGCGCCAACACGGTGGCCGCGCAGCCGATGACGACGGCGTGGTCCGCCACCGGCAAGTCGCGGCGTTTTCTCCAAAGCATGACGAGGGCGCCCACGCCGACGACGCCAAAAAATGCGGACGGTGCCCAGCGCGGGAGCGCGAAGGGCAGGAACCCAAGCGCCGGCCCGCCCATGGGGCCGCCTCTTGGGAAACCGGGACCACCCACCGGCGGCGGCCCCATCGGCGGACCACCCATCGGCCTGCCGCCTTTTGAAGCATCACCCATTGGTGGGCGGCCCGGCTGCGAGCCATTCTCCAAAAAGTCAGCCGGATCCGTGACGGCGCCCACCAGCCGATGAATGCGCGCCGGGTCGAACTTCCACAACACCAGGCCCGCCACGAGCGCCACCACCAGCCCTCCGCCCACCAACAAGCCGGCCACCCGCCAGTGCGAGCCATCGCGGGCCGCCCCCGGCCGCGCCACATGCGCTGCGAGCACCAACCCCGTCAGCAACAACGCGACGCCAAAGACGCCAACGTGCGTCAAGCCCGCCAGACCGAGAAACGCCAGCACCACGACCACATTGCGGGCGGAGTGGCGCGTCATCCACACCGACAGCGCATAGACCAGCCCCGCAAGCCAGACCAAGCCCAGAGAATTCTTTTGCAGGTCGCCGGTGATGAAAAGCGCGGCCGGGCTGATCGCCACGATGGCCGCTGCTGCGACCGGCAGCCACGCGCCGCGCCCGATGCGCTGGCTCCACGCCCGGCCCAGCAGAAACACCGGCAACCCGACAAGCGGCGGCAGGACCGAGTCGGCAAGTTTCACGGCCAGCAGGATGCTCGCTTCGAGGCTGTGGCCTGTCAGCCATTGCAGCACTTTCGCGAACGCCGCGTGCAGCGTGAACGTCAGCGGCAGGTCGGGAATGCCCAGCCGGCCCGCCTCCAGCAGCGCCCGCGCCTGCACGAGATAATAGCCGCCGTTCATGCCCGGCACCATCGGCGTGCTGAACAGCATCCACGCCCGCGCGGCGATGGCAGCCATGATGACGGCCATGAGGGCATACACCGGCCCCTTCGCGGAAGCGGGACCGGATCGGCGTGGTTGGTTGTCGCTCGGCTCCATGGCTACTTTGAGATGTTCGCATCCAACAACGGCACCGGGCCACACTTTATTGGCCGGACGCCAGGCGGGCGAATATTCACCGCAACTTTTCGTCGGAGGGCCTGTTAGACGGTTCGTGGCATGGGGCCGGATGGGCCGGTTCTGTGGCTACAGGAAACCGAACCCAAGAAACGCACGGAGATAACAGATGAAGTTCATTATTACTGCACTGACTGCAATTGCCGTTTGCACCATGATCGCGACGGCGGGCGAAGGAAAGAAGGGCGGCGACAAGCCGAAGGTTGATCCGGAAACCTACTTCAAGAAGCTCGACACCAACGGCGACGGCAAGGTGAGCAAAGAGGAGTTCATGGCCAAGCAGAAAGACGCCGAGAAAGGCGCGGCGGCATTCAAGGCCAAGGACAAGGACGGCGACGGCTGCCTCACCCTCGATGAGTTCAAGGCTCACGGCCACGGCAAGAAGAAGAAGGAGTAAGCAGCAAGATCTGTTCGAAGTTTCAGAGTTACATCGCAACGTGCCGCCGGCTTCCCGCCGACGGCACGTTGTGTTTTCTGCCTCGGCCGCATCCGCCGGGGCCGCGCTTGACACAGCGGTGCCAGCCGGAGGATAAGCTCGCCATGGGAAGAATCCGCCAATGACTGATCCCACCACCCGCCGCAAGTGCCTGAAAAACACCGCACTGGCCGGCGCCGGCCTGCTGGTGGTGAAAAACAGTTCGTTCGCGGCCGGCCAGCGATTTCCCTCCGAACGGCGCGAACTGCGCGATGAGCAAACCGGCGCGCGCCTCTGGCAGGTCACCGCGGCGGAGGCGATGCACCATCACTTCTATTTCACGAATCCGTCGTGGCCGGACGACCAGCGCGAGCTTTACTTCGTCAGCTATCGCACCGGCCTCCCGAACCTCTTCACCGCCGCGGAAACCACGGGCGAGATCACCCAACTGACCGCCCGCGTGGACATCAATCCGTTCTCGCCGACCGCGACGCGCGACGGGCAGCGGCTCTACTTCTCCGCGCGCGACTGCGTCGTTGAGTTGGACCGCGAGACGTTGCGCGAGCGGGTCGTGGCGAAGTTCGACGGCGCGAAGCTCGGCAACTGCTCGCTCAACCCCGCCGGCACGCGCCTGGCCATCGGCGTGCGGTTGCCGAAATGCTGCCGGCTCGCGCTCGTCGAGCTGGCGTCGGGGCAGACGCGGTTCCTGGTGGAGAAGGCGGAGGTCGGCCATATC
>JACRKA010000331.1 GCA_016219905.1 Verrucomicrobiota bacterium
GACGCCAAATACGGCAACCAGAATTGCGTCATGTATCGCGACCTGCGCGAACTGCTCGCCCGCAGCGACATTGATGCGGTGCTGATCGCCACGGGGCCGAACTGGCACGCGCTGGCCGCCATCACCGCCGCCAAGGCCGGCAAGGACGTGTATTGCGAGAAGCCCTGCTCGAAGAACATCTCCGACAGCCTCTCGCTGGCCGAGGCGTTCCGCCGGACCGGCTGCGTGTTCCAGGCCGGCACGCAGCGGCGCAGCCTGCCCAACTTCGAGTTCGCAGCCGGACTGGCCCTCCGCGGCAAGCTCGGCAAACTCAAGACGCTCCACGCGCATCCGATGGGGTTGAAGACCGTCTCCAGCGGCTGGATGCCCGAGGATCCTGCGCCGTCCAAGGAGGACGACGACTGGGACCTCTACCTCGGCCCTGCGGCCTGGCGGCCGTTCAACAACGGGTTGTTCAAGAGCGCCTTCCACTTCGAGAAAGGCGGCGGCCTCGTCGGCGGCGGCTGTCTGGAATGGGGGTCGCATTGCGTGGACCTCTGCCAATGGGCCAACAACGCCGACCGCACCGCGCCGGTGGAATACTGGCCGCAGGACGGCCAGTTGCACGCGCTCTACGCCAACGGCGTCAAGCTCGTCGTGCGCAACGAAGGCTGGCTCCCCAACATCGGCTCGTGCCCGGTGCGCTACGAAGGCGAGACCGGCTGGGTCGAGACCGGCGACAACGGCGACCTCTACACCAGTTCGCCGGAACTGCTCGCCGGCAAGCGCGCCAAGATCGGCGGCTACCCGGCGAACTTCCACGTGCGCAACTTCCTCGACTGCGTCAAGTCGCGCGCCCAGACACGGGCCGACGCCGAGACGGCCTGTTACTCACACATCACCTGCCACGCCGGCAACATCGCGCTGTTCCTGGACCGCAAGGTCACCTACGACCCCAGGAAGCACGAGTTCATCGGTGACGAGGAAGCCAACCGTCTCCGCTCCGAAGCCCTGCGCGAACCGTGGCGGTTCTAGGAGCTGACGGCTTTTGTGTTCAAGGCGGGGCGGACGCGCTGTATTCGAGATCGTCGAGCCATATCTTCACCTTGGAGCCGCCGATGCCGGGCGAAAGCAGGCCGAAGCGGTCGAGTTGCGCGCCTTCGCCGCGGACTTTGTCGCGCAGGTTGAGCGTCGCGGTTTCGTTGTCGAGCGTCACGGTGATCGCGCCGCGGCCGGGATCGTAGGCGAAAGTCCACGTGTGCGGCGCGCCGTCGGGGCGGAGCAGCGGGCCTTTTTCGGGGACGGCCTTGCTGCCCTTGGCCGTCGCGAGCGTCGGCCGGAAGTAGTGCCCCACGCGCGTCGGGCCGGCGACCTGCACGCCGATGAAGTTTCGGAAGTCGCGCTTCGCGGCGTCCTTGGCGGCGCTGTTGAACCAGCCAAAATACACACCCGAGTCCGGGTCGGCGGCGGTGAACGCCACGCGGCCTCGCGCGACCAGCGGCTGATCGAGCGTCAGCGGCCCGACCTTGTCGGCATAGCTGGCGAACGTGCTGCGCCACACGATGCCGCCGATTTCACCCTTCGAGCCGCCGGCGAAACTTGTCTCGCTGTAGCCGAAGTTGTGCGCGCCCGCGATCTGGGTCTCGGCGTAAGTCTCGCGGTTGCCAACGCCTTCCCACTGCGGATCGGCGGCGAAGTCCCACGTCTTCCCGTCGAGGGTGAGGTCGTCGAGATAAACGGCGAGGGCGTGGCCGGCCTTGCGCACGTTGACGATGCCGAAGCGATCGAACGTGGCGCCCTTCTGTTTGAAGCCCGGCGGCAGGTCAAGGGTCACCGGGCTTTGGATCGGATCCTTCCCGCGGTCGAAGCCTGAGAGCGTGAAGACAATTTGCCCGTTGCCGCCGTTTGCGGCGGGGTCGTAAGCAAGCGTCCACTCGTAGCGCACGCCGCGACGCAGCGCCGGGGCTTTCTTGCCTTTGGCGGAGTCCTGCTTCGTCACCGGCGCGCCGCAGCTTTCGTTGCCGCTGTTGATCAGCCGGATCGCGAGGCGCGAGCCGGTCTTCTCGGCGCCGAAGTTCATGCCGAGCGCGTTGGTGGGCCGGGCCGTCTCCGCTTGCCGGGCGTTGAACCAGCCGACGAAGACGCCGCAACTGCCGCCGGTCTCCGTGAAGGTGAACGCGCCCGAGGCGGAGAGCCGGTCGTTGAGCGTGCGCGCGGGCAGTCTGGCCGCGTAGAAGGCGAGCCGGGGCGTGCGCGTGACGCGGCCCCCGATCTCTCCGGGCTTGCCGCCGGCGAAGCGGGTCGCCGGGCTGAAACCGAAGTCCTGAGTGACCGTGTGGCCTTGCGTCGCCTCCAGCCGGTTGTTCAGGCCCTCCCAGCCGGGGTCGCGGTCGAAGCGCCCGCTCTTGAGTTCAGCGGCGCGCGCGGCGATGACGCATAATGCGGCGGCGAAACAAGAGTGGACGCAACGGCACGATGGCGTCGTGAAGTTCAATGGACAAGGGGATCTTGATTTGGGGCGCTTGATGGAGCGGCGCTGGCTCCACCCAGGGAAAACCTTTCCGCGTCGCGCCCGGATTGCGCCCGCGATGGCACCGGGGCACCGTTCTTCATGGGTTGATCGAACTTCGCCGGCAGCGGGTCACTGCGCGGCTCCGCATTCCGCGACTTTTTCGCCGTAGAAATCGTCGGTGAGCAGCCCCTCGTCAAAAAGATCCCGGATTTGCCGCACACGACCGGCCACCTGTTTCTTGCTGAACTTCTGACCCTTGGCCTGCATCTCGGCAGCTTTGGCTCTGGCTTCGGCCACCAGCTCGGGCGATATCTCGCGCGGCACGCGTTTGGGCGGCGGTTCGTAGGAGGGATCGAAGACGAGGACCTTCAGGTCCTGGGCAGGCACGAGATGCCGCCACAAGAAGGCCTGCATCTTGTCTTCCGCGGCCACGGCTGCGTGGGCGATCCTTTTGTCTCCGATCTTCGCGCTGCCGATGACGGTCAGGTTGATGGGGCCTTGGGTCGCCCGATCCGCCTGGAAGCTGAACCGGGTGATGTTCTGAGTGCCGTTCAATGTGACGGGATTCGGGGTGAATCCGGCGGGAGGGTCCTTCAGGGTGATCTTGATGGGGCCGTCGAAGCCGTCCTTGCGCATGGCATAGACGGTGAGGGAAGCGCTGTTTCTCTGCCGGAGGCTGGTGCTGGAGGACACGACGCGCAGCGCGAAGTCGGGTTGCGGCGCGCTGATGCGCAGGCGGTAGCCATACTCCTCGCCGCCCTTGCGCCCGGTGTCGCCGATGTGGACGTAGTAGGCGCCGTTGGCGGGCAGTTTGGCCATGAAGTAGGAATCCGCGTGGTGGGTGTTGACGCCCGCGCCGAGGTCTTCGCGGTCGTCGCTGAACGCCAGCAGTTTGCCGGCCGCGTCGGTGAGTTTGATCACGGAGTCCACCGGAGAATCGAGCCGGCGCGCGCTGACTTCCACGACGACCGTCTCGCCGGCCTTGCCGGCGAACTGGAAGATGTCCCAGTCGTCCTCCTTGTCAATGCGCCCGTTGACGATGACGGGCAGCGTGACCTTCTGCGCGTGCGCCTCGGTGTCATTGGGTTCCTTCTCGAAAGCCTCCGGCAGCGCATCGAGGGCGAACGGCACGCGGTCGGAGGTGAATCCATCCTTGTTGGCGGCGAGCAGTTGGATTCCCGGCGCGGCGTCCTTGGCGGGCGGCATCAACTCGGCGTCGCCAAGGTTCCAGCCTTTCATCTTCGGCGTGTGCGCTTCGCCGACGCGGCCGCCCAACGGGAAGATGCTCGTGATGAACGGCTTCTCTCCGATGGTGATGCGATAGATGAAATCCTCGCGGCCCCGGTAGATGGCGTCGGTGATGGCCAACACATATTCGCCGTCCTTGGGAATCTGATAGATGATCGTCGGGTCGGGCCTGAACCGGTAGTCGTCGTCATACGCGAGTTCCTTGCCGTCCGTGTCGTAAAGCGCCAGCACGGGCTGGAACCAGCCGGGAACCGCGTCGGCAATATACGGGATCAACTGCCGCGCGAGGGTGGTGATGACCAGCCGCTGGCCTTTGCGCGCCGCAAAACGATAGCGGTTCATTTCGCCGGAAGCGATCTGGCCATTCAACGTGCAGGGCACGGTGACGCGATCCTCGACCTCGTTTTCCGGCCGATTGCGGAGGGCGAGTTGCTCCTTGCCAAGCACCTGAAAGGGGCAGGTGCCCATCGGCTTGCGGCAGTGTTCGGGCAGTTGGCCGACATGGAACGGGAGGGGGTTGGACGCGCCGCCGCGCAGCGTCACCAGCCGCAACTCCCGCTCGCCGGCCGGCGCGCCGGCAGCGATCGTGACCTCGACATAAGCGATACTGGCAAGCGAAACGCTGGCGGGTCTTTGCACGTATTCGCGCATTCTCCTCTGAATCCGCTCGACGAGTTGCTGTGTGGCGTCACCCTTTGCGGCCGCGGAGGTTTTCCCTGTCCTCGCCTCATCGGACATCAGCATCGCATCTGTTGACGTCGCTGTCGGAGCCTCCGAAAACTTCTTTCTCGATGCCACCCTTGTTTTCGACTTCCTCAACTGCGTCAGTTGTTGGCCTAGCAACTGCATATCCTGCGGATTGAGTTTCCGGTGATACTCCACCAGCCTGGCCGAAATGCCCGATCCGGTGACGATCGCTCCGGTGACACCCTCCAAAGCCTGTCCGCCCAGCTTGACCATGAACGTGGTGCCCTGCTGGCCGCCGGCGGGATACACAAAACCGGCATACGGTCTCGACGACTGCGCCCGTGCCGACGGCGCCGTCGCCACCCAGCCAGCCAAACCCACGATTGCAAGCCATTGAACTTTGCTCATAGATCCATTCCTTATCAATCAGTATGCCACCACCGTGTGATCAACGCGCGTGTCCGAGTTCCGCGATTCGGTCGCCGTAGAATCCGTCGGTGAGCAATCCCTTTTCGTAAAGAGCCTTGATTTGGCGCGCGAGGCCGTCCACTTGCGACTTGGTGAACTTGCGGCCCTTGGCCTCTGCCGCCGCCACGACCGCCTCCGCTTTGGCCAACTGCGCGGGCGTCAGTTCGGGCGGCACGCGTCGGAGCGACGGAGGAGGGGTGTATTTGGGATCGAAGACGAGAACCTTCAAGTCCTGGGCAGGGACCAGATGCCGCCACAAAAAGGCCTGCATACGGTCTTCCGCCGGCACGGCTTCGCGAACGATCACGGTCTCGCCCGTTCTTGCGCTGCCGGCGATGGAGAGGTTGACGGGGTCATTCGTTGCAGCCAGGTTCGTCTTGAATCTGATCCGTCCCATGGCTTGCGTCCGTGTCAGTAGGGAGGGAATGGATGTGAATCCCGCGGGCGGGTTTTTCAGGTCCAGTTTGATGTCGCCGGCGAATCCGTCCTTGCGGACGGCGAAGATGTTGAGGGAGGTGTCGCCTTTGCCGCGCACGCTGGCGCTGGAGGGCACGACGCGCAGCGCAAAATCGGGTCGCGGCGCGCTGATGCGGAGCCGGTAGCCATACTCGGCGCCGCCTTTGCGCCCGGTGTCGCCGATGTGGACGTAGTAGGTGCCGTCGGCGGGCAGCTTGGCCATGAAGTAGGAGTCCGCATGGTGGGTGTTCACACCGGCGCCGAGGTCTTCGCGGTCGTCGCTGAACGCCAGCAGCCTGCCGGTTGCATCGGTGAGTTTGATCTCGGAATCCATCGGGGAATCGAGCCGGCGCGCGTGGACTTCCGCGACGACCGTGTCGCCCGCTTTGCCGCTGAACTGGAACACGTCCCAGTCATCCGCCTTGTCAATGCGGCCGTTGATGATGAGGGGCAGCGTCACCTTCTGGGCGCGCGCCGGGGTGTTATTGGCCTCTTTCTCCAGGGACTCTGGCAGCGTGTCCAACGCGAATGGCACGGGGTTGGAAACGAATCCCTTTCGGTTGGCGACGACCTGATGGACGCCTGCGGCGGCGTCCCTGGCGGGCGGTGCGATCTCCGCTCCGTCGAGGTTCCAGCCTTTCATCTTGAGGGCGACCGGCTCGCCCGCGCGCGCGCCCAACGGGAAGATGCTGGTCACAAACGGCTGTTCGCCGATGGTGATGCGATAGACAAAATCGTTGCGCCCGCGGTAGATGGCGTCGTGGATCTCGAACACATATTCGCCGTCCTTGGGCACTTCATAGAGGATCACGGGGTCGGGCTTGAACCGGTAGTCGTCGTCGTAGGCCACTTCCTTGCCATTCGTGTCGTAGAGCACGAGCACGGGCTGGAACCATCCGGGCACGCCGTCGGCGATGTAGGGAATCAGTTGTCTGGCCTGCGTGGTGATCACGAGCCGCTGGCCCTTGCGCGCGGTGAAGCGGTAACTGTTGACTTCGCCGGAGGCGATCTGGCCATTGACGGTGCAGGGGATGTGGATGCGCTCCTCGGCTTCGCTGGCGGGTCTGTTGCGGAGCGCCAGAGCCTCCCTGCCGAGAATCTGGCGTGGGGCGGTGCGCATCGGCTGGCGGGAGTGTTCCGGCACTTGGCCGACGTGGAAAACCATGGGGTTCGACACGCCGCCACGCCATGTCACAAGCCGCAACTCCCGTTCGCCGGGCGGCGCGTTGGAAGCTATCGTGACCTCGATGAAGGCAACGCCACGGAACGCAGCACAGACGGGGAACCGCACATCTTCGTAAAGCAGCTTCTCGATCTTTGCCATCATCTCCGTCGTTGCCGGGTCGTTCCCCGGCGCCGCCGAAGAGGCCGCCTCTTTTTGGGTCTTCTTCTTTGAGGCGGCCTTCGCCCGTGACCTCTTCAACTCATCCAGTTGCCGGCTCAACAAGCGGGATACGTTTCCGTCGAGGGGAAAACAACACTCGACGAACTTGGCCGTCACGCCTGATCCGCTGACAATCACGTCGTTGACGCCGTTCAGATCCTGTCCAGCGGCTTTGATTTCGAACGTGGCGCCTTGCTGGCCGCCCGCGGGATAGACATAAGCGACATAGGGTCTCGACTGCGCCCGTGCCGGCGGTGTCGCCGCCACCAAGCCGGCCAGGCCCAAAATCGCAAGCCACTGAACTTTGCTCACAAGCGGCTCCAGTAATTATCTGTCTGCACAGAATCAAACCACGGAATGCTGAGAATGCGCGAAACAGCGCCTGCGGTGCGTGTCCCATCCACCGGGGCAGTTGAGGACGGCGTGGATCTCACTGCGCGGCGCATTCGCATTCCGCGACTTTTGTGTTGTAGAAATCGTCCGTGAGCAGCCCTTCGTCGAAAAGGATCCTGACTTGCCGCACACGGCCGGCCACCTGTCCCTTGGTGAATTTCTGCCCCTTGGCCAGCATCTCGGCAGCTTTGACCTTGGCTTCGGCCAGCATCGCGGGTGAAATCTCGCGCGGGACACGTTTGGGCGGCGGTTCAGAGGAGGGGTCGAAGACGAGGACCTTCAGGTTTTGCGCGGGAACCAAGTGCCGCCACAGGAAGGCCTGCATCTTGTCTTCCGCCGGCACGGCTTCGTGGACGATCTCCTTCTCGCCAATCTTCGCGCTGCCGATGACGGTGAGGTTGATGGGGCCTTGGGTCGCCACCACGTCTGCTTTGAAGCTGACCCGCCCGATGGTCTGGTTCGCCGAGAGGGCGGAGGGATACGCCGTGAATCCCGCTGGCGGATTTCCCAGGTCCAGTTTGATGGGGCCGTTGAAGCCGTCTTTGCGGACGGCAAAGATGCTGAGGGAGGTGCTGTTCTTGCCGCGAAGGCTGGCGCTGGAAGACACGACGCGCAGCGCGAAATCGGGCTGCGGCGCGCTGATGCGCAGGCGGTAGCCATACTCCTCGCCGCCCTTGCGCCCGGTGTCGCCGATGTGGACATAGTAGGCGCCGTCGGCGGGCAGCTTGGCCATGAAGTAGGAATCCGCGTGGTGGGTGTTCACACCGGCGCCGAGGTCTTCGCGGTCGTCGCTGAACGCCAGCAGTTTGCCGCTCGCGTCGGTGAGTTTGATCACGGAATCCATCGGCGAATCGAGCCGGCGCGCATGGACTTCCGCGACAACTGCGTCTCCCGCCTTGCCGGTGAACTGGAAGACGTCCCAGTCGTCCTCCCTGTCAATGCGCCCGTTGACGATGAGAGGCAGCGTCACTTTCTGCGCGCGGGCCGGGGTGTTGTTCGGCTCCTTGTCGAAGGCTTCCGGCAGCGTGTCGAGCGCGAAGGGCGCGCGGTTGGAGATGAATCCGTCTTTGTTTGCGGCGAGCAGTTGGATTCCCGGCGTGGCGTCTTTGGCGGGCGGCGTCAGTTCGGCATCCCCGAGGTTCCAGCCATTCATCTTGACCGAGTGCTCTTCGCCGACGCGGCCGCCCAAGGGGAAGATGCTCGTGACGAACGGCGTCTCGCCGATGGTGATGCGATAGATGAAATCCTCGCGCCCACGATAGATGGCGTCGGTGATGGCGAACACGTATTCGCCGTCCTTGGGAATCTGATAGACGATCGTCGGGTCGGGCCTGAACCGGTAGTCGTCGTCATACGCCAGTTCCTTCCCGTCCGCATCGTAAAGCCCCAGCACGGGCTGGAACCAGCCGGGCACGGCGTCGGCGATATACGGGATCAATTGCCGCGCCTGGGTGGTGATGACCAGCCGCTGGCCTTTGCGCGCCTCGAAGCGATAGCGGTTCATTTCGCCGGAAGCGATCTGTCCGTTCACCGTGCAGGGAATGGTGATGCGGTCCTCGATCTCGTTTTCGGGGCGCTGGCGGAGGGCGAGATTCTCTTTGCCGAGCACCTGAAACTCAGCGGTTCTCATCGGCTTGCGGCAGTATTCGGGCAGTTGGCTGACGTGGAAGGCGAGCGGGTTTGACGCGCCGCCGCGTGGAGTGACCACCCGCAGTTCCCGCTCACCAGGGGGCGCGTCAGGAGCAATCGTGACCTCGACATAGACAATGCTGGCGAGCGAAGAGCAGGCCGGCCTGTTCACGTATTCGCGAACCCGCTTCTCGATCCGCGCGATGAGCTTCTGCGTGGCTTCATCCTGCACCGCCGCCGAAGTCCCCGGCGGCGTTGTCGCCGGAGCCGTCGTCGGACTTCCCGACGTCGTCGTGGCCGTCGCCGAGGCGACCATCGTCTTCGCTTTCCGCAAATCCCTCAGTTGTTCGTTTAGCAACTGGGTGTCCTGGGGGCCGATGGACCGGAGATACTCGACCACCCTGGCGGTCACGCCCGAGCCGGAGACGAGCACCCCGTCAACACTTTCCATGCCCTGTCCGCCCAGCTTGAGCTGGAACGTCGTGCCCTGCTGGCCGCCGGCGGGATAAACGAAACCGATATACGGCCTGTTCTGTGCCCGCGCCCCGGGCGCCATCGCCAGCAAACCACCCAGCCCCATGATCGCGAACCATTTGGTCTTGTGCATAAGCCGATCCAGTGTTTGCACTGTTGAGGTCACTCGAGAACGTCGCTGAAGCTTGAGGTGGATCGCGACCGCCGGCCGCGATCCACCCCACTGCTGAAGAGTGCTACATGATCTCTGTCAAGAGGCCGCCGGACTTCACGCCTTCCGCGGCGGAGGGCAACACGTGGGCCTCGGCGCCCAGGGGATGGGGCAGCTTGGCGTTGGCGTCTATGCCGGCCAACTGGTAGATGCTGCCGAGCAGGTCCACCGGATACACGGGCCGGTCCTTGACCTCTTCGCCCTTCGCGTCGGAGCAGCCGACCACGTGGCCGCCCTTGAAGCCGCCGCCGGCGACGATGACGGAGAAGACGTTGCCGTAATGGTTGCGGCCGCCATTCCACGGCGGCTGCCAGTCCACCTTCGGGCCGCGGCCAAACTCGCCGGCGCACCACACGATGGTGGTCTCCAGCAGGCCGCGATCTTTCAAGTCCTGCAGCAGCGTCGCCAGGCCCTGGTCCAGATTCGGGCATTGCCGGCGCATGGTCGCGAAGTGGTTGCTGTGCGTGTCCCAGCCGCCGGGGTAGTTGATGACGACGTAGGGGACGCCCGACTCGACCATCCGGCGCGCCGCCAGGCATTCCTGCCCGAACGTGTTGCGGCCGTAGCGCTCCCGCAGTTCCGGTTTCTCCAGGGAGAGATCGAACACTTCCTTGCCCTTGCCCAGGATCAAGTCATACGCGGCTTTCTTGGATTCCTCCGCCGCCGCCACCTGCGGACTGGCGGCCATCGCGTTGCCCATGGTGTTCATCTTGCCGAGCAACTCGCGCCGGTTCTTCTGCCGGTCGTCCGTGATGGCCCGGGCGACGACGCCCTCCACCTCGAACCGGTTCGCGTTCGGGTCGCCGCCGGTGGCAAACGGCTTATACTTCGGCCCCAGGAAACCTTCTTCGGAAAACCGCCCCTGCGCCTGTGTCATCACCACGTAGGGCGGGATGATTCCCTTGTATTGGGGCCACTTGAACAGCGCGAACACGGCGCCGACGCTCGGATACGCCAGCCGCTCGCCGGGCGTGTGGCCGGTCTGCATCAGGTAGGCCGCGGTCTCGTGGCCGTTGTTGCGGTGGGTCATGCTGCGGATGAGGGAGAACTTGTCCGCCTGCTTCGCCAGCGCGGGGAACAGCTCGCCCATCTGGATGCCGTCCACGTTGGTCGGGATCGCCTTCTGGAACTCGCCCATGTATTCGTAGCCCGCCTCCGGTTTCGGGTCCCACGTGTCGTTGTGTGACATGCCGCCCCACAAAAACACCTGGATGACCGACTTGGCCTTGGCCTTCGTCGCGGCGCTGGCCGGCTGCGTCACCGCCGCGAAGGCATCCGCGCCCACGCGATCGGCCACCATCAACCCGGCGGTGGCATAAAGACCCCGGCGCATCGCTTCACGTCGGGAGATTCGCTTTCCTCTGCTCAAACTGTGGCTCGTGCTCATGGCTCTTAACTTCCTTTCATTATCATCTAGTAGATCCACCCGTGAACTTTAACTCCTGCATCGGCCTAAAGTTTCTCGCCGAAACGGGCTTTTGGCAAGCGCGAAGAATCGCGGGCCAAGCCGCTGTCCAGCGTCAACGGCGGGCAAGGGCGAACACCACGGAGCTTCCAAATCAATGCCGATGAAGGAACTCGGTGCTGTTGATCAAGGCCCAGGCGATGTCCACCCAATCGTCACGCCGTTTCACCACGATGGTCTTGTCAGGCTGCTGGATCGTTTTGCCGTCCTTGCGCACCGGCGGCGACTTGATCACCTGGACCTGGCCATACGCATCCACGGTCTTCGCTTCGTCCGGCGTCGGGAAACGGGAAAGGATCGTCAGGTAAAGTTCCTCGACGATCTCCTGCGGTTTGCGGCCGGAATCGAGGATCGTCCTCATCTTGGGGCCTTGGTCAATCTTGCGGTGGATGTGGGTCGAATTGAGCAAGTGCAGCCACTGGGCGGGGACCGGTTTGTTGTTGCGTTCGTTCTCCATGCCCGTGGCGCGCGCCGTCCGCCCGAACAAAGTCAGGAAGGGGCTGGTGATGCTGCCGTCCGCGATCGCCACCGCCGGCTTGTCATCCGGGATGTAAGTGAACGGCTCCGGAATGGGGCTGGTGTAAAGGTCCTTCGCGCCCGTGATTTTGTTGATGACATCAATCAACACCTCCGCATCCAGCCGCCGCAGCGAGTAGCTCGCAAAGTTGGCCTCGGCTTCGGGTGTGGTGACCTTGGGCATCGCGGAGAACTGATAGGTCTTGGAGTTGAGAATCAACCGCATGAGGCGCTTCATATCGTAACGGCCCGCGGTCATTTCTTTTTCCAGATAAGCCAGCAGCGCCGGGTTGCTCGGCGGGTTGTCGTCCCGGATGTCATCCGGCTCATGGATGATGCCGCGCCCCATCAACCATGCCCAGACGCGGTTCACGATGCTCCGCGTGAACCAGGGATTCCTCGGCGTGATCAGCCAGTCGGCGAAGACCTCGCGCGGATCCTTGTTCGCGGACAACTTGACCTTGGTCCCATCCGGGAAGATCGCCCGTTGCGGCTCGTTGTCGGCCGGCGCCGGGATGGACACTTGCGTGACGGTGTTGGAGGGCTGCGCGATGGCGGCGATGGCGGGTTTGCCGGGCACGCTGCTGGCGGTCACGACGTTGGAACCGAGAGGATTCCAGAAGACGTGTTCCTCCTTCCACTCGCTGGTGGGCTTGTAGCTGATCTGCGAGAAGAACACCGTCATCCCGGCCAGCTTGTTGGTCGGCCAGTTGTCGGTCCGCGTTCCCATGAACGTCAACGCCACGGCGCCGGCGATGCCCTCCGGCGTCCGGTTCTGGATGGCGCGGTAGAAGTTGACCGGGCCGACGCGGAAGTTGCTGCCACTCGAGGTGAGCATCTCGCGGACGAACTTGTCATACGGCTCGTTCTCGACGAGGCAGGCGCGGACCCAGCGGTGATACGCCTGCGCCGCGTTGGGCCAGAGATTGACGGGGAACTCCGCCTTGATCCGCAGGATGTCGCCCCACCTCATCGCCCAGTAATCGGCGTATTCCTCCCGCTCCAGCAGCCGGTCAATCAAGAGGCGGCGTTTGTTCTTCGTGTCCGGATCCTGGAGGAACTCCCGGACCTCCTTCGCGGTGGGCAGCGTGCCGATCACATCCAGATAAGCGCGCCGGACAAACACCGCGTCGGAACAGAGGGCGGGCTGGATTTTCAACTGCTTCAACTTCCCGAAGACCAGCTTGTCTATCTGGCCGTCAGGCGTCAGCGGGACGGAACTTTCAAAAACGTTTGGCCCCGTCTCTGACGTTGAGGCTCCGCCCGCCACCGCCACGAAGACAACCGCCGACAGTAACAATGTTCTCATCATACTCCTCATCTTTATATCTTTGCGCACGGCTCGTGTGCGCCAAAAACCCTACCGCCGCAGCCCAATCGAGGTCAAGCCGCGCGATGCGGCATAATCAGCCGGAGTGGCGTCGCGCCCCGTAGTGTTGCAGTGCCGTCACGACCGCCAGCACGCCCAGCGTTTGCGCGACGATGATCGCCGCGACCCACGGCGGCGCCCACAACAACACCACCGCGCCCAGGCCCAGCACCACCGTCAACACGTAGAGCACCAGCACCGCCGCGGTCTGCGACAGGCCCAGCCGCACGAAACGGTGCGAGATGTGGTTCGCATCGCCGACATAGACCGGCGCGCCGCGCCGCCACCGCTGCCATGTCACCGCCACCAGGTCGAACAACGGCAGCGCCAGCACGATCAGCGGGATCAACACCGGCAGCAACGTCGGGCTGGGCGCGCGATACGAATAGTAGTGCGGCAGGATCGCCAGCGCCCCGAGCAGGAACCCCACGAGATGGCTGCCGCCGTCGCCGAGAAAAATCCTCGCCCCCGGCAGGTTCCACGGCAGGAAGCCGATCAACGCGCCGGCGGTCGCCGCCGCCAGCGTCGCCGCGAGCAACTGGCCGTGCGCCGCCGCGATGCCTCCGAAGATCAGCGCGCAGATCGCCCCGATGCCCGCGCAGAGGCCGTCCATGTTGTCGAGGAAGTTCAGCGCGTTCATCACCGCCACCAGCCACAACACCGTCACGATCCACTGCAACGGCACGGACGGGATGAACAGCGTCACGCGAAATCCGCCGGCGACCACCACCAGCGCGATGAGGATCTGCCCCGCCAGCTTCGGCCCCGCCCGCAGGTCGCGCTTGTCATCAATCATGCCGAGCGCCAGCGCGATGGCCGCGCCCGCGAAAATCGCAAGCAACCGCGGCCGGTCGGGCGGCGTCGGGGAAAACCCGCTGAGAAGAACGCCGGCGATCAGCGCCACGAACACCGCCGCGCCGCCGAGCAGCGGCATCGGCGCGGCGTGGATTTTTCGCGGGCCGGGATCATCGAGGAACCCCAGCCGCCGCGACGCGGCAATCGCCAGCGGCGTCGCGACCAGCGCCGCGACGACCGCGATGATGAAGGCGAAAAGCGGTTGCATCCGTCTCCGGTCATTTAACCAGCGCGCGATACAACTCGTCCAGCTTGCTGACCATCCTTTCCACCGAAAACTCTTCGAGCACGCGCGCCTGGCCACGCCGGCCCATGTTCGCCGCGAGCGCCGGGTCGCGGAACAGCCGCCGCACGCGATCGGCCAGCGCGGCGCAATCGCCGGCCGGCACGAGGAAGCCCGTCTCGCCGTCCTTCACGACCTCTGGCGTGCCGTCGAGCGGATGCGCGACCACCGGCTTGCCCGCCGCAAGCGCCTGCACGACGGCGCGCGGCAGCCCCTCGCGTAACGAGAGGTGCACCAGCACGTCCATCGTCGCCACGTAGCGGGGCACATCTGCGGGCGGCACGAGGCCCGCGAAGTGGACGCGCCCGCGCAACACCGGCTCGCCGGCCCACGCTTCGAGTTTCTCGCGCCACGGCCCGTCGCCGACGATGAGGAACTTCGCCTCGGGCAGCGCGCGGGCCATTTCGAAAAACAACTCCCAGCCTTTCAGATCGAACAACCGCGCAATCTGTCCGACGACCGGCCCGCCGCCGAGTTGGACGCGCAGTTGCGGATCGGGCGTTGCGCGGGCGAACGCGGCCACGTCAAAGCCGCTGCGGATGGTGGTGTATCGCTCCGGCCGGCCGATGCCCGCGTCGAGATAGAGCTGCGTCATCGCATCGGCAACAGAGACGAAGCGCGTGGTGACACGGCCGGCGATGCGCTCGGCAAGTTTGAGCGGTGCGTTGGCCAGCGCGTTCTGGTAAGGGCCGAACGACGGGCCGTGAATGGTGTGGATGATGACCGGCACGCTGGCCGCGCGCGCGGCGAGACGGCCAAGAAAGCCGGCCTTGCCGCTGTGAGTGTGGACGATGTCGTATCGGCCGCGACGCAGCAGCGCGACCAGTTCGCGCCGCGCGCGAATGTCGTGGAGTGGGTTGATGGAGCGCCGCAGCGAGTCCACGCAGACCGGCTCGACGCCGGCGCGGCGCGCATTCTCGATGAGCGAGCCTTCAGCGCCGGCTTCGGAACCGCAGACGAGGTCCACCGCCTCGTAGCCCGGCAGCCGGCGCAAAGCGACGACGCTGGCAAGCGTGTTCTCCTGGGCGCCGCCGACGATGAGCCGGGTGATGATGTGGCAGATGCGCACGGTTTGTCGCGCGGAGCGTATAACGGCTCATGGCCTGCGCGCAACGAAACCCCGCGCTGGCGCGAAGCGAAGGTGACGGTTAGAATCCCGCCGCGTGAAAATCATTCACTCGCCTGAATGCGCGGGCTACGAAATGCCCGGCCATCCCGAATCCCCGCGGCGCGTGCTGGCCAGCGCGGAGTTGCTCAAGCAGAAGAAACGACATGAGTTCATCCCGGCCAAACCATGTGTGGAGGCCGACGCGCTGCGGGTGCACTCGAAGCGGTTGCTGGAGGACTTGCGGGGCGAGAAGTTCGAGGAGCCGGACACGCCGTCGCTGCCGGGCATCTTCAGCCACGCGCTGCGGTCGGCGGGCGCGGCGATCCAGGCGGCGGAACTGGCGTGGAAGGGCGAGGCGGCGTTTTCGCTGATGCGGCCGCCGGGCCACCACGCGACGAAGGACCAGATGATGGGGTTCTGTTATCTCAACAACATCGCCATCGCGGTGGCGCGGTTGTTGGAGGCGAAGGACGGCCCGAAGCGCGTGGCGATCGTGGACTTCGACTGCCACCACGGCAACGGCACGCAGGACATTTTCTACAAGCACGAGCGCGTGATGTATCTCTCGCTGCATCAGTATCCGTGCTATCCGGGCACGGGGCTGGAGTCGGCGTTCAACGTGCACAACTACCCCGTCGGGCCGCACACGGAGGAGAAGTATTACCTCGAGGTGTTCGACAAGGCGCTCGGCGAAGTGCGGAAGTTCAAACCGGACCTCCTCGCGGTGTCGGCGGGGTTCGATGCCTACCGGCGCGACCCGATCACGCAGATGGGGCTGGAGATCGGGACGTTCGCGAAGCTCGGCCAGCGGCTGGCAGCGTTGAAGCTGCGGATGTTCGCGGTGCTGGAGGGCGGCTATTCGGCCCGGCTGCCGAAGTGCATTGATGCGTTCCTGGATGGCTGGGAGCTGGGCGTGGTGCCGAAGGAAGCCGACGAGTGAAGGCGCTGCGCAGTGGCAGCCGCCGCGCCCGGTGGCCTTCGGGGAACCGTGTGGTATAGTTCGGCGTGCCGAGAACGTTCACCAAAGGCATCGCAACGAAGATCCCAAGAACTGGAGGAGGTCGCATGAAACCGTGGTTCGCGTTGGCATTCGCATTTGTGCTAGGCCCGGCGCTGGTCACTGGTGAAGAAGACTGGGTGAAGTCGGACCTCAACGAGGCGGCGAAGCGGTTCGATCAACGCCAGTTTTCCCTGGCGCATGACATTTACCGGAACCTGTTGCTGGCGCATCAGGCCGCGCCGTTGGGCGCGACGGTCCTTGAACAAGCCCGCGCCGGCATCGCTGCGACCACAGCGCGATTGAAGGCTGATGAGTCCGGTTCGCCGGGGGCGGCGTTCGTGGAGCGCGCGAAACGGCTTGGTTTCGCGCAGGTCGGCGCGGCGTGGCTGCCGGCGCAGGTGAAGGAGCGGTTGTCGGCTGATGCAACGGCCCGTCTGCGACGGCTTGCCCAAGGCAAAGCGTGCCCGGCGTGCAAGGGCCAAGGGGTCAACGTGTGCCCGAACTGCGCGTTCGGGAAGGTGCGATGCATGGGCTGCAGCGGCACGGGCCGCACCGGCGGCTCGGCCATCACCTCGCGTGGCGCGCCGTGCCCGGCTTGCGATGGCCGGGGCAGGGCCAAGTGTTTGCTTTGCAAAGGCACGGGCTATGGCGTCTGCCCGAAGTGCGAGGGCATCGGCGCCGTCGAGTAGTGCCATCCTCCGCGCGCTCCCCTGAAAAACCAGCGGCCCCGGCTTTTGGCCGGGGCCGCGGTGGGCCGTCGGGGGGGAAACGGCCCGCGGGTCAGCGGGCGCCGACCCGCTTAAAACTGTTCGGGAGTCTCGCGCTCTTTGTCTGTCTCGACACCCCTCGTGTTGACGGTTCTCAATTAACGTCTGCCGCCCCTTACCCGCAGGCACTATGCCAGCGATGACGCCTGATTGCAAGCCGGTTTCTACCAACACGTTCGCTGCGAACGCGCCTGCGACCGCGTGTTTCTTCCTGCCATTTTCGTCAGGACCGGTGACAAGTTGTCTTTCCGGACAGTCGGCGGACAAAGCCAGCGCCCACCCACACATGATTCAAAGTGAGGCGTGGTTGAAATGCCGCCGGTGTGTTGCTACGTTCGCGGCTCCATGACCAGCCGTTACCTTGATGAAGTCCGCCGCCGCACCGTTGTCTTCGACGGTGCGATGGGCACGAGCATCCAGGCGCGCAAGCTCAAGAAGGAGGATTTCCTCGAAGGCAAGGAGGGCTGGAACGAAAGCCTCGTCCTGACTCGACCCGACGTCATCGCCGGCATCCATGAATCGTTCCTCGCCGCCGGCTGCGATGCGCTCGAAACCAACACCTTCGGCGGCTCGCGTCTCAAGCTCGGCGAATACGGCCACGGCACGGCCGACGATGTTCACCGGTTCAATTTCGCCGCCGCGCAGCTCGCGCGGAAGTGCGCCGACAAGTTCACCACGCCGGAGCACCCGCGCTTCGTCGCCGGCTCGGTCGGCCCGAGCGGCATGTTGCCCAGCACCGACGACCCGGAGCTTGGCAAGATCACCTTTGACGAACTGGCCGACCTCTACGCGGAACAAGCGAAGCCGCTCATCGAGGGCGGCTGCGACCTGCTGCTCATCGAGACCTCGCAGGACATGCTCGAAGTGAAGGCTGCCATCGTCGGCTTTCGAAAGTGTTTCGCCAACATCGGCCGCAACGTGCCGATCCAGGCGCAAATCACGCTCGATGTCACACAGCGGATGCTGCTCGGCACCGACATCGGCGCGGCCATGACCACCCTCGAAGCCCTCGCCGTGGATGTCATCGGCTTGAACTGTTCCACCGGCCCGCGCGAGATGCGCGACCCGGTTCGTTTTCTCTGCGAGAACTCGCGCCTGCCCATCAGCGTCATCCCCAACGCCGGCATTCCGGAGAACCGCGACGGCCAGGCTGTCTATCCCGAGACGCCCGCCGATTTCTCGCGCCAGATGGCCGAGTTCGTCGAGGAATTTGGCACCAACATCGTCGGCGGCTGCTGCGGCACCACGCCGGAGCACATGAAGGCCGTCATCGAAGCGATCAGGCGCGTCACGCCGAAGCAGCGGCAACTGGGTTAGAAATCCGAAGCTCGAAATTCGAAATCCGAAACAAATCCGAATGACCGAAATTCGAAAATTCAAAACCGGCGACCTGGGAGCCACACCCTCGTTTCGATCATTGCCGCATTCGAGATTCGAATTTGTTTCGGATTTCGAGTTTCGGATTTCGAGTTTCCGCCGCTCGTCGCGCCAAGCCGGCTTGAAGAGGTAAGCAACGATGTCCCACCACATCCCCCACGCCTCATCGGCCATGAAGCGCCTGGGCCTCGTGCAGGACCCGCCGCCAATGCTCATCGGCGAGCGCGTCAACTCGCAAGGCTCGCGCAAGATGAAGCAGCTCCTGCTCGTGGACGACTACGCCGGCATTGTCCAGATCGCCCGCCATCAGGTCGAAAACGGCGCGCACCTGATTGACGTCTGCGTCGCCGTCACCGAGCGCAGCGACGAGGCCGAGCAGATGCGCATCCTCGTGAAGAAGCTCGCGCAGAGCATCGAGTCGCCGCTGGTGATTGACTCCACCGACGCGAAAGTGTTCGAGGCCGCGCTGAAGGTCTATCCCGGACGCGCCGTGCTCAACTCCATTAATATGGAGAGCGGCCTCGAACGCATTGAGGCCGTCTGTCCCATCGCCGAGGAACACGGCGCCGCGCTCATCGCGCTGACGATTTCCAAGGACGACGGCGGCATGGCCAAAACCGCCGATGTGAAATTCCGCGTCGCCGAAAAGATGGCCAACATCGTCACCAAACGCTGGCGGTTCGAGGCGCACGACCTCATCTTCGACGCGCTGACGTTCACGCTCGCGACCGGTGACGCCGAGTTCCGCAACTCCGCATTGGAGACCATCGAGGGCATCCGCAGGATCAAAGCCGGCATTCCCGGCGCGCTGACCTGCCTTGGCGTCTCCAACGTCAGCTTCGGCCTCGGCAAGCACGCCCGGGCCGTCCTCAACTCCGTCTTCCTCCATCACTGCGTGCAAGCCGGCCTCGACTCCGCCATCGTCAACCCCGCCGAGATCAAGCCCTACGCCGAGATTTCCGGCGAGGAACGTCAACTGGCCGACGACCTCGTCTTCAACCAACGCGAGGACGCCTTGCCCCGGTTCATCACCTACTTCGAGCAGCAGAAGACGGGCATCGCCGCCGGCCCGTCGAGGGAGGAGGAGGAACTCGCGAAGCTCAACACGGCGCAGAAGATCCACTGGAAGATTCTCCACCGCAAACCCGACGGCATCGAGGCGCTCATCAACGAAGTGCTGTTCGGTGGCGCGGAGGTGCCGGCGACACCGAAGGCAAGCCTCGTCCGCGACCCGGTGGACGTGCTCAACAACGTCCTGTTGCCGGCGATGAAGGAGGTCGGCGACAAGTTCGGCGCGGGCGAACTGATCCTTCCGTTCGTGCTCCAGTCCGCCGAGGTCATGAAGAAGACCGTCGCGCACCTGGAGCAGTTCCTCGAAAAGAAGGAAGGCTCGACCAAAGGCAAGATCGTGCTCGCGACCGTCTTTGGCGACGTGCACGACATCGGCAAGAACCTCGTCAAGACCATCCTCAGCAACAACGGCTACACCGTTTTCGACCTCGGCAAACAGGTGCCAGTCAACACCATCATCACCAAGGCCGTCGAGGTGAAGGCCGACGCCATCGGCCTCTCCGCGCTGCTGGTCTCGACCTCGAAGCAAATGCCCATCTGCGTGCATGAGTTGCACAAGCAGGGTCTGCAAATCCCCGTCCTCATCGGTGGCGCGGCCATCAACCGCAACTTCGGCGCGAAAACCAACTTTGTGGACGAGGCGCGCACGCAGCTTTATCCCGGCGGCGTGTTTTATTCCAAGGATGCTTTCGAGGGCCTCGGCTGGTGCGACAAGCTCACCAACCCCGCCGCGCGCGCCGACACTATTGTCGCGCAGCACAGCGCCGCGCGCGAGGCGCTCGACATGGTCCAGCGTCTCGAAAAGAAACGAGCCGCCGAAGCCGCCGGCCCGCGCGTGCTTCGCAGTGACGTGAAGCTCAGCATCGAACCGCCCGCGCCGCCGTTCTGGGGCTGGCGCGTCGTGCCCTACGTCAACCCGCGCGAGATTTTCCCGCTCGTGGACAAGAAGACGCTCTTCCTGCTCCAATGGGGCGGCTCGAAGGAAAAGGATCAAGAGCGGCTCTTCAAGGAGAAGTTCGAGCCGTTGCTGCGCCAGCTCGAAGACGAGTTCCTCGCCGGCAATTACCTGACGCCGAAGGCCATCTACGGTTACTTCCCATGCGCCAGTGAAGGCGACTCGCTCGTCATCTTCAATCCGCAGGAGGCCACCGACGGTGTGCCGCTAGCCGACCTCGACGAAGTCGCGCGCTTCACCTTCCCGCGACAGCGTCCCGGCACGGCGCAGAGCAAGAACCTCTGCCTCGCCGACTACTTCACGCCGACGCCGGCGTTCGCGAAGCAATTACATAATTCCGGACTTCATGAAGTCCGGAATTATTCTTCTCGACCCGACGTGCTGCCGATCCAACTCGTCACCGTCGGCCCGCGCGGCACGGAGATCTGTGACGCGCTGAACGCGAAGAACGACTACACGCGCAGCTACTTCGTCCACGGCCTCTACGTCGAGGCGGCCGAAGGCGTCGCGGCTTGGATGAACGAGCGGATCAAGCGAGAGTTGAAGCTGGAGGGCAAACGCGGCCTGCGCTACAGCTTCGGCTATCCCGCGCTGCCGGACCTCTCCGAGCAGGAAAAGGTTTTTGCGATGATGCCGGTGAAGGAAGAACTCGGCGTCGAGCTGACCACCGGCCACCAACTCAACCCCGAAGCCAGCACCGCCGCCATCGTCTTGCACCATCCCGATGCGGCGTATTTTGTGATCTAGAAGATGGGCTGGCGGCTGCAGGGGTTCATGCCTTCCGCACGTTCGCTTTCAGCCACGTGGCGTATTCAGCCTCATCAATCGCGCCTGCCGCGAAGGCGAGCGTTCGCTCGACGACGAAAACCTCCTCGGCGATGAACTTCAGCCCGTTCAGTTCCAAGAAGGTGGCGGCAAGCATAAAGCCTGTGCGCTTGTTCCCGTCGAGGAACGGGTGGTTCAGCACGATGCCGGCAGCGTAGCTCGCGGCCATCTCCGCCAACGTCGGCTTGCCGTAGGCGAAGCGGTTTCTTGGTTTGGCAAGCGCCGAAGCGAGCATCCCCTCATCGCGCACGCCGGCGAGGCCGCCGTATTGCGCCAGCATCATCTCGTGGATGGCGAGACAATCCTCGCGCGTCAGCCAGACCGGCTCTTTCATTTGGCCAGTTCGCGCAGGGCGTTGCGGTAGCGGCGGCTCAGGCCCTCGACCACCTTCATCTTGCGCTCAAAGTCCGGCGCGTGTGCGGTGAGTCGGAAGCCGCCGTCGGTCGTCTCCGTCAGGACAACGATTTCACCCTCATGCACGTTCAGCCGCGTGAGGGCTTTCTGGGGCAGCAGGACGCCGACCGAGTTTCCAACTTTGCGAAGTTTCAATTCAAGAACCATGCCCGAAGTATAATTACGAATGTTATAACTCGCAAGGAAGGGATTTCTTGCCCGCAAAACATTCTCACGCTCGCGCCTTCGCCAGCAGCACCAGCACGACACCGCTGATGACGAGGACACAAGGCCCTTCGCCCAAAATCCACCACACCGGCAGTTGCAGGCTGACGTCGAGCGCGAGAATGAGGAGGCTGAAGGCGATGCCGACGACGGCGATGTAGGCGATGATGGCGGCGTAACGGCGCACGTCGCGCGAGACGAGCCACAGCAGGCCGCCGTGGAAGGCATAGAGCGCGGAGAGGGAGCGGGCGAGGTATTCCACAATCGCGCCGTCGGGGAACTTGCCCAAGCCGATGGCCTCGTGCGTCGCGGCCATCCACGCGCGCGGCATGAAGACGGCGAAGATCGCCAGTCCGGCGACGGCGCCGTAAACACGAAGGAAGATTTTCAGGATACGTTCAGCGTTCATCCGTATTCCAAGCCAGCGGTGGCCGCCTGCCGATGCGCCGCTCAATACTTGAACGGTTTACCGCCGGCCAGGACTTCCTGTTTCGCTGGATCATAGACCACGCGCAGGCCGGTGCGGTAGGCCGCGTTGGCCATGATGACGGCGACGGCGTGGTAGAAGCCCGCCTCGATCGGCGCCACCGGGTCTTTGCGGCTGCGGATGCATTCCATCCAGTTCCGCATGTGTGCGGAGGTAAGCGGATCCTTGCCGGTGTTGGCGGAAGTCTCAATCTTGACCGCATCGGTCAGTTTCACCTCGGGCAGCAGGTTCGGTTTCATGCCCATCACGGCCGCTTCCTTTTCCTTGAGGCCGCCCTCGGGTGTGACGACGCCCTTGTCGAGATCCATCATGCCGCCGTTGGAGTAATAGACCTCCTTGACGCTGCCGACGCTGTTGGTCATGCGGGAGGCGAAGATGACCTGGAAGCCGCCTTTCTCCTTCTCCTGCGGGCCGTAGTCGAAGACGGCGGTGAGCGTGTCGGCGTTGGTGCGGCCGTCCTTCCACATATAGATGCCGCCGTTGGCGACGACGCTGCGCGGGTAGTTGAAGCCGCTGAACCAGTTCACCGTGTCAATCTGGTGGCACATCCACTGGCCGGGGATGCCGGAGGAGTAGGGCCAGAACAGGCGGAACTCGAGATACTTTCGCGGATCCCACGGCTCGAACGGCCGGTTGAGAAGGAAGCGTTTCCAATCGGTGTCCTCCTGCTTGCAGACCGGCACGACATCGGGCCGGCGCCAACGGCCGGGCTGGTTCACGTTCCAGATCAGGTCCACGTTGACGATTGGGCCGAACTTGCCCTGCTTGATGAACTCGGCGGCGGCGATGTAGTTGCGGCCGCTGCGGCGCTGCGAGCCGATCTGAACGACGCGCTTGTTCTTGCGGACGGCCCTCAGCACGGTGCGCGCGTCGCTCATCGTCTCGGCGAGCGGCTTTTCACAATAGACGTCCTTGCCGGCCTCGCACGCCTCGGCGCAATGCAGCGCGTGCTGGAAGTCGGCGCTGCTGATGATGACCGCGTCGAGGTCCTTCTGCTTCTCGTAAAGCTCGTCGTTGTTGCGGAAGACGGCGACCTCGTGGCCGGCGGCTTTCTCCAGCGCAGCCTTGCCCTCTTCGCGTCGTTTGCTCCAGAGGTCGGAGAGCGCGACGATATCGAAGTTCATCTCCCTGGCGTGGTCGAAGAACGACGGCAGCAGCGACGCCTTGAAGCGGTCGGAGAACCCAACGATGCCGACGCGGACGCGGTCGTTGGCGCCACGGACGGCGGCGTAGCTCCGCGTGGCGAACGGCAGCGAAGCAGCCGCCATCGCAGCGGTCTGGAGGAACGAACGGCGGGTGATGTCATGGCTCATGGTCTTGTTCTCCGGCGGTTGCTCAATTCTCGCGCAAACCAGGCGGGATGATTAAGCCGCCCTTGTAAGAAATCAATCCCGAACCCGACGACCGACTTCCGCACGTGTCGTCATCAAACGATCGAAGAGTTCCAGATAGGCGCGCACCTGCCGCGCCGGCGCAAAATGCGCCTCCGCGTGGGCGCGTGCACGAGCGCCCATCTTCGTCCGCAGCGCGGCGTCGGCCAGCAACCGCTCCAGCGCGGCGCGGAAACCCGCCGCGTCGCCGCGCGCGATCAGGAAGCCCGACTCGCCCGGCGCGAAGCACTCGCCGACGCCCGTCGCGTCGAAGGCCACGGCGGGCAGCCCGTGCGCCTGCGCCTCGATGAGAAAGTTCGAAAGCGATTCGTTGCGCGAGGCGAGCGCGGCCATGTCCGCCGCGCGGTAAAGCGGCCGCGGATCGGCCAGAAAGCCGTGCCACCGCACGCGGTCGGCCACGCCCAATTCACGCGCGAGCGCCTCGCAACCGGCGCGCGTCGGCCCGTCGCCCACCAGCCACAACTGCCATTCGCGTTTGCGCGGCAATTGCGCGGCGATCTCGATGAGCGCGCGCTGGCCTTTCTCGGCGCGGAACATCGCCACGCAGAGCATCACCACGCACGCCGGCCCCGCGCCGTGCTTCGCGCGCAGCGCCTCGTCGCGCGCGGGGACAGCCGTGTCGGGCGGGAAGACGAGCGAGTTGTGGATGACGGCGATCTTTTCCGCTATCACGCCATGCAGTGCGATAAGCCGCTTCTTGGCCTCGTGGCTGTTCGCGATGACGCAACGCGCCGCGTGCAAGGACCGTTGCACGAGCCACGGCTGCGGCTTGTCCGTGCGCACCGTCGCAACGACAACGGCGCGCGGCAGCCGGCGTTGGAGCGCGGCGGCGTGGCGGTTGGCCGTGCGGCCCATGCAGAGCACAACATCGGGCGCGAGCCGTGCGACCGTCGCGCACAGCCCCGGCGCGAACCAGTCGAGACCCGTGTCGAACGGCTGCAACGCGCGGAGCGGAACGCCGCCGACTTCGCACGCCAGCGCACCGCCGGGACGGAACGAGAGCAGCGTCGCGTCGTGGCCGGCGTCGTGAAACGCGCGCGCCAGCAGCACCGCCTGCCGCTCGGTGCCGCCGTTGCGAAGGTAGTCCTGGATGACGAGGATTCTCATTGGTCGGTGGTCACTCGGGTTTCAGGACCGCGCCAATGGCGCGCCACGCCTTCTCATCGGCAGCGCGGCGCGATGAGGGCACGAGCAGGTCAATGGCGACGAGCGGCCCCGCCGTGCTCAGCGTGTGGATGCCGCGGATGCGCGTGCCGGAAGCGGGTTCGATGTGTGTGACACGGCTTTCGCGGTAATCGGCGCCGGTCAGTGTCTCCACGCGGTTGATGTTCAGGCCGCCGCCGTATCGCCGCGAACAATCCTGCGAGGGCCGATAGAGATGGTCACCGCGCTGGTAGATCCGTCCTGCCGGCCGCGCACGACCCACGTCCGACACCACGGGGTTCTGCGGGTGCGGCTGCCAGCGGTCGCTCAACGGTTCGTCGGCGGAGAAGAGGAACAACTCCTTGTCGCGCGCCACGCCCGCGCTTTGGCGGAGGTTCGCGAACAGCCACCATTTCGCGCTGTCGCACAACAGCGTCGCGTCGGCCGCCGCCACGCCGGTCATCAGCGTCTTGTGGAATTCCCATCGCGCCGGGAACTCGACGCACCGGTAAACCTCGATGCTCCGGTTCTGCGCCGTCTCCGGAATCATGTAGAAACCGCCCTGCCACTCGAACACGAACGGATAGGAGAGGTGATACGGACGTTCCAGCACGCGGACCGGCGGCTGCCACGCGCCATGCTCATCCATCACGACGAGCGAGATGTGGCCGCGCCCTTCCGCGCCGACCAGCTCCTCGAAGAAGATGTGATACTTGCCGCCGGCGTGGACCACACAGGGATCCGCCCAGTCCGTGCCGCGAGGCGGGAGGAACGGGACCATCTTCGGTTCGGGCCGGCCCGCATCCCACAGGAAAGCTGCGATGATCCACTGCTCCCGCCGCGTGAGTTCGTGCAAGCCGCGCAGCCAGCCGCCCGGCGCGCCGGAAAATCGTCTGTCGGGCTTCATGAGGGTCTCGTCTCCGCTTTCGCCAGCAGTTCCCGATACACCGCATCGTAGGCGGCGACCATTTTTTCCGGCGAGAACTCCGCCGCGATGCGCCGCACCGCCGCCGCGCCGAGCCGCGCGCCGAGTTCGGGGTGGCGCAACGCAAAGTCCATCTTTGCCGCCAGCTCTTCCGGCGCGGACGGTTTCACGAGCCACCCGTGTTCGCCGTCCACGATCAAGTCCAGCACGCCGTCCACGCCGCTCGCGATCACCGGCAGGCCCGCCGCCATCGCCTCCATCACGGCGTGAGGCATTCCCTCGGAAAGCGTCGGGTGAACGAACAAGTCCATCCCCGCCAGCAAGTCCGCCACGTCGCTGCGGTCGCCGCGGAAGATCACGCGTCGCGCGATCTGCAACTGCGCCACCTGGCCCTCCAGCCGCCCGCGCAGCGGGCCGTCGCCCACCAGCACCAGCACCGTGTCAGGATGATCGCCGGCAATCCGCGCGTAGGCCGACAGCAGATCGCGCTGCGCCTTCTTCGGCGAAAGCCGGCCCACCATGCCGATTACTTTCATCCTGTCAGAGATGCCGAGTTGCGACCGCCACGCGCGCGCGGCGGCTTTGCGGCCGGTCTTGTCCGCGTGGATGCTGTTCGGGATGTAGATGGCCCGCTCCGGCAACACCCCCTCATGCTCGATGGCGAAAGGGATCGCTTGACGGCCGACGGCGATCACCTTGTCGGCCAGATGCGCCGAAAGCCGGATCAACGGGAACATCAATCGCGGCACATGAACGTTGCGGGACTGGATGGACGTGACGAGAATCTTCACGCCTGCCAGCCGCGCCACGGGCCGGCCAATGGCGTCGCTGTAGGGCAGGATCGTCTGCACGATGCCGGGCCGCCATGCCTTGATGAGCGAGTGAAGCTTGACGAAACCGATCAACGCGAAGAAAGCCGGCCGGCCGATGATGGTGACCGGCGCGCCGGCGCGTTCGAGGTTCTCCACGACTTCGGCGTTATGCTGTTCGTTGAGGCAGATGACGCGCTGCTCGTAGCCGCGCTGGGCCAGCCCTTCGACGAGGATCGTCAGCCACGTCTGCATGCCGCCGCGGCCGAGATCGTCAACGATGTGAAGCAGGCGGATGGATTTGGCTGCCGGAAGCGTCACGGGCGGGCGCCCATCCGCTGCTACGCGGTGCGGCGGAAGTGTTTTTTGATCCAGAACAGGTAGCCGAGGATCAGGGCGAACAGAACCGTCGTCCAGGCTGCCATCGTCTGGTTGGAGATGACCCCCAAATCCATGATGTCCACTCGCAAGAATGTGAGCGCCGTAGAAATGCCCACCAACAAGAGCACCACAACACTGGCCAGCCACCCGGAGAACCTCAGCCAGTAGAGTCCCCACGCCAGCCAGACCCATACGACACCCATCGCCACGAAGATGATGGACGCCACAGGCCCCGATATCAGCGCGCCAAAGCAGGGCACGACGCTGTTGCTGCACAGGGGTATCGCGAACATGGATGCCGCGCCGAGACCAAGCCAGAGCGAAGCGGCCAGCACCGGCAGCGGGCACGCGTCGGTCCAGCGCGGCGCCGGGTCACGCGCCTCGCACGTCGCACGCACATGGGCACTCCGGTAGAAAAGCATCAGCACGACGGGGATGATGAGGAAGATGGTGACAACGACCAGACCGGCAATCGCCATCCCGATCCAGATGGTGGGCGCATCCGGCTGGCTGGCCATCAACTGTGGCATCAAGAAGGCGCACATCGCCATCACGACCACGCCGAGAATCAACCAACTCCACGACAAAACCAGCATCATCGCACGCGCCCAGCGCCGGCACCTGATGGAGCCGATGCCAAGCCAGATCAACGCCGCTCCAATGGCCGCGTAAAACACGGCCCCAGGAATCATGATCTGGTAGCTGACCGTATCGCTGAAAAGCATTGCAGGCACCACCAACGCGCAAAGACAGCCGATCAGGATTTCCAGCACGCCGAAGATGACGAGGCCGGTGCGCCGGTCTTTGAACTGGGGGGTCGTAGGTTGGCTCATGGTTGACTCTTTTGCTTGATGCCGTGACGCGAAGACTAGGCAACCCCGCCCGGCGAGGCAACGCAAATCACGGCGCCGCGTTTTCGAGCCGGAGGTTGTCGAGGTAGAAGACGGTCTTCGCGTTGGCCGTGCTGCAGAAGCCGAGCCAGTGGAGCGTCTTCCAGTCGGGGCTGCCGTTCTTCAGGCCGGCGAAACGTCGCGGGGACTCGCCGGGAAGCGTCACGGCCAGGTCCCACGCGCCCGTGGATTGCGGGCCGAGGCCGGCGCTGATCTCGAAGCGCACCCACTTGCCGGCGGGAAGCTCAAGCACCTCTTTGTCGTGGACGCGCAGTTTGCCGTTGCCGATCCAGAGGCTCGGCCCGACGCGGTAGGGATGCCCTTCGCCGCGCCATTCCTGAAACAACACCGCCCCCGGCTCGACGCGGAGGTCGAAGCTGAACCGCGTGACGCCGTTGGTGTGGCGCGGGTCGAAGAAGAAGTGCGGGTTGTAAACCGCGGCCAAGCCCGGCGCGTCGGTGATCTTCAGGCTGCGCCTGCCGCTCGCGGCGGTCTCCTCCGTGACGGCGATGGAGTCGCCTTTCTTTTCAACGTAGATGTGCGCATCGTCCACGGTCGAGCCAACGGGCGCGAACTCGAAGTCGTTGGCCACGGCAAACGGCGGGCGCGGCGGCGGTTCCGGCGCGAACTCGACGGGTGGATACTTGCCGCTCGCGGCAAGCCTGACCCACGCGCGGTCGCCATAGACGCCGGCCTTGGTGTAATCGAACGGCTTGAAACCGATCTTCGCGGCGGGCGAGCCGGGGCGCAGCCGGAAATCGCCGTTGCGCGGGTTGACGAACTTCGGGTCGGCGATGAGCGACTTCGTGTCCTTGCCAAGCTCCTGCCACTTCTCGAAGTTCACGTCGTTGAACTGGATCGGTTCACCCGACTCCTCCCAGTAGAGGTTGCTCTCGAACGTGACGTTGGTGTCCTTCGCCGGCCGGCCCAGCAGCGGCCCGCCGCGCCAATAGACGATGTTATTCTCGAACGCGAACGACCGGTGCGGCTCGACCCGCGAGCGCTGGACCTGCCCGTCCATCGAATAGGCGAGAATGTTGTTGCGGACGATGTTCTCGCGGCCGTAATGCTGGTGGAAGCTGCCGGTCTTGGTGTGATAGACGAGATTATTCTCCAGCCTGATGCCCGTGCTGCCTTCGTCGGTGTAGAGGCCCCAGCCGCCGCGGCCGTAGCGGTCGTAGGAATAGACATCGTGGATTCGGTTGTGGCTGACGCTGGTGCCTTCGGAGGGGCCGAGCGTATAGACGCCGCCCATGTCGCTCAAGACGCCCCAGCCGATGTGGTGGATGTGGTTGAACTCGATCTTGTTGCGCTTCGCGAGGCTCTCGGCGTAACCCCACCGCCAGCCGACAGAGATGCCCGTGTAGTAGAAGTCGGCAATGTCGTTGTGCGTCACCGCATTGTCGGGACTGTGGCCGACCCAGACGCCGACGCAGCCGGGAAAGACGCGCCCGCCGCGGTGGAGGATGTTGTTGTCCGCGACGATGCGCGCGGTGCGGTTCGCCTCGGCCGACTGGATGCCGGTTTCGCCGATGCGAACGCCGCCCGCGCCAAGGTCGTGCAGGTAAGTGTGCACGACGCGGCAATCGCGGCAGCCACGCCGAAACCAGATGCCGTAGATGCCGACGTGGCCGACCTCGCAGTCCTCGATGGCAATGTGCCGCGCGCCGTCGGCCATGATCATCGCGGGGATGGACTGCGCGGCCTGCCCGTCGCCGTGGCCTTTGTCGGGCAGCACGTATTGGCCGTGGCGGAACGCCAGTCCCTTCAGCGTGAGGTGCTCGACAAACCGGCCCTTGTCCGGCTCGCCGGCAAAGTTGACGAACTGTTCCACGACCGGCGCGACCACCTCCGCGCGCGCCATGTTCTCGCCGGGCAGCGGTTTGTAACAGAGCGTGCCGTCGCGGTCGAGGAACCACTCGCCCGGCGCGTCGAGCGCCTCGCGGAAGTTCTCGAGGTGGTAACGCTGGTTCGGCGCCCATTCGCAAAACGCCCACGGCGCGCCGCCCGTGCAGACAACCGCCGGGACCTTCGCATCCACGGACGCAACGCGATGGCGCGACACTTCCCATGAGTGATACGCCACCACCGTCACGTCGCGGAGCTTGTCCTTCGAGACGTTCAGCAGCGGCTGGATGTCGGCTGCGTTGGCCACGAACGCGGGACCTGCGTGGCTGATCTTGCGCGGCATGTAGTAGTAGAACTTGTTCGGCGACCGCGCCCGTGTCGCGCGCCGGCCGTTGACCCAGAGCTGCTCGGAATACCACCGCCCCGCCGCCACCTCCGGCGCCTGCGCCGTCCAGATGCCGTCCGCGCCGCGCTGCCAGCCGGTGATGCGCCGGCCGCCGCTGAACACCGGCTTCGCGCCGCGCGCGGCCTCGTAGCTGACCGGGCACTTCTCCGTGCCGCTGTCCTCTGGCGTGAACACCACCGGCGCGGTGAGCGCGTAGTTGCCGCCGGCGACGACGACGCGCACCGGCTCGGAGAGCGGGCCGGCCGCCTTCAGCTTCCGCACGGCGTCGCGCGCCCCCTGCAACGACGCGAGCGGGCCGTCGCTGCGGTCGCGGTTCGGCCGTGCAAGCGCGCCGGACCACGAGTCGTTGCCATCGGGGGCAACGTGGAAAGTGGCCGCGTCACTCCGTGACGCGAAGATCAATGCCGGCAGGAGAATGGATGCGAAGGCTCGGAGGGGATGGCTCATGACGCCGCGGAGTTCATCACGCCACGCGGCGCGAATCAAGCGTTGCGCGCTTGATTTGGCCGGCCAGCCGCGGCAGGCTCCCGGCCGTTGGACCATTGGAGAGGAATCCATCATGAACCACGGAAAGGTGACTCCCGCCATCGCGAAGGGCCTGCTCGCCCTCAAGGAGCGCATCAAGACTGCGAAGATCCCGTCCTCGAAGCTGGACGAGACGCTCAACATCGCCACCTGGAACATCCGCGCCTTCGGCAAGGGCCAGCGCACCGAGGCCGCCATCCATTACATCGCCGAGATTCTCGGCCAGTTCGACCTCATCGGCATTGTCGAACTGTGCGACGACCTCACCGACCTCGGCCGCGTGCTGAAGATTCTCGGCCCGACGTGGCGGGCGGTGTATTCCGACATGATCCCCGACGACGGCGGCAACCGCGAACGGCTTGGTTTCATCTACGACAAGCGCGCCGTCACCTTCAACGGCCTCGCCGCCGAGGCCAACCCGCCGCGCGCGAAAAAAGGCGCCGAGTATCTTTCCGAAATCTCGTTCTGGCGCAGCCCCTACATGGCGTCGTTCCGGGCCGGCAGCTTCGACTTCATCGTGCTCACCACCCACATCCGCTGGGGCGATACCGAAAAAGAACGGTTGAAGGAGATCGAAACGCTGGCCGGCTGGATCGAGGGCAAGCGGCGTGAGAAGACGAGTGAAGACAAAGACCTTATCGTGATGGGCGACTTCAACATCCCCTCGCGCACCGACCCGTTGTTTGCGGCCATCACCAAACACGGCCTGCAAGTCCCCAAGGCACTGCTCGGCGCGCACGGCACCAATCTGGAGAAGGACAAACGCTACGACCAGATCCTCCATTACCCGATCTACCCGGGGAACTTCGCCAACGCCGGCGGCGAACTGGACTTCTACTTGGACGACGCCCACATCAAGCAACTGTTCCCCGGCGGCATGACCAAGGAGAAGTTCACCTACCAACTCTCCGACCATCTGCCGCTCTGGATGCAGATCCACACCGACATTGAAGGGCAGAAGCTCGAACAGATCATCCAGGGGTGAATCCGTTGCAGCCCGAAGTTCGTGTGCTAGATTCGGCCCGACAACAAGGAAGCCCATCCCATGAAGAAGCTGCTGAAGATTCTTGTCGTGCTCGCGATCCTCATCGCCGCGCTGCTGGCCGGCGTGGTGTTCTACGCCGACCGCTACCTCCAGACGCCGGAGTTCAAGGCCCAGGTCACCGCCGCCGCGCGCAATGCCGTTGGCGCGGACGTGAAGATCGGTGACTTGAAGGCATCGGTCTTCAGCGGCGTGACGCTGAAACAGGTGGTCATCGCCAACCCGCCCGGCTTCGCCGGAAACCTGCTGACGGCCGATGAATTCGTGCTGCGCTACGACCTCCTGCCGTTGCTCCAGAAGCGTGTGCAGGTGGACCGGCTTTCGCTCGGCAAGCCCGTGCTGACGCTCTGCAAGAACGACAAGGGCGACTGGAACTACGAGAAGTTCGGCGCGCAAGGCGCTGCGCCGGCAGCCAAGCCCGCACCAACCCCGGCAGCGTCCAAGCCGGCTGCGACTCCGTCGGCATCAGGCGGCGGGGCGGCGCTTGATGTGAGGCTCTCGAAGCTCGCGCTGGCCGACGCAGAGGTCGTCGTGCTCGGCGCAGGCGGCAAGTTGCTGACGAAGCTGGAGAAGGTGGATGCGACCACGTCGCTGGACATGGCCGGAGGCAAGACCACCGGCAACGGCAACACCAGCATCGCCACACTCAACGCAGCGAGTTTTCTCTTTGGCCGCAGCATCACCGCGCCCGTTGCGGTTTCCGCCGAGGCGGTGCGGCTGGCGCCGTTGCGCGGCAAGCTGGCCGGCGGCGACGTCTCCGGCGAGGTCGCGTTGAAGCTGGCGGGCGGTTTCAAATACGCCGTCAACATCGCGGTGAAGGACGGCAGCATGGAGACGCTGTTGAAGGAAGCCGGCACCAAGCCGATCATGACGGGCAAGTTGCAGGCGACCTCTGAACTGGAAGGCACCGGCGGCCTGCCCACCATCACCGGCAAGGGGCAGTTGGCGGTGTCGGATGGGTTGCTGGTCCAGTTGCCGTTGCAGGGCGTGCTGGCGACGCTGTTGCAGGTGGCGGCGTTGAAGGAGATCAAGTTCCAGCAGTGCACGGTGGACTACGCGCTGGCCAACAACATCCTGAAGACGCCCAGCATCAAGCTCATCGGCCCGCAGATCCAGATCACCGGCAGCGGCGAGATGTCGCTCGCGGATTACACGCTCAAGCACGAGTTGACGCTCGCGCTCGCCAAGGACCTGCTCGGTTCCGTGCCGTCGCAGCTTCAGTCGGCGCTGAAGGCGCGCGAGGACGGCTTCATGACGCTCACGTTCAAGGTCACCGGCCCCTACGACTCGCCGAAGACCGACATCATGGGCGGCATGCTCAAGAACGTGCTGCAGGACCAGCTCAAGAAGCTGTTTAAGTAGCCGCGGCTTTCTGGCAAGCTCCGCGACGATGCCAACGCCGGCCGCTCCGCCCTCCCTCGGCAGGAAACTGCTGTTCTCGTGCCTCATCACGCTGGCGCTGCTCGCGCTGGCGGAAACCGTTGCCCAATGGTGTCGCGCCCGCTGGCCGCTGGAATGGCGCGGCGAAGTCCGCTGGCAGTCGTCGGCCTTCCCCGACAAGGAACCGGCTTACCGGATTTTTCGCGACGAGCTGCACATCCAAGATGTGCCCGATGCCATCCTGATGCACCACGCGAGGCCCGGCCAGCGCGCGACAACGTTTCACATTAACTCACGCGGCCTGCGCGGGCCGGAGCCGGCCGTGCCAAGACCGGCGGGCCTTGTGCGGGTGCTGTTGCTGGGCGGTTCGGTCGTGTGGGGCACCGGCGCGAGCGGCGACGACGCGACCATCGCGGCCTGCCTCCAGCGCGAACTGGCCCGGCGCTGGCAACCGGCCCGCGTCGAGGTGATCAACGCGGGCTATCTCGGCTACGCTTCGTGCCAGGAATCGCTCCTCTATCAACTGCACGCGGACGACCTGCGGCCCGACGTGGTGGTCACCTTGGGCGGCTTCAACGATTTTCGCGAAGCGATGATGCGCGGCTTGGCCAATGCCCACGACTGCTCGCTGGCCGCCGCAAGGCAAGCCGCTGCATCGCGCCAGGCGGAGGTTTTCGGGCTGCGGCCCACGCTGCGGCGATGGCTGCGCAACTCAGCGATTGTGGATGGCATCTACATGCAGTTGGCGTCGAGGGGCTTTGTGCGGCCTTGGCCGACGCACACCGATCCCGTCCTCGTTGCAAGAGCCGTCTCGATCTGGCGCCGCAACCTGACGGCCTTGGCGACGATAGCGCGCCAGCGAAACACGCCCTGCTTCTTCGCGCTCCAGCCTGCGTTGGGCGTCGGCCACAAGGCGTTGACCGCGGAAGAACAGGAGGCCGCACGGCGCGAAGCGCGCCGGTGGACGCAAGACCCGATCGCCAGCCTGCGCCTCTATTTCGACGCGGCCCGCCAGCAACTGCCCGCGCTCGCAACCGAATCGCGCTGCGTGGCCGCCGATCTCACGGATGTGTTCGACGCGGAGGCGCGGACGATCTACGTGGACCCGTGTCACACCGGCGACGACGGCCATGCCCTCATCGCGCGCCGGCTCGCGGAGGTCGTGGCGGCAGGGTTTTCGCCGGCTGCGAAATGACATGTCCGGTGGCGCATTCCGGACTGACGGGAATCGCACGATGCCGGCGCAATCCGGTTTCCGCCGTCAGGCGCGCTGACACCGGCGCGCGTCAAAGCTACTCCGTGCCGCCGCATTGCATCAGCAGCGCCACGAGCGGCTTGGAGTCCATGGCCATCGCCGTGGCCAAGGGCGTCTTGCCGTAGCGGTGCCGGGCATTCACCTCGGCCCCGTGGCGCACCAAGGCCTCGGCGACGTCCACGTTGCCCTTGGCCGCAGCCACGTGCAACGGCGTGATGCCGAAGTTGTCTCTCGCATCAACGGGCATGCCGCGGGCAAGCAACAGTTCCACGAGGACCGGGGAACCGCTCGACGCCGCGAAATGCAGCAGGGTGCGGCCGTCGAGCGCCCTCATGTAGAGCAGCGCCGGATTGTCGTTGAGCATGTTCTCAACCGTTGACACGTCGGCCTGGTAGCAGGCCGCGTGGATGTCATGACCCGCCGGCGCGGTGCAAACATAGGCCGGCGGCGGGCTGCTCATGCCGCCACTGGCGCCCGGCACCAACGTGGCCGCCAAGGCTGTTACAGCGACCCAATGCCCCCAGTGGTAGGCTTGCACCAGGTCAAGCTCGGGCGCCATTGCGGGCTGGGGCAAAAAAAAGCCGGCTCGTCGGAATGTTTCGGCAAGTTGGTGCGGCGGAATCCAGGACTTGGCCGCGACTTCGTCGGGAACATTGTAGAGCCGCCCGTCTCTGCTTCTCATCAGTGGCATACGCTTATCCTCCTCCTTGTCCGCCATTCACGCCGACCATTGCTTCGAGCCTCGCGTTCACCGCTCACTTCACCGTCAGCGGCAGGCTCTCGCTGTGGCTGTTGAATTCCGGCGCATACATGCACTGGATCTCCGCCACGCCGGTCTGGTAGGCGCCGCGCAACTGCACGCGCGTCGAATACTCGAAGACGTAGGTTCCCTTTGGCAGGTAATCAATGAAGAAGTGGCTCGCCGTGTCCCGCGTGCTCTCGTAGTAGGCCAGCCCGTCCTGGAACTTGTAGCGCGACAGCACGTTCACCGGCTCGGTGCCGCTGCCGCGCTGGTCTTTGAGGTGGACGTATTCCATGTCGCGGTCCACGCGCAGTTCGATCCGCACGACCAGTTCGTCGCCGACGGCGATTGCGCCCTTGACCGGCTCCAGCACCGGGCCTTTCTTCGTGGCGACCTTGGTGTAGAGCGACTTCTTCAACTTCCGCGGCGTGCCTTCGTAGGGTGTGATCTTGGTCATGTCTTCGAGGTATTGCCAGTGGACGCTGCCCCACGCGACGCCGTCGTCCACTTTCTTCACCGTGATCTCCCCCATCTTCGGCTTCACATCGCTCCCGGCAAACCTCCGCTCATAGAAACCAGTCCCCGGCTCCGGCTGGCTGGTTTCGGCCTTCGGATTTCGGCCTTCCTTCGGCCTTCGACCTTCGGCTCTCGGACTTATCTCCACGTCACCGACGGTCACCTCCACCAGCTTGTCGCTCGCCAACACATCCTTCCCGCGCAGCAGCAGCGCATACACGGCGTCAGCCGTAGCTTTCGTGGTCTTCCAATCTTGCGTTTGCTTTTGCTTCAGCAGCCAGACGCGGCATTCCTCGACGGCCTGCGCGTCGCCCATGACCTCGTCGAACGCCTCGATCATCAGCGCCTGCGTCTCGATCGGCGCGCGATACCACCACCAACTCAGCTCCGTCTCGCGCCAGAACATGCCCATCTCCTCGTTCGTCACGCTGCGCTCCTTGATGGACTTCATGATGTCCTGCGCGGTCGCGACGTCCGGCTCGCCACCGAACCGCTTCGACGCGATGGCGAGATGGCCCTGGCTCTGGCGGCAGCCGACATGCAGCCAATGCTTGCGCGTCTGGCCGAGGAAGAAGTCCACCATCGTCCGGTGGTTCTTCGCGATGGGGCGGTCTTTCAGGAAGAAGCTCCGGCCGTAGAGATAGAGCGCGTCAATGGACGACGGCACATATTTCTCCGGGTCGGGCCACGTCAGGATGCGGCGGTAATGTTCGTCCATCCAGTTGTCGAGCCGCGCGAGCGCCTTCACGGCGCAGGCCACGTCCACCTCCACGCCGAGGTGGCGCAGGCGGCCGAAGCCGGTGACGATGTAGAGCGTGATGTAGTCGTTGCCGTGGCCGCCGGGGAACCACGGCCACGCGCCGTCATGGTTCTGGGCCTCGGCGAGCTTGCGCAGCACGCGTCCGGACTCAGTGTCGAGCCGGTTCGCGTCGAACAGGATGCCGACGTTGCGCCGCGCCTGGCTCTCGGCCTGTGCCTGCCGCAGCCACGGCGTCTCCTCGATCATCACCGACTTGAGGTCCTGGTTCTTCTCCAGCGGCGAGTCGAGCGCGGGCGTGCCTTTCCAAAGGTCGAAGATGCGGCGGATCTTCGGGTCGGAGTTGGCGATGTTGCGCGCGAGCGCGTTCGCGTAGAGCCGGTTGAACGTCTGCTCCGTGCACTCGTGCGGGAACTCCATCAGATACGGCAGCGCCATCACCGCATACCACGACGGGTTCGAGACCATCTGCACGGTGAGGCTCTGGTGCTGGAGCGTCGAGGACTGGCCGGACTTCAGCAGCTTGGTGAACTGGAACTTCTTCGTCGCCGGGCCGCGGATCGGCAGCGGCAACGACTCGGTCACCAGCATCCGCCGCGAGAGCACCGGCACCGCGCCCTCCTCGCCGTCGGAGAGTCGCGCGGTGGCCGCGACCGCCTTGTAGGCGAGGAACGGCGCGCCATCGGGCACCTTGATCCGCCACGCGAAGCTGCGCGATTCCTTCGACGGGATGTCGAACTCCTGTTCCGTCGCGGCGTTGCCGAGCAGCTTGTCGGCGCTCTGCTCGGTCGCCGCGTCGCTGAACGTCAGCCGCACCGTGCCCGTCTGCCGCGCCGCCGATTGGTTGGAGACCTTCACAGTGAACTCCACCGTGTCGCCTTCGCGCAGGAACCGCGGCGGGTTCGGCTGGACCATCAGGTCCTTCGCCGTAACCGCGTGGCCTTCGAGGAACCCGCTGCGGCACGCGCGGTCGTGCGCGAAGCCGAGGAACCGCCACGAGGTCAGCGCCTCCGGCATGGTGAACGTCATCCGCACGACGCCGTTGGCATCGCTGGTCAACTGCGGGAAGAAGAACGCGGTCTCGTTGAGGTTCTTGCGCGCCGAGACTTTCGAGAGATCCACCGCCGCCGCTCCGCCGCGACCGGATTCTTTGTCCTTGGTGACCATCACGGTCGCTGTTTCCGCCTTGGCCCCCTCCATCGGTGGCGAGGCCGGCGCAGGCGCGCCCGCCGCTGCGGGCATCGCCATTTCATCGGCTCGACCATTCAAAGTTACAAAGTGTGCGCCGTCGGCAGCGACCATACCTCTCGCCGCCTTCGTCATCATGCGACCGCCGTAACCCCAGCCGTAGCCCCAGACGTTCGCGACGAGGTCGGACGGGAAGTCGCGGTAGCGCATGTCCACGCCCAGATACTCCCGCCGCCAACCGCCGCGCATGTGCTGGAACTGCTTCGCGATGTTGCCGAAATCGGCGCGGCGATCCGAGAAATCGTTGTAGAAGACGTTCAGCCGCCGCAGCCAGTCGTGCTTGCGGTAGGCGTCGAGGGATTCGTCGTAGAGCGTGGCCACCATCTCCGCGACGGCAAACTCTGGAGTAATGGAGTGTTGGAGCGTTGGAGTGTTGGGTTTGGGTTGTTTCCCATTACTCCATTTCTCCATTACTCCACTACTCCCTTTGCTAATCACCGCGCTCCACGTCTCCTTCTGTCCCGGCTGGAGCTTCGACGTGAAATGCTCCCACTTCACCGCCAGTTCCTTGTTGCTCCACGGCACGTCCACGCGGCGCGAGGTGAGGTAGGCGCGGTTCTCGCGAACCTGCGTGATATGGATGGTGAAGTCGCCGCGCATCGCTTCGGTCACGGCGAGCTTGATCTGCTGCTGCGTCGCTTCTGGTTTGGTCCAGTAACGTTGGATCATCTGCCGGCGATGCTCGATCTCCACGAACGCGCGGCCCGTGTCGTAGCCCGTGCCCCACAGCGCCATGAACTCCTCGCCCGGCTCGGCCTGCCACTTCGGCGCGGCGACCAGATGCGGCAGCTTGATGGCGAACCGCTCCGCGGCGGGCTGGAGGACGGTGATCTGCGCGCGGGCCGTGACCTTTTTGCCGAACCGGTCCTGCGTCTCCAACATCGCGCGATACACGCCGACGCTGAGCTTTGCGGAGACGGCGGCCTTGCCTTCGGCGTCGGTGGCCCATTTTTGCTCGCTCACAACCTCACCGAGCGGCCAGTTGTTCGGCTCGGATTGATCTTTCTCTTCGCCATCGTCCCCGGCTTCCGACGGATAATAATGGCGCCCGGCCAACGGCGGGCGTTGGACGTGCCTCGGCTCCTTGAGCCGATGAATCTTCACGATGCCCTTCGCGGCCTGCGGTTCGTCGTCGAGCGTGGCGGTCCTGATTCTGAACTCGACCGGCTTCGCATAGGTCTGCCACACCTCAGCTTCGACACTTGCCGAGAGCGCCACGAATCCGACGTTGACGCCGCGGTCGGCCGAGCGCGTCTCGCCGGCCGTGTCGGTCACGTCGGCATAAACGCGGAAGCAGAAGCTGGCCTCGCTCTTCTCCTCGACCTGCGGGTCGGGTTTCGCGACGAACTCGACTTTGAACGTGCCATCAGTCGCGGTTGCCGCCGTGCCGTGGGCGATCTCCTGGTTCTCGCTGTCGCGCGAGCGCCACCAGCACCACCACGGCCATCGCACCTCGCGCACGACGCGCCACTTCACCTTTGCGCCGTCCACTGCCGCGCCGGTGTAAGCTTCGGCCTTGCCCTGAAGTGAGACCTTGTCGTTGAGCTTCGGCGCGGTCTTCGGCGCGTCGAGCGTGACCTGGAACTTCGGCCGCTTGTATTCCTCAACGCTGAACGACGTCGCGCCCTCGCCGCCGCTGGTGAGGCGGATTTGATACTCGCCCATCACGCGGTCGCGCGGCGCGGTGAAGCTGCCGTTGAAGCTGCCGTAGTCGGTCGTGGTGTGCGTGGCCTTCGCGACCTCCTTGCCGTTCGGGTCCTGGAAGACAACCTCGACACGACGGTCGGCGAGCGTCTCGTAGTTGTCGCGCTCTTGGTCCACGCGGATGAGAATGCCCTTGTAGGAAACGGTCTGGCCGGGGCGATAGATCGCTCGATCGGTGAAGAAGATGGCTTGGTTATCCACCCGCCGCCGGTCGTAACGATAAGCATGATATTCCTCCTGCGAGCCGATCTCCTGGCCGCGGGCGCGGGCGCGCAGCAGGAGCGCGCGATTCTCGCTCGTCGGGAAATTGAAACAGCCGTTCGCGTCGGTCTGCGCCGTGCCGTGCGGGACGCGGACGCCGCGTTCGAGCCGCCACGCCACGACCTCGGCGTCGGCGATCGGCTCGCCGCCGGCGGCATCGAGCACGAATCCCTCGACCTTGCCCTCGCGCGTGACGACCACCAGCGCAAGATCAGTGACCCAGACGTTCGCGTAGCTGATCTGGTTGTCCTTGTCGCCGAAGTTCGCGTCGTGGCTGGAAACGATGAAGTAATGGCCGGGCTTGAGCGAGGCCGGCGCGGGCAACTGCTCGGTGCGCTCCTTGAAGTCGGGCGTCGGCGGCAGCTTCGCCGACCATTCCAGCAAGGCTCTGCGCGAGAGCAGTTCCTTCCGCTCGCGGTCGTTGAGCCACTCCGGCCGCGAGCGATCCTTCGCGAGGAACTCGTTCCAGTCCCACGCGACGGCTCGGAAGAAAACCTGCGTGACGTTGCGGTAGCGGACGGTAATCTTTGGCATCGGCGCGTTCCACACGCGCTCGGTGGTGATGGCGGCGGACTTGGACTCGATGTCTTGGATCAGGTTGTGACAGAGCCTGCCGCCGGGGCTTTCCGGAAAGCTCTTCTTGCCGCGCATCGCCAGCTCGCGCGCCTCGACGAAGTTGCCTTCGCCCTTCACCACGCCCGCCCAGCGATGCAGCGCCACGGCCGACAGCTCGTGGTCGTTGTATTTTTCAGCGAACGCCTTCAGCGCGGTCTTGTAGAGGGCGATCTTCTCCTCGCCGAACGCGGTGTTGTGGCCGAACGCCAGCCGCGCGAGGTCGGCGTCGGCGAACGCGCTCGGGTCCTTGTCGTTCTCGTGGAAGGCGAGCAGCCGGCCGTAGAGGTCGAGCGCCTTGACGGCGGGCGAATCGGGGAAACTCTTGAAGGCGAACGTGCGCCACCACTTCAGGAACTCCTCCGCGCTCCCCAACGCCGGGCCGCTGGCGGGCAGTTCGAACGCGTCCTCCGGCTTCGCGGCAGCCTGCTCACCGCTAGTGTAGAACTTCAGCGCGTCGTTGGCGATGAAATCGTAGAGCGTCGGCCGGTAGCGGTCGGGCAGCGATCCTTTTTCGAGGATGTCATTGAAGTCGGAGACGGGCGTCTTCTTCAACGTGTCGGCGTCGGCGAGCGCGGCTTGGAATTGTTTGTCAATCTCCGCGAACAGCCGCGGCA
>JACRKA010000338.1 GCA_016219905.1 Verrucomicrobiota bacterium
CAGGACATCGCCCCGCCGCACGGCCACAGCGACGAGGCAAGGCCCGGCGACAAGGACCGCCACAAGCCCGATTCCGTGGCTGATGGAATTGGCGAGTTCTTCCGCCGGCGACTGCGGGCGATGTTCGTGGTGGCTCATGGCGAGGCCGTTCTTAAGAACCTGGCGACAATCCGTGCAGAAACTCCGCGAGCGCCTGGTGGTAAACCTGCTCGCTGACTTCGAAGCCGTCGTTGTGGTAGCCGCGCAACCGCACGAACCGTTTCGGCTCGGGCGCGGCGGCGAAGAGCTTTTCCCCCTGCGCGAACGGCACGATTTCATCCGTCGGGCTGTGGAAGACCAGTAGCGGGGCCTTCAGCTTCCCGATCTTGGAGAGCGAATCGTAGCGGATGCGGCAGAGCAAGTGCAGCGGCAGCCACGGATACACCGCTCGGGCCATGTCCGGCACGCTGGCGAACGGGCTTTCGAGCACGACGGCTGCGACAGGGCGGTGCACGGCCAGTTCGACCGTGATGGCGCTGCCGAGCGATTCGCCGTAGGCGACGATCTGGTCGCCGCGGACGTTCTTGTTCGCGCGCAGCCAGTCGTAGGCGGCCAGCGCGTCGCGGTAGGTGCCTTCCTCGCCGGGCCGGCCTTCGCTGCGGCCGTAGCCGCGGTAGTCGTAGATGAAGACGTTGACGCCGAGTTGGTGGAGCAGGAGCAGCTTGCCGATGCGGTGGCTGATGTTGCCGCCGTTGCCGTGGCTCAGCAGCAGCGTCAACCGCGCGCCATCGGCGGGCAGATACCAGCCGTGGAGCTTCACGCCGTCGGATGCGGTGAACACGACGTTCTCGAACGCCAGCCCGACCTCGTCCGGCGTGCCGGAGAGCGTCCGGAATGGAAAATAGACGCTGCGCCACTCGAACCAGCGCAAGCCCAGCCACAGCGCCAGCAGCAGCACGGCGTAGTAGAGAATCTTCTCGATCATTTTTCTGGCGGTCATCCCATAGCTCGCTAGATTTCGCCCGGTGACTGATTATGAACAACGCGCCGCGAAAAACACCTCAAAAACAGCCGGGCGACCCGGAGCAGGCCGGGGCGAAGGGCGAGCACTGGCGTTACTGCCCGCGCTGCGGCCATGAGTTGGAGAACCACAAGTGCAAGCTGACCTGCCCCCGATGCCATTACTTCATGAGTTGCTCGGATTTCGATTGAGGCGTCCTGTGCCGCGGAAGATGACGGGACGTCTCGCGCTATCCTGAGGGAAACCTGTAACCAACCTGCCGTATTGGGGTATAAGGAAGCAGAGATGCAGCCACCGACGAGCGCCAACAGCCCGCGTCCCGCATCGCCGCACGCCGCCGCCGACCGCGACACGGTCGAGCGCGTGCTCGCGGGCGACACGGAGGCGTTTGCCGAGTTGCTTGGCCGGCACCAGTCGGCGGTCTATACGCACCTGATGCGGATGGTGCGCCGGCCGGAGGACGCGATGGACCTGACGCAGGAAGCGTTCGTGAAGGCGTTCAAGCATCTGGCGCACTACAACCCGCGCTGGGCGTTCAAGACGTGGCTGATGACGATCGCGACAAACACGACGTTGAACTTCATCGCCAAACGCCGGCTGGAGACCGTCTCGTTGGAGGACGTGGCCGAGCCAAGCGTCGAGCCACTGCCGGTCGGGGCAGGGGAGGCGGAACTGGCGCTGCGGGCCGCGATGGGGCGGCTGCCGGAGAAGGCGCGGGCGATGTTCAACCTGCGCTATCAGGAAGAACTGCCGCTGGCCGAGATCGGCGCGATGCTCGGCGAGAGCCTGTCGAACGTGAAAGTGACGTTGCACCGCGCCCGCAAGCTGCTGCGGGCCGAACTGGAGCAGAGCGTATGAAGACAAACCTGTTGGTCAAACTGGAGACGCCGCCGCCGGAGCTGGCGGCGCGTGTGATGGGCGCGGCGCGTGAGTGGCGCGAGCCGGAGCGTGTGGGCTGGCTGATCGGCTCGCAGGCGATGGTGCTGGCAGCGCTGCTCCTCGTCAGCTCGGCGACCCTGCCGGAGCAACTCGCCTCGACGGCGGAGGACCTCCGCGTATGGGGCGATGCGCTGGCGCAGGCGACGCTGGATGTTTCGGACAACATGGGCCGGTTGATCGGCCTCGACTTCCAAGGAGAACTGTTATGAACCCCACGCAGCATCTCGGCATCTATCTGCTTTGCTGGCTCGCCGGCCTGATCGGCCTCATCCCGCTTGCGCTCGTGCTGCAAGCGGTGTTTCCACGCTTCCTGCGGCGCTCGTCGGCCCAACTGGAGCGCGGTCCGTGGTCGTCGTTGGTGGTCGGCGCGCTCGGCGTGTTGATCTGCTTCGTGGCGGCGCATGTGGCCGGGCGCGCCGGGTTTGGCAGGTTCCTGGGCAGCGTGGTGCTGATTGCGTTGACGGTCGTGTCGGCGTTTGGCATCTCCGCGGCCTTCCGGTCGCTTGGCGGGCGGATGTATTTCAGCATGAACAGCCCGCGCGCGGACCTTGCGTTTCCTTCGACGCTGCTCGGCGGTGGGGTGCTCTGGCTGGCGGCGGTGCTGCCGGGTTTGGGCCAGGTCGCTCTGATCGTCGCGGCGGTCATGGGCTTCGGCGCGAGCCTCGTGGCGTGGCTCGGCAAGAAGGAGCAACCACCGCCGGCGGCATAGTCGCGAGTGTTGTCTTGGGGCGGGCGGGTGGTATGCTGGCGGCGTTATGAGAACTTCGCTGCCTTCCTTGGGTCTGGTGGCGCTGCTGACGATCAGCCCCGGTTCGCCGGCGGATGCCGCGCAGGGCGAGCGACGCGTCAGCGCCACGTTCCAGAACATCACCATCGCTGCCGACGAGACCGTCAGTTCGTTAGCCGTCAACTTCGGCCAGGCCCACGTCAACGGCGTGGTGAACGGCGCGGCCACGGTCAGCTTCGGCGATCTCCATGTGAGCGGCCCGGTCAACGGGCCGATTACTGCCACGTGCGCGCAGGTGACCGTGACCGGCGCGGTGGGCGAGGGCGGCATCGAGGCGCGGTTCGGCGATGTGATTGTTGACGGCGTTGTCAAAGGCCCGGTCATGGTGACAGCGGGCAATGTGCGGCTTGGGAAGGACGGCCGCATCGAGGGGCGCGTGACGATCCACGCGGGAAGCTTCAAGGGCGACCGTTCGCGGGTCGCGGGCGGCGTGGTGGTGGACAACAAGATTCATCTCCGCAGCCGCAGCGACGGCGGCTGCTCGGATCATGACGCGCTCGAAGGGTTGCTGGCGGTGCTGTTGCTCGGCTGCGGCTTGCTGGCGATCGGGTGGTGGATGGTGGTGCTCTCGTGCATGGGGCTGTTGTTCTACCTGCTGCTGGCGCTGATCTTCCGTGGCACGCTCGAACGGCGGCGGCTGCTCATCCCGGCGGAGAACGTGGGCCTCGATTTCCTCGCGGGTGTGCTCGCGATAGGCGGCGCGTTCATGGTCAGCATCGTGCTTTGCGTGAGCTGCGTCGGGATCCCGCTGCTCGCGGTGGTCGGCATGGCCAGTATGCTCGCCTACTGGTTTGGGATGCTGACGCTGGCCTACATCCTCGGCGGGGCGGTTTGGAAGCACTTGTTCAAACGCCCGGCGGGCTACTGGGCCACTATCCTAGCCGGTCTGGTGACGATCTTCATTTCGCGGCTGGTGCCGTTGCTGGGCGGCATGTTGAACGCGTTCTACTTCGTGCTGGCCATCGGCATCACGGCACGCTGGATCTATGAGGCGCGCCGGGTGAAATCGCCGCCTGTGCTCAATCCTCCCTCAACGCAACCATGAAATCGCTGGCTGAAGAGCTGTGGTTCGAAGCGCCGTCGCGCCGTGCGTTCATCAACATCACGCCGAAGGTCGAGGCGTTGGTGCGCAAGAGCGGCGTCAAGGAGGGTCTCTGCCTGGTCAACGCGATGCACATCACCGCCAGCGTGTTCATCAACGACGACGAGGGCGGCCTGCATCAGGATTTCGAGCAATGGCTGGAGAAGCTCGCGCCGGAAAAGCCGCACAGCCAATACCGGCACAACACCGGCGAGGACAACGCGGACGCCCATCTGAAGCGGCAGATCATGGGCCGCGAGGTCGTCGTGGCCATCACCGGCGGCCAACTCCACTTCGGGCCGTGGGAGCAGATTTTCTACGGTGAATTCGACGGCCTGCGCCGCAAGCGGGTGTTGGTGAAGATCATCGGCGAATAGGGGAGGGCGCGGTCGGAGGCATGGGTCATTGCGAGATGCGGCAGGGTGGGTTGGGATCGCCGTTTGCCGGCCCCGGGGCGTTGCGCTTCCGTTGCCGCCAATATCGTCCCGCGCCAGACGTTGTCCTGGCTGTATCGAAGCTCGCAGGTGGTTGCGGTGGGCGGGCGGAAAGCGAAAGGATTGCGTGATGAACGAATGCAGAGCAATAGGCGTGATGTTGGCGCTCGGATTGTCGGCGGCCGGCGGGTCCGGGGCCGGATTGCCATACACCATCGTCGGCACGGGCCAGACCCGCTGTTACAGCGACAGCGGGGAAATCCCGCCGCCGAAATCGGGGCAGCCGTTTTGCGGCCAGGACGCGCAGCATCCCGGCCGCTCGCCGGCCTATCGTGACAACGGCGACGGCACGGTGAGCGACTTGAACACCGGCTTGATGTGGGTGCAGGCGCGGGGCGAAAAAGCAACGTGGGATGCTGCCGTCGCTGGCGCGTCCGGCTGCCGGGTCGGTGGCCACAGCGACTGGCGGATGCCGGCGATCAAGGAGCTTTACTCGCTGATCAACTTCACCGGCGGCTTTGACTTTCACGCGGGCGCGGCGAAGTCGCGGCCGTATCTCGACACGAAGTATTTCCAATTCGTTTACGGCGACGAGTCCAAGGGCGGGCGGGCGATTGATTGCCAGGACTGGACGGCGACGCAATACGTCGGCACAACGATGAACGGCAACACGACGGTGTTCGGCGTGAACTTTGCCGATGGCCGCATCAAAGGTTATCCGAAAGCGCCACGCGGGCGCGGCGGCGTCGCAGCGCCCAAGCTGCTGCACGTCCGCTACGTCCGCGGCAACCCGGCCTACGGGAAGAACGACTTTCGTGAGAACGGCGACGGCACCATCACCGACCGCGCCACGGGCCTGATGTGGTCGAAGGCCGACAGCAAATTGGGCATGGACTGGCAGGCCGCGCTGGCGTGGGTCGAAAAGCGGAACGCGGAGAAATACCTCGGCCACAGCGACTGGCGGCTGCCGAGCGCGAAGGAATTGCAGAGCCTCGTGGATTACACGCGCGCGCCGGCGGTGACGCGGTCGCCGGCCATTGATCCGGTTTTCCAGACGACGCCGCTCGGCGACGGCGAGTATCCGTTCTTCTGGTCGGGCACGACGCACCTCGAAGGCCCGCCCGACCGTCAGGCGACCGCCGCGGTCTATGTCGCGTTCGGCCGCGCGACGGGCTGGATGCAATTCCCGCCGGGGAAGGGCAGTCGCCAGTTGCTCGACGTCCACGGCGCGGGCGCGCAACGCAGCGACCCCAAACGCGGCGATCCCGCCGCCTTTCCTCAGGGTCGTGGCCCGCAGGGCGACGTGGTCCGCATCAGCAACTTCGTCCGGTGCGTGCGCGACGGGGTGAAGTGACCGGCGCTGCTGGCCGGGCGGCGCAATGAGGTGCGCCCGTTGTGTCTGGCCTTGGATGATTATTGTGGACAGCCGGGACGCCTGTCCTACTCTGTGGCCATGAAAGCCGCGTTCATCTTCAGTCCGCTGCTGGCCATCGCCTCCGCCGTGTTTCCCGCGCGCGCCGCTGAAACGGTTGTGGTTATGTGGCCGCCGAAAGCGAGCGTGGCTGAGCGGTTCGCTGCGGGCGAACTCGCCGGCTGCCTCGGCCGGCTCTATCCGCAGACGAAGTTTGTCGCGGCGACAAGGCGCCCCGCGTCGGGCGCGGCGATTGTCGTTGGCAGCGCCGGTAGCGACGCGACGCTGCGCGAGCTGGCCGGCGGAGCGGATCTTTCGAAGCCGGAGAGCTTCGTCGTGCGCACGGTGCGCCGTGACGGGCGCGAGATCGGTGTCATCGCGGGCGCGGATGCGCGCGGCGTGATGTTCGGCGTCTATGCGTTGCTGGAGAAGCTCGGCTGCGGGTTCTATCTCAGTTGCGACGCGTTGCCCGTGGCGCGGACGGGGCCGTTCTCGTTTACGGGCTGGGAACTGTGCGACACGCCGCTAGTGGCCGACCGGGTCGTGTTCGACTGGCACAATTTCCTCAGCGGCTGCTCGACGTGGAACCTGCCGGAGTGGAAGCATTGGACCACGCAATCTCAGAAGCAGGGCTACAACGCCATCATGGTCCACGCCTACGGCAACAACCCGATGGTGAGTTTCACGTTCAACGGCAAGACCAAGCCGGTCGGCTATCTCTCCACGACGGTCAAGGGCCGCGACTGGTCCACGATGCACGTCAACGACGTGCGCCGGCTTTGGGGTGGCGAGGTGTTCAAGCAGGCGGCCTTTGGGGCGGACGCCGCGCTCGTGGCAGACGCGCAGCGGGCGGAGGCGGCGCGGAAGCTGATGAGCGGGGTGTTTGCGCACGCGGCGGAACGCGGGATGGGCGTGTATTTCGCCGACGACGTGGACACGGTCTCGGCCAATCCGCAGGAGTTGATCCGGACGCTGCCGGAAGCTGCGCGGTTCCCGATCCAGACACAAACCGTCGGTTGGATGGGCCAGGAGAGCGGCAGGATGTGGCTGGCGAATCCCGAAACCCCGGAGGGCTACCGCTACTACAAGGTGCAGGTCGCGGCGCTGCTAAAGGCGTATCCGCACATCACCTGCCTCGTGGTGTGGTTCCGGCAGGGCGGCACGCCGTGGATGGAAGTGAAGGTGGCGGAAATGCCGGCACGCTGGCGGGAGGAATGGCAGGCCGAGATCGCGAAGACCCCCGACGCCGCCGCGCTCTGGCACGCGCCGCAGATGTTCGCCATCGGCAAGATCGTGCGCGCGTTCGACCGCGCGCTGAAGGAACTCGGCCACGGCCGTGTGCAGCTCGCCGCGGGCACATGGGACTTCAAGTTCCTCGCGCCGTGCGACCGGTTCTTCCCGCCGCACGTGAAACTCATCGGCCTCGACTACAACACCCTCCACGGCAAACCACAGCTCGGCGACGACGAATCAAGGAAGGTGATCCGCGACGTGGCGGCGCATCGGCCGGTCGTGCCGGTGATCTGGGCGCACCATGACGACGGCAACTACATCGGCCGGCCCTACACACCGCTCCCCGGCTTCGGCGCGAAGCTCGCCGACGCGAAGGCGGCCGGCTTTGGAGTCATTCACTGGATGACACGGCCGCTCGACCTCTACTTCAAGAGCCACGTCGAGCAGGTCTGGGCCGCC
>JACRKA010000339.1 GCA_016219905.1 Verrucomicrobiota bacterium
CGCTCGCCATCTCCGGCCTGGGCAGCGTCAAGAACGCCAGCGCGGTCAAGGCCCTCGCGCCCTGCCTCGACGACAAGAGCGTCGCCGACGCCGCCGTCGCCGCGCTGGTCCGCGTCGCGGGACAGATGAAGGGCGAGCAGCCCGCCTTCGTCGCCGAGGCGCTGAAGAAAGCGATGGAAACCACCGCCAACGCCAAGCGCAAGGCCCAGATCCAGGAGCTGATCAACAAGGTCGGCAAGCCGAAGGCCAAGTAAGGCGGCCGTCCGGCTTCGTGTCGTCTCTCCGAAGATTCGTCTTCCAACCTGTCGGGCTTTGGCTACTCTGGCGCGGTCTGGGACCGTCTTGCAGGAGACACGTCATGATGCACTCGCGGATGTTCTGCCCCCGGTTCGCGGCGGCCATGCTCCGACGCACGCTGCTCCCGGCCGTCACCGCAATCCTTCCACTTCCCGGCGGCCTCTTTGCCGCGTTCGACGGGCCGGCCCCGGCGCGCGAGCAGATCGAGGCCGACTGGCTGCGGCAGGATGAGAAACGGTCGCTGCCGGCTGCGCCCGCGGGCAGGAAGAAAGCGGACGTCACGCTCCAGCTCGACGCGGCGGGTGGCGTGGACGGCCACAAGGACGGCAGGTGGGGGTTTCACACCGAATACGAAACGAACCCGTGGTGGCAGGTGGACCTCCAGCAGCCGGTGGCCATCGGCCGGCTCGTGCTCTGGAACCGCTGCGACAGTTGCGGCGCGCGCAACTCGCGCATCATAGTGTCGGTCTCCGACGACGGGAAGAGCTTCCGGCAGGTCTATCAGCACGACGGCAGGACATTCTTCGGCTTCACGGACAAGAAGCCGCTGGCGGTTGAACTGAAAGAGGTGACCGCGCGCTTCGTGAAGCTGTCGCTGAACGGCAAGAGTTACTTCCATCTCGACGAGGTCGAGATTTTCGCGGCGGGAACAGACACCAACGTCGCGCTCGGCAAACCCGCCACGCAGAGCAGCACCAGCACGTGGTCGGCTGCGCACGACAAGACGGTGGTCGCGGCGGTGAAGTCGAAGGAGTATCCGCTGGCCACGATTGTCGAGCGCGGCCAGAAGCTCGCTGCCAGCCTGCGACGGCTCGGCGCGACTGTGGACGGGCCACTCACGGCGCTCGATCAGGCCGCCAACGATTGGAAGCAGTTGCCAAAGGACGCCGGCGATGACGCGAAACGCGCGGTCTATTTCCGCGCCCGCTGGGCCGTGCGCGCGATGGCGTTGAAGAACCCGCTGCTCGATTTCGACTCGGTCCTCTTCGTCAAGCGCGCGCCGGGGTTGTTCCCGCACATGAGCGACCAGCATTATGGCTGGTGGTCGCGGCCCGGCGGCGGCATCCACGTGCTCGACGGGTTCAAGGGCGGCCAGCCGCGAGTGCGCTGCCTGACCAGCGACATGCCGGTGGGCAGCTTCATCGGGCCGGACATCTCCTACGACGGCAAGCGCGTGCTCTTCGCCTACTGCCGGCATTATCCGGAGCTGGCCGACGAAAAGGACAAGGCGAGCAAAGTCAACGTGCCGGAGGACGCGTTCTACCACGTCTTCGTGATGAACGTGGATGGCTCCGGCCGGCGGCAGCTCACGCGCGGCAAATACGACGACTTCGACGCGCGCTGGCTGCCCGGCGGCGACATAGCGTTCCTCACCACGCGCAAGGGCCTCGCGCTCCAGTGCAACGCCGCGTTCTCCGACGCGACGCGCGGCGGCGACCTGCCCGACAGCTACGTGCGCTGCGGCGGCGACAATTACCGGCCGGTGCCCGTGTTCACGCTCCATGCGATGGACGCCGCGGGAAAAAACATCCGCCCGCTCTCGGCATTCGAGAACTTCGAGTGGACGCCGTCGCTCGCCCACGACGGCCGCATCCTCTACGCGCGCTGGGACTACATTGACCGCTTCAACGGCCCGTTCATCAGCCTATGGTCGGCCAACCAGGACGGCACCAACCCGCAGCTCGTCTATGGCAACTACACCGTCTAGCCGCAGCTCATCTTCGAGCCGCGCGCGGTCCCCGGCTCGAAGAAACTCGTCTTCACCGCGAGCGCGCATCACTCGATCACCGGCGGCTCGCTCTGCCTGCTCGACCGCGCGAAGGGCACCGAGTTCGAGGAACCGCTCACGCGGCTGACGCCGGAGGTTTGTTTCCCGGAGACCGAGGGATGGCCGGAGCATTACTACGCCAGCCCGTATCCGCTGTCGGAGGAATTTTTCCTCGTCGGCTGGGCGAGCGCGAAGCTGCCGCCGCACTGCCGCGTGGACGACAGCGAGCGCAACCCGCCCAACGCGATGGGCATCTATCTCTACGACGCGTTCGGCAACCTGGAACTGCTCTACCGCGACCCCGACATCACGAGCATGTATCCGCTGCCCGTCGCGCCGCGGCCGGCGCCGCCCGCGCATCCGGCCGTCGCGGACTGGGGCGGTTCGCAGGACAGCCGGTTCCTCGTGCAGGATGTCTATCGCGGCCTCGATGGCATCGCGCGCGGCTCGGTCAAGTCGCTCCGCATCGTCGCCATGCCGCCGAAGGTGCAGCCGCACATGAACAAGCCGATGCTCGGCATCTCGAAGGAAGACCCCGGCAAGTTCATCCTCGGCACCGTGCCGGTCGAGGCGGACGGTTCGGCCTACTTCCGCGTGCCATCGGCAATGCCGTTGTTTTTCCAGGCGCTCGACGGGCGCGGCCTCGCTGTGCAAACGATGCGCTCGATCGCCTACGCGATGCCGGGCCAGACGCTCTCCTGCGTCGGCTGCCACGATCACCGCGACACCGCGCCGCCCGCCGGCAAGCCCGCGCTCGCCGCGTTGCGCGAACCGTCGCGGATCGCGCCGGGGCCAAGCGGCTCGTGGCCGTTGCGCTTCGACCAGCTTGTCCAGCCCGTGCTCGACAAGAACTGCGTCTCCTGCCATCACACCGGCGGCGGCGACGCGCAGGCCGCGAAGCTCGACCTGACGCCGGCGAAGGCTTACGACGCGCTGCTGACGTTCGGCGGCGAGGATTTGAAAAAGAAAGCCTTCGAGCGCGACCGCTCCGTCGTCGGCGACGGCGCCGCGGCGAACAGCAAGCTCTGGCAGATGCTCACTACCACTGAGGGCCACAAAGATGTGAAGCTCAACAACGACGAGCGCAACCGGCTCGCGACGTGGATGGACACCTACGCGCACCGTCTCGGCCACTACAGCGACGCGCAGGAGAAGGAACTGGAGGCGTTGCGGGCGAAGCTCGCGTCGGTGTTGGTGGAAACGAAATGACTATGGTTGATTGAACCGCGGATGACGCGGATGGATTATCCGCGCCATCTGCGTAATCCGCGGTCACCAAGAAATGAAACCAATCTCCTTGTTGTGTCTGTTCTTCGCGGTTTCGCCACTTCTTGCCGCCGACGCGCTCCAGCCGCTCGACCTGCGCGCGGTGAAGGTGGGCGGCGAGATCGGCCGGCGCATCGAGGTCACCATCAACAACAACCTGCTCGCGCTCGATGCGGACAAGGATTTCCTCGCGCCGTTCAAGCAGGAGAAAGAGAAGCGCACCGGCGTTTACATCGGGCTGGGCAAGCTGATTGACACAGCGGTGCGTTTGGCGGCCTACACCGGCGACGCGCGCGTAAAGGCGCGCAAGGAGCACGTAGTCCGCGAAGCCATCGCCGCGCAGGACAGCGACGGTTACATCGGGACCTTCCAGCCCGCGAAACGGATGTGGACGCTGTGGGACATCCACGAGATGATGCAGATCGTTTACGGTCTCACGAGCGACTTCCGGTTCTTCGGCGAGAAACCATCCCTGGAGGCCGCGCGCAAGGTGGCCGACTACATCCTTGCCAATTGGGCCGCGCATCCGCCGAAGGAGCCGACGCCGTGGAACATCACGCTGCACATGGGGGTCACCGGCATCGAGAACGCCATGCTCGCGTTGCACGCGCAGACGGGCGACCGGCGCTACCTGGAGTTCGTCACGAAGACGCACAAGCTGCGCGACTGGGACGCGCACGTCGTGACGGGCCGATGGGGATTGATTGAGGGCCACGCCTACGCGCACCTGTGCCGTTGCATCGCGCAGTTGCGGCTCGACCGGCTCCAGCCCGACGCGCGGTTGCTGAAACCTTCGCGCGATGTGCTGGACTTCATCCTGCGCAAGGACGGCATGACGATCAGCGGCGAGGTGGGCGACCACGAGTGCTGGCACGACACGCAGGAGGGCACGATCAACCTCGGCGAAAGCTGCGCGACGGCGTATCTGGTGCGCTGGCTCGACGAGTTGCTGCGAATGGAGGGCAAGCCGCTCTACGGCGACCTGATGGAGCGCGTGATCTTCAACGGCCTGTTCGCGGCGCAATCGCCCGACGGCCGGCAGATCCGCTACTACACGCCGATGGACGGCCCGCGCAGCTATTGGAAGGGCGACACCTACTGCTGCCCGAACAACTACCGGCGCATCATCGCGGAGTTGCCAACGTTCGTTTGCTACCGGGCTGGCGACGGCGTCGTGGTCAACCTCTACGCGCAGTCGGAAGCGAAATTGAAACTGAGGCCCGGCCTCGCTGTCACCGTGCGGCAGGAAACCGATTTCCCGAACTCCGGCCGCGTCGTGCTGCGGCTCGACCCGTCGCAGCCGGCGAAGTTCCCGCTGAAGCTGCGCATCCCGCGCTGGTGCGAGAAGCCGGTGGTCGCGGTGAACGGCACGCCCGTCGCGAAGGCGGCGAAGCCCGGCGAGTTCCTCACGCTCGCACGCGAGTGGAAGGCCGGCGACCTCGTCGAGATGGAACTGCCGATGCCGTTGCGGCTGGTCAAGGGCCGCGTGGCGCAGGCGGGCCGCGTCGCCATCATGCGCGGGCCGCAGGTCTTCAGCCTGAACCGTGCTCGCCACAAGGACCTCGCCAACGTGGACCTGCGGCTGTTGGTGATTGACCCGAAGAGCGTCGAAGGCCCGGTGAAGGACGACACGGTGCGGCCCGGCGGCATGGCGTGCCGCGTGAAGGCGTGGGGCGCGGGCGCGTGGTATCCGCACGGCAAGCCGAACTTGACGCTGGAGCTGACGGAGTTCGCCGACGCCGGCGCGGAGTTCACCTATTTCAAAGTGCCCAACCCGAACGACGCGGGCTTTGCGAACGATGAGCTGGCGTTGAGTGAGAGGAAGTAACGCCCGGGGGCGACCGCGGGATTGCATCTGGCGCGGCCGTGGTGTAAACAGGGCGCCGCAAAGGTTGCGGCGGGCGTTGGTCGCGCCGCCGCGCCGCAGAGAGGCCTGCGAGATATGCCGTCATTTCGGAACCTGCCCATCCGGCGCAAGCTCGCGCTGGCGATGATGCTGACCAGCGGGGTCGCGTTGGTTGTCACCGCGGCGCTCATGGCCGGCTTCGGCATTTCCCAAACCCACGGCCGGATGGTGGAACGGGCCAACGTCCTGGCCGACATCATGGCCAAGCACTGCGCGAACCCCCTGATGACGGCAAACGCCAGCAGGGCGGAGGCGGAATTGGACTCGTTCAAGAGCAGCTCGCACATTCTGGCCGCCTGGCTCTACCGCGTGGATGGCGCGCTGCTGGCCCGCTATGTCTGCGGCCCCGCTGACACGAAGACCCCGCCGCCCAAGCCGGAGGCCGACGGCCATCGTTTGGAAGGCCGGCTGCTGACGGTGTTCCGGCCCGTGCTGCTGGACAACGGGCAACGCGCCGGCGCCATCTGCCTTCAATACGACGCCCGCGACCTCTACACGGGCGCGATCCGCCACGCCGGCATCGCCGCCAGCGTGCTGGCGGCCGCGTTGCTCGTGGCGTGGTGGGTTTCGCGGCGGCTGCGGCGGGTGATCGCCGACCCGATCCTGGAGTTGGCGGCACTGGCCAAGACCGTCACGGAGCGGAAGGACTACTCGCTGCGCGCGGCGGAGCACAATGGCGACGAGGTGGGCCATCTCGTGCGCGGGTTCAACCAGATGCTGGCGACGATCCAGGAGCACGAGAAGACGCTCCAGTCGGCGCACGACTCGCGGGCGCGGCGGGGCGAGGAGTTGCAGCGGGAGCTGGCGCGGCGCATCGAGGCGGAGAAGAAGCTCCGGACCGCCTACGATGACGTCGAGCAGCAGGTGCGCGAGCGGACGGCCGAGTTGCAGCAGGCCAACGAGGCGTTGCGCCGGGAGATGGCGGGTCGGCAGCGGGCCACGGAGGCGCTCAGCACGGCCGAGCGGCGGTTCCAGTCGCTGATCGAGCACGGCGCCGATGTGGTCGTGCTGTTGAACAGCGAAGGCGTGGTGCTCTACATCAGCCCTTCCGCCGAGCGCGTGATGGGTTATGTGCCGCGCGAGGTGGTGGGGCGCAGCGCGTTCGAGTGGGCGCATCCGGAGGATCTCGCGGGTGTGCGCGAACGGTTTGCCGAGTCGCTGCAAGCGCCGGGCCGGCTGGTCGCGACGGAGTGTCGCATCCATCACAAAGACGGCTCGTGGCGGTGGATCGAGAGCAGCGCGAACAATCTGCTGGCCGAGCCGGCCGTCGGCGCCGTCGTCGTCAATTTCCGCGACATCACCGGGCGCAAACGGGCGGGGGAGATGTTGCGCGAGAGTGAAGATCGGCTGAGGCAGGCGCTGGAAGCGGGAGAAAACGGCACGTGGGGGCTGGACATCAAGACAGGGAAGGCTTGGCGGTCGCTGCGCCATGACCAGATCTTCGGTTACACGGAGCTGTTGCCGGAGTGGACCTACCGGATGTTCCTCGACCACGTGTTGGCGGAAGACCGCGAGAAGGTTGATGAGAAGTATGGGGCGGCGCTGAAGGCGCACACGGAGTGGAGCTTTGAATGCCGCATCCGGAGGGCCGATGGGGCGGTCCGCTGGATTGGGGCGCGGGGCAGGCCAACGCTGGATGGTCACGGTGAAGTGGAGTCCATGACGGGGCTGGTGCGGGACATCACCGAGCGCAAGCAGGTGGAGGAGGCGTTGCGGGAGAGCGAGGAGCGATACCGCTCGCTGTTTACGACCAGCCTAGACGCGGTGTTGTTGGGGACGATGGACGGCCGGATTGTCGCCGCCAACGCAACCGCCTGCGAGATGTTTGGGTTTTCGGAGCAGGAACTGATAAGCGGCGGACGGAACAGGATCGCGGACCTCTCGGATCCCCGCTGGCAATCCGCCACGGAGGAACGCACTCGGACCGGCCGGTTCTATGGCGAGCTGACTTTCGTCCGCAGCGATGGCTCGAAGTTGCTGGGGGAGGTCGCCTCGGCGGTTTTCAGTGTCCAAGGGGGCGAATCGCGCATCAGCGTGGTGATCCGCGACATCACCCAGCGCAAGCAGGTGGAGGAGGCGCTACGCGAAAGCGAGGAGCGATACCGGATTCTGGCGGACAACACGGACGACATCGTGGCGCTTAATGACACGGGAGGCACCCGCCTCTACGTCAGTCCGTCGTTCTACCGCAAGACCGGCTGGACTCCGGAGGAAGTGATGAACACGGATTGGCGCGTCCGGGTGCATCCGGAGGATCTTCCCCGGGTTGAGAGCGCCCGCGCGGCGAATCTGGCCGGCGAGTCCACCATGATCGAATACCGGATGCGCTGCCGGGATGGTTCGTGGATCTGGTTGGAGGCGAACTGCAAACCGATTCGCGTCCCCGACGGCAAGGTCTGGCGGTTGCTGGTCTGGTCCCACGACATCACCCAGCGCAAGCTCGCCGAGGATGCCCGGCGAGAGAGCCATGCGTTGCTGCAGACCGTCATCGAGGGAACGGCCGACCCCATCTTCGTCAAAGACCTCCAAGGCCGATATGTGCTGGTCAACTCCGTGGCCGCGCGCATCATTGGCGCGCCGATGGCCGAGATCATCGGCAAGGACGATACCCGCTTCTTCGCGCCCGAGGTGGCCGCCGTTTTCATGGCGAATGACCGCGCCATCATGACCTCCGGGAAAACCCAGACCTACGAGGAAAACGTGCC
>JACRKA010000334.1 GCA_016219905.1 Verrucomicrobiota bacterium
GACAACTCCGTCTCGCCTGCCGTGCGCGCTCCGCTCGGCGATTTCTTCGGCCCGTTTCGCGGCGTCAGCTTTGAGACCGACACGAACGCCAACACGCGCACCTGCTGGCTGCCGATGCCGTTCCGACGGAGCGCGACTTTCACGATCACGAACCGTTCGCCGAAACCGGTGCGCGTGGAATTCGACGCCGATGTCGAGCCGGTGAAGACGTGGGACAAAGGCTGGGGCCACTTCCAAGCGCTTGGCCAGACCACGCCGCGCACGACCGGCTATCGGCAGCATCAGGTGCTCTACGTCCGCGGGCGCGGCCACTGGCTCGGCATGGCGCTCTACAACACCGGCCACGACCACGGCGGCGGCGACTTCGCGGTGATTGACGGCGAAGGCGACAACCCGGCGTTCCTGCACGGCATCAACGGCGAGGATTACTTCACTTTCGCGTGGTTCGGACGCGGCACGCATCATCCGTATGCCGTCGCCCACACCAACGAGGCCGGCCGCTACCGTCATCACTTCGAGGACCCGTATCCGTTCAAGAAGAGTTTCAGTCTTTACTGGGGCACGTATCCCGCCCTCGCCACGCGCAGCGTCGCTTACTGGTATCAGGACGCGCCGGAGGACACGACCGTCGCCGATGACGCGAACCCGCTGAACACAGACTGGGATTGTTTCGGGCCGGTGCCGTTGAAACTCGACGCTGGCCAGAAACCCGTCGGCGATCCCTACGCCGTGCTGCCGAGCGTCAGCGACCTCGACACCGGCAAACAATTCGAGTGCCGCTGCGTGACGGAGAAGTTCACCCGCAGTTGGATGACGCAGCGCAGCATCGGCCCGATGCTCGACCTGACCTACCTGAGCCGCCACGGCACGAAGATTCGCGGCGAGGTCGAACTCGGCGGCATGGGCCACGCCTGGCTGGCGCGACGAAAGTTTGCGTCACCGTCCGCGCGGCGCGTCACGTTTCAGATCAGCCACGACGACCCGCTGCGCGTGCTGGTCAACGGTCGTGAGGCCTATCGCGGCGGCACGAACTACGGCTTCGCAACGCGTCGCTTCAGCGCGCCGTTGCGCGCCGGCGAGAACGAGGTCGTCGTCCAACTCACCAGCTTCTTCAACGTCAACTTCAACTGGGCCGGCTTCGCGCTGCGCGAGGTGAAGTGATGAGAGAGATCACATACGCAGAACTTCGCGACCGGTTCGCGCCGTGCGCGCTGCACGAGACGGGCGAGGGCTACGCGCCGGTGCCGGTCAGCGAACGGCTCGCGCAGGCGATCTGGTTCGACCAGCGGCTCCAACGCGAGAAACTCCAGACTGCCGACGGCCAGCGCGTGCGGGTCGTGTCACCGGGCTGGTGGAACCTCGAAGCCGGCCCGGATTTCCGCCGCGCGGTGATCGCGTTCGAGGATGGCGCCCCGCAACTCGGCGACGTGGAGGTGCACCTGCGCGCCAATGACTGGCACCAGCACGGCCACGACGGCGACCCACTCTATAATAATGTGTTGCTGCACGTCGCGCTGTGGCACAGCGGGGGCGAACGCCCCGCGACGACAGCCAACGGCCGCGCGATCAGCCGGCTGGTCATGAGCGACCAGCTCGACGCGCCGCTGGAGCAGCTCTACGACTCGATTGAGCCGGCGGATTATCCCTACGACCTCGATAGCCATGTGGGCCGCTGCGAGGCGCGGCTTCGCACGTTGCCCGCGGAAACCGTCGTGGCCTTGCTCGACGAAGCCGGGCTGGACCGGCTGCGTGCAAAGGCGCGGCGGATGACGCGGTGGATCCAACGCCACGGCGTCGAGCAGGCGCTCTACGCGGGCGTGATGGAGGCGCTCGGCTACAAGCACAACAAGGAACCGATGCGGTTGCTGGCGGCGCGGCTGCCGGTGGCGCGGCTGCGCGAGCTGCCGGCGACGCAGGCGCAGGCGTTCCTGCTCGGCGTGGCGGGTTTCCTGCCGGAGCGCACGGTGGCGGCCAGCGACGCGGCGACGCGGCGTCACGTGAAGGCGCTATGGGAGGTGTGGTGGAAGGCGCGCGACGAGTTCGAGGGAAAGACGCTGGTGCGCGACGTGTGGCGGATGGCGGGATTGAGGCCGGCGAATTTCCCGTGGCGGCGGCTGGCGGCGGTGGCGCAACTGCTGGCGACGCACTGGGAGCTGTGGCCGAAGATCGAGTCGGCGTTGACGGCGAAGCGCGAGGCCCAGCGCGCGGCGCGGCTGGAGGCGTTGTTCGCAGACGTGGAGGACCCCTATTGGTCGCGGCGCTACAGCTTCGCGTCGAAGTCGCAGCCGAAGGCCGAGCGGCTTATCGGCGAGGCCCGCGCGCGGGACATCGTGATCAACGTCGTGCTGCCGGTGGCCATCGCGCAGGCGAAGTTGCTGGAGCGGCCCGCGCTCGCGGAGGCGGCGGAGAAGATTTTCGTGAGCTATCCCGCGACGGAGCCGAACGCGCTGGCGCGGTTCACGGCGCACCGGCTGTTCGGCCAACGCCCGCCACGCGGCATCCGCACGGCGGCGCGGCAGCAGGGGTTGCTGCAGATCTTCCACGATTTCTGCCTGAGCGACCGCAGCGGGTGCGCGCAGTGCCGGTTCCCGGAGTTGGTGGCGCAGTTCGCGGCGCGGGAGTGATTGCCGCGTGGCATCCGGCAAACAGGCGGGGCGGATCAGGCCGGCTGCAGGGCGCGATAAACGAGGGCGTCTTCGCGGAACGCGACGATGTTCTGGTGGACGAATATCTCGCAGAAGGTCGCCCGTTGCGGGTCGAGCGGCAGCAGGCCGCCGCATAGCAGCCGGTGGAAACGGTAACGCGGCAGGAGCTGGACGAAATCGCGGAAGAAAGTCCGGCTGACGACGTCGCTCTCTCCGAACTCGAACTGGATCACGTCCACCCGCCCGTCGGCGATCAACCGGGCCGCGCCTTTCAGGATGGGAAGCTCATAGCCCTCGGCGTCTATTTTCAGGAGGTCAATGTGGTCGAGCTGCTGTTCCCGCGCAAAGCCGTCGAGGTCGGTCAGCTCGACCTCCATGGGCACGCAGGGGTAGTGGTGGATGTCTTCAAACACGCCTTTCAAGAGCGAGGCGTGGGCGGAGGCGGTGTTGTCGAAGCAGTCGTAGAGCGGCAGTTTGCCGGGCTTGTCGGCGCAGCCCTTGTTGATGGCGGTGAAACCGGCCCGCTGCGCCTCGGCCTGCAGTTGCTTGAACGTGGTCGGGTTCGGCTCGAAGGCGAAGACGGTCGCCGCGGGCTGGAGCGCCTTGACGGCGGCCGAGTAGCTGCCGAAGTGCGCGCCGACGTCGAGGATCACGGGCCGGGGCCGCAACCGCGGCACCAGCCGTCGCAGCAGCCATCGCTCCCCGCTGACGCGGTCGTTCTGGTAGTTCAACATGCCAAGCCCGTGAAGCCCGAGCAGGTAGAGCGCCCGGTTGAACGGCTGCCAGAAAGGCCGCGCGAAGATCCGTTGATAGAGGCCCAGGATCGGCTGGAGCAAGCGGCCGGCTCGTCGGTGGTCAGTTCGTGGCATATCCCGATGCGGTTTCCAATGGGCGGGAAGCCGGGTGGCCAACCGCTGGCGGACAAGAGACAGCAGGGCATTGCGAAAGTCAAGAAAGACGGCTGGAGCGCGCCGTTACGAACCGAACCGTCGCGCGCCGCGGAGCCGGCCGCCGCCGGATCCGGCTACGGTTTGGCGGGCGGAATGACCTTCTCGTGCTCGAGCTTGTCGAGCTTGGGGCGGATGACGACGCGGCAGTAGCCGGCGTGGGGATTCTTGCGGAAGTAATCCTGGTGGTAGTCCTCGGCGGGATGGAATTTTTTCAGCGGCACAATCTCGGTGACGATCGGGTTGGTGAAGCGCGCCTGCGCCTCCTTTTTCGATTTCCCGGCGGCCTCGCGCTGGGCGTCGTCGTGGCAGAGGATGATCGAACGATACTGCGTGCCGTGGTCGGCCCCTTGTTGGTTGAGCGTGGTGGGGTCGTGGGCTTTCCAGAAAGTTTTCAGCAACTCGCCATAACTCACCTTGGCGGGATCGAACTCGATCTGGATGACCTCGGCGTGGCCGGTGGTTTTGGAGCAGACCTGCTCATAGGTCGGGTCGGGCGTCTGGCCGCCGGAATAGCCGGACGTGACGGCCTTGACGCCGGGGATGGTTTCGAAGACGGCCTCCAAGCACCAGAAGCAGCCGCCGCCGAAGGTGGCGAGTTGGGTTTTGGCGGGAGCGGTTTGGTTTTCGGCTGGCAGAGTCATGGCGATCATCCAGGTGAAAATGGCGGCGGCGGTTTTCCAGGCACGATGAGAGTTGGTGCTGGCGGTCATGGCGTTGTCGCGTGTCATGTGCTGATAAGTTGCAGCTTTTTCCGCCCTCGTCAACGACGGCTTGTCGTCGGGCATCCGGCCCGGTATCCTCGCGTCCGTGATCACACGCCGAGGCAAGCCGGGTCCAGTGCCACGCAGCATTGCAGTCTGCGCGACATGGGCAGTGCTGCTGGCCGCGGGCTGGTGCAGTGCGCAGCAGTCGTCCCCGGTCATGTTAAGGGGCGGCGACATCGTCGTGGCGGCGGTGAATGCCGGCGGCGTCGTGTATCGCGTGGACCCGGCGACGGGACGCGAAGCGGTGCTGGGCTGGCTCCGGCGCGACGTGCGGGACATTGCGCTGGCACTCGACGAGCGCGGCCAGGTGTTCGTCGCTTATGCCGTCGCGAACAGCCAGGTTGGCTGGCTGGTGCGGATGAACCCGGTGACCGGCGAGAAGAAACTGATCGCCATGGGGCCGCCGATGAAGAACCCGGTCGGGCTGGCGCTGGACGGCAAGGGCAAGTTCTGGGTGGCGGATGCGGAGGCCGCCGGCGGCAAGGGCGGCATCGTGCGCATCGAACCCGGCCTGTTCGGGGAGCAACGGCTGCTTCCGGCCCGTGGCCCGTTGCGCCGGCCGCTCGGCATCAGCCTGGCGCCCGACGGCGACCTGCTCGTGGCCGACCCCGCCGCGGCCGGCGGCGCGGCGATCCTGCGCGTAAACCCGACAACGGGGGCGCAGACGAACATTTCCTCCGGCGGCAGCCTGCGCGCGCCAGTCGGTGTCGTGGCGTCCCTGACCAATGCGCTGTTTGTCGCTGACGCGCAGGCGTTCGACGGATACGGGTGGGTGTTGCGCGTGGACCCCAAGAGCGGCGACCAGACCAAGCTCTGCTCCGGCGGCCGGTTCCGCGAGCCGCAGGCCGTCGCGGTCGGCGGCGGCGGCGACCTGTTCGTGGTGGACCGCGGCGCGTTTGGCGGGCGGGGCGGCATCATCCGCGTGAACGCACGCAACGGCCGCGAGGTGGCGGCCTGGCCGGGCGGGGCGTTCAACGACCCGCGTAGCATCGCCGTGGTGCCGGGCAGCCAGCCCGACGCGATGATCCACCGCGGTTTCATCTTCGGCTGCGACGGCAACAACATTTACAACCGCGACGGCGCGGGCCAGACGCGGACTCAGGAGTGGCGCCCCGGCCAGACGCGCACGTTCCTGATCCGCGTCCAGAACGATGGCCGGTTCACCGACTCGTTTGTCGTGAAGGGCAGCAGCGAGGCGGGCGGGTTTGCGGCGCAATACCTCGCCGGCGAGGAACGGGGCCGGGATCTCACCTCTGAAGTCGTCCGGGGCATCGCCCTCATCCGCGACCTGGCACCCGGGGCCAGCGTCAGTTTCCGCATCGAAGTCGGACTGGAGAGCCATGGCGGCGGATCCGGCCCGGCGACGTTCACAATCCTGGTCGCCTCCGTCGCCGATCCCACCAAGCGCGACACGGTCAAGGCCGTCATCACGGGCCAGTCGCAGTAACGGCGCGCCTACACACCGGCCGCCACGAGCGCGCCCAGCGCCAACGTCGGGCTGGGTTCGGCCTGCGAGGTGACCTCCACTTTCACGTGGCGCGCGCCGGCGTCCTGCAACGCGCCGGCGACGGCGGCGTAGGCCAGTTCGGGCCGGTTGCAGTCGCGGCTGAGGTGGCCGAGATAGACGTGCCGCAGGCCGTCGTGGACGATCTGCGTGATCGCTTCCGCGGCGGCGGCGTTGGAAAGATGGCCCTGCCGCGAGAGGATGCGCTGTTTGGTTGACCACGGTCGCGCGGTGTCGTCCTGCAACAGGCGCAGGTCGTGGTTGGTCTCCAGCAGCAACACGTTGGCCGGCTTCACCCGTTCGATCACCAGCCGCGTCGTGCAGCCGAGGTCGGTCAGGATGCCGACGTTGCCGTCCTCGTGCCGCAACAGGAAGCCGACCGGATCGTGCGCGTCGTGCGGCACGCTGAAGCTCTCCACCCTCACGTCGCCCAACTCGAACGGCTGGCCGGTCTGGAAGATCTTCCATGTCTTCAAGTCGGGCATCTGTTCGTGGAGCAGCTCGGCGGTGAGGCGGTTGGCGAACACGGGGATCCCGTGGCGCTTGCACAACACCGGCAGGCCCTGCGTGTGGTCGTTGTGCTCGTGCGTGAGCAGCACCGCGTCAATCTCCTCCAGCGAACGGCCGATGGCGGCCAGCCGCGCGGCGATCTGCTTGCCGCTGAACCCGGCGTCAATGAGCAGCTTCACACGCGCCGTTTCGAGATAAGCGCAGTTGCCTCCGGAGCCGCTGCCGAGAATTGTCAGTCCCACCGCCATCGGCCGTGAGCATAGCGGGACATGCGCGCAGCCACAAGCAGGAACTCGACAGCAGCAACCCAGCCCAACTCACGAGGGCGAAGACTTCCGCCCGCGAAAACCGTGACGCGCAGCCTTGCTTCGGCGTCGGCCGCAGCCATAGAGTGGAGCCGCATCAGACACGGAGAGACTCGTTATGAAGACCGCCTCACCCTGCACGCTGCGAGCCGGCGATTGGCGCCGATATGTCCTGGGTTTCCTCCTTCTCTGTCTCTCGTGTCCCGGCGGGCTGCCTTCCGCCGCGGCGGCAAAGCCCAATGTCGTCTTCATCCTCGCCGACGACCTCGGCGCGCGCGACCTCGGCTGTTACGGAAGCGCGTTCTACGAGACGCCGAACCTCGACCAACTCGCCCGCGACGGCGCTCGGTTCACCCAAGCCTACGCCGCCTGCCCGGTCTGCTCTCCGACACGGGCGGCTTACGTCACCGGCAAATGGCCCGTCCGCACCGGCGTCACCGACTACATCGGCGCCGCGCAGCCGGAGAAGTGGAACCGCAACACGAAGCTCATGCCCGCGCCCTACGCCGTCCAACTCGCGCTCGAAGAAACCACGCTCGCCGAAGTGCTCAAGGCCGCCGGTTACGCGACGATGCACGCCGGCAAGTGGCACCTCGGTCCCGAAGGTCTCTGGCCGGAAAACCAAGGCTACGACGTGAACATGGGCGGCTGTGACCGCGGCGGCCCCTACGGCGGCAAGCGATACTTCTCGCCCTACGGCAACCCGCGGCTCACCGATGGCCCGGACGGCGAGCACCTGCCCGACCGGCTCGCCACCGAGTGCGCGAAGTTCATCGAAGCGAACAAGGAGCGGCCGTTCTTCGTGAGCTTCTGTTCCTACGATGTCCACACGCCGTTGATGGCGCGCGAGGACCTCCAGAAGAAATACGAGGCCAAACGCCAGCGGCTCGGCCTCGAACCGAAGTGGGGCCGCGACGGCACGCGCGACGTGCGGCTGGTGCAGGAACACGCCGTCTATGCCGGCATGGTCGAGGCGCTCGACCTCGCCGTCGGCAAGATCCTGCGCAAGCTCGACGAACTCGGCCTGCGCGAGAAGACCCTCGTCGTCTTCACCAGCGACAACGGCGGCCTCTCGACCAGCGAAGGCTCGCCGACCTCGAACCTCCCGCTGCGCGCCGGCAAAGGCTGGCTCTACGAAGGCGGCATCCGCGAGCCGCTGATCATCCGCTGGTCCGGCGTCGTGCGCGCCGGCACAGTGAGCGACACGCCGGTATGCACGCCGGATTATTTCCCGACGCTCATCGAAGCCGCCGGCGCGAAGCTGCCCGCGGACTATCCCGGCGACGGCAAGAGCCTCGTCGCGCTGCTGAAAGGCGGCGCGCCGCTGCCCGAACGTCCGCTGTTCTGGCACTACCCTCACTACGGCAACCAGGGCGGCGCGCCCGGCGCGGCGATCCGCCTCGGCAAGTGGAAGCTCATCGAGTGGGGCGAAGGGCCGCAGGTCGAGCTGTTCGACCTCGCCGCGGACGAGGGCGAGAAGCAGAACCTCGCCGAGCGCCAACCAGAGAAGACGCGCGAGCTTCTGGCCCAACTCCACGCGTGGCAGAAGGAGACCGGCGCGCGTTTCGCCACGCCCAACACGGATTACGATCCCGCCAAGCCCGACGGCCGCGGCGCACCGCGCCCCGTGCCGCAGAAAGGGAAGGCAGCCAAGGCGAAGGCCAAGAAGTGAAACGCAGAATCTTCATCGCGTTCCTCTGCGCTTCGGGCGTCCTGAGCCGGTTGCTCGCTGACGCCCCGCCGACGAAACCGAACATCCTCATCCTGCTGACCGACGACCAGCGTTGGGACGCGATGGGCTGCGCAGGCAACCGCATCGTGCAGACACCGGAGATGGACCGGCTGGCGCGCGAGGGCACGATGTTCGTCAACGCGTTCGTCACCAGCTCGATCTGCGCCGCGAGCCGCGCCTCGATCTTCACCGGCCAATACGAGCGCGCGCACCGCTGCAACTTCAACACCGGCATCCTGCGCCGCGCGCAACTGGAGCAGAGCTACCCGATGCTGCTGCGCCGGGCGGGCTACCACACGGGCTTCATCGGCAAATATGGCGTCGGCGACGGCAAGCGCGAGATTGAGGGAACGGAAGTGTTTGACCGGTGGTTCGGTTTCTACGGACAGGGCCTCTACTTCCCCAAGACGCATCCCGGCAAACACCTCAACGCCGTGATGGTCGAGCAAGCGCGCGACTTTCTCGATGGCGCGCCCGCGGGAAAACCGTGGTGTCTTTCCATCAGCTTCAAAGCGCCACATTCCGGCAAGGGCTACCTCGGCTACGAAACCGAACCGGACCTGCAACAGCTCTACGCCAACGCGACCATTCCCGCGCCGCCAACGGCCAAGCAGGAATACTTCGACTCGCTGCCGGAATTCCTCCGCCGCTGCAACGCCCGCACGAGCTATTGGGAGCAGCGATTCAACACGCCGGAGCAGTATCAGGCCGTGATGCGAGATTATTACCGGCTCATCACCGGCGCGGATCGCGCCATTGGCCGCATCCGCGAAGAACTGGCGCGCCGGGGCTTGGCGCAGAACACAGTCATCCTTTTCCTCAGCGACAACGGCGACATGATGGGCGACTACATGCTTGGCGGCAAAGAACTGCTCCACGATGTGTCCATCCGCGTGCCGTTGATCGTCCACGACCCGCGCGCGCCGTCGTCCGCCCGCGGCCAGCGTCGCGCGGAACTGGCCCTCAACATTGATATCGCGCCGACGGCGCTCGACCTCGCCGGCGCGCCCGTGCCCGCCATGATGCAGGGCCGCAGCCTCGCGCCGCTCGCGCGCGGCGAGCGCGTCGCGTGGCGCGAGGATTTTTTCTGCGAGAACAACTTCTGCGTGCCGACGCAGTATTACCCGATGATCGAAGGCGTTCGCACCGCCCGCTGGAAATACATCCGCTACACCGATGTGCAGCCGGTTCACGAGCAACTATTCAATCTCGATGCTGACGCAAACGAGATAACCGACCTCGCGCGCGCGAACGAACACGCTTCGACCCTCGCCGACCTGCGCCGCCGCTGCGACGAACTGCGCGGCGGATCTGGTAACGCGGACACTCCTGTCCGCGAAGCAGGCCAGACAAGAGTGTCTGGCCCACGGAGGCCCAACATTATTCTCATCATGGCCGACGATCTCGGCTACAACGACCTCTCGTGCCAGGGCGCGACCAAGCTCAAGACGCCCGGCATTGACCGACTCGCGAAGGAGGGCGTCCGGCTCACCGACGCGCACACGCCGGCGGGTTTGTGCTGCCCCACGCGCTACGGCGTGTTGACGGGACGCTACCCGTGGCGGCGGCCACAGACCTGCTGGGCGTCGCCCGGCGCGGCGCTGCTGATCGAGCCGGGCCGCATGACGACCGCGTCGCTGCTGAAGCAGGCCGGCTACACCACCGGTATCGTCGGCAAATGGCATCTGGGTTTCGGCACGCCGCAGCAGCGCGTGGACTGGAACGGCGAACTCAAGCCGGGACCGCTGGAGGTGGGTTTCGATTATTTCTTTGGCGACGTGAGCAACCGCTGGGGCGCGTATGTCGAGAACCACCGCATCGTTGGCGTGAAGCCGGACGATCCGATCCGTTTCGAGGCGCAGAAGCTCGTGAGCGGCAAGTCGGCGTTCACGATGAAACACGAGGAGAACGCCCGCGTGCTGCACGAGAAAGCCGTCGCGTTCATCGAGCGGAACAAGGACAAGCCGTTCTATCTCCACTACGTGCCGAACAACATCCACACGCCGTTGACGCCGAATGCGAAGTTCGCGGGCACGAGCCAGGCCGGCAAATACGGCGACTTCGTGCATGAACTGGACTGGTCGGTCGGCGAACTGCTCGCCACGCTCGACCGGCTCAAGCTAACCGGCAACACGCTGGTCATCTTCACCAGCGACAACGGCGGCGTGTATGAGCGGGAAGGCTTCCGCGCCGGGCATCGGAGTTGCGCGCCGTTCAACGGCCAGAAAGGCGACGTGTGGGAAGGCGGCAACTGCGTGCCGTTCCTGGCGCGCTGGCCGGGCCGCATTGCCGCGGGAACAACGTCGGCGCGGCTGCTCTGCCTGACGGACATGCTGGCGACGTTCGCCGCGTTGACCGGCCAGACGCTGCCCGCCGATGCCGGCCCAGACAGCTTCAACGCGCTGCCGGCGTTGTTCGGCAAAGAGCAGCCCGACGGCGCGCGGACGAACCTCGTCGTGCAAGCGCGTTCCGCGTCCGTGTTTCGGCACAGGAAGGATGAGGACCTCTGGGCCGTGCGCGACGGGAACTGGAAGTTGGTGATGGGCCAAGGTTCCGGCTACTCGACCGAGAAGACCGAGCGCGCCCCGTATCTCAAGTTCGCGCAGGTTGGCATGGTCAACAGCGACTTCACACCCGACGGCCAGCTCAAGCCCGACGCACCGCCCGGGCAGCTTTACGATCTCGCCAGCGACCCCGGCGAGACGAAGAACCTCTATCGCGAGCATCCCGACATCGTCGCGCGACTGACGAAGCTCTTCGAGCAACTGCGCGACGCCAAGCGCAGCCGGCCGTGAAACAACTTTTGCCACGCGAAACAGTTATTATTGAACAACACCAGGAAAGGAACCGATCATGATCCCCGTCCGGCCCCGCAGCTTCGTCAGCGCCATCGCCGTCTGGGCGATGTTTATGCTTTTCCCATGTGGCTTGCCGTCAGCGGTGAGCGGCGACCTGGCCGCCAAACGGCCGAACATCGTCTTTGTCCTCACCGACGACCAGGGCTACGGCGACCTGTCGTGCAACGGCAACCCGGTGCTCAAGACGCCGAACATTGACCGGCTCCACAACGAAGGTGTCCGGTTCAGCGATTTCCACGTCAGCCCAACCTGCTCGCCGACGCGCTCGGCACTGCTGACCGGCCGGCATGAGTTCCGCAACGGCATCACCCACACCATCCTCGAACGCGAGCGGATGACGCTGAAGGCCACCACGCTCGCGCAGGTGCTGAAGTCGGCGGGCTACACCACCGGCGTCTTCGGCAAATGGCATCTCGGCGACGAAGACGAGTATCAGCCGGATCGTCGTGGCTTCGATGAGGTGTTCATTCACGGCGGGGGCGGCATCGGGAACACCTATCCGGGCAGTTGCGGCGACGCGCCGGGCAACCTGTATTTCAGCCCGACCATCAAGCACAACGGCCGGTTCGAAAGGACTGACGGCTACTGCACCGACGCGTTCTTCGGGCAGGCGACGAAATGGATCGCGTCGGTGAAGGGAAAGAAGCCGTTCTACGCTTACATCCCGACCAACGCGCCGCACGCGCCACTCCAAGTCAGGCCGGAGGACGAGGCGCGCTACGCCGGCAAGGTGCCGGAGAACGCCGCGAAGTTTTTCGGCATGATCGCCAACATTGACGACAACGTCGGCAAACTGCTGGCGAAGCTGGCCGAGTGGGGCATCGAGCGCGACACGCTGGTCGTCTTCATGAACGACAACGGCGGCACCGCCGGCTGCAAGGTCTTCAACGCCGGCATGCGCGGCCAGAAAGGCACCGCATGGCTCGGCGGCACGCGCGCCTCCGCGTTCTGGCGCTGGCCGGGGACGCTGGAGCCTGCCACCGTGGACAAGCTCTGTGCCCACATTGATTTCTTCCCGACTATCGCCGAGATCGCCGGCGCTAAGGTTGGCGACAACGTGAAAGCGCAGGTCGAGGGGCGCAGCCTCGTGCCGCTGCTGACAGACGCGAATGCCGCGTGGCCGGACCGCGTGCTCTTCACGCACCTCGGCCGCTGGCCCAAAGCCGCCGCGCCCGTCACCGGCAAATACTCCACGTGCAGCGTGCGCAACACGCGCTGGCATCTCGTCTCCGCCGGCAAGGGCAGCGAAAAGAACTGGCAGCTTTATGACGTGAAAGCCGACATCGGCGAGAAGACTGACGTGGCCGCCGAGCATCCTGACGTGGTGAAGGAACTCGACGCGGCCTACGAGAAGTGGTGGGACTCCGTCCAGCCGCAACTCGTCAACGAGAACGCGACCGGCCCGAAGATCAACCCGTTCAAGGAGCAATACTGGAAGCAATTCGGCGGCGGCCCTGACGAGGAGATGTTGAAAGAGATGGACCCCGCCGCCAATTCGTGGCGTGCGAACGCAACCAAAGGCGGCAAGAAAGGCAAGCGCAGCAAAGCCGGAGAAGTAAAGTGAGATTGGTCTGGGTGTTTCTCTGCGCCGCGCTCACGGTCGTTGTGCGCGGCGACACGGCGGCGAAGCCGAACGTCGTCGTCATCCTGACCGACGACCAGGGCTACGGCGATTTTTCCTGCCTCGGCAATCCCGTGCTGAAGACGCCGAACCTCGACAAGCTCCACGCCGAGAGTGTCCGGTTCACCGACTTCCACGTCTCGCCGATGTGCACGCCGACGCGCGGGCAGTTCATGACCGGCCGCGACGCACTCGCCAACGGCGCGAGCTGCGTCTGCTCCGGCCGGACGTTCGTGCGGCGGGAGATGCCGACGATGGCAGAGTTGTTCGCGGCGGGTGGCTATCGCACGGGGCTGTTCGGCAAATGGCACCTCGGCGATAATCATCCGCACCGGCCCAACGACCGCGGGTTTCACGAAGCGGTGTATCATCTCGGCTGGGGCATCACCTCCACGCCGGACTACTGGGACAACGATTACTTCGACGACTTCTTCCGCCACAATGGACGCGTCGAGAAGTTCAAGGGCTATTGCACGGACGTGTTTTTCGGCGAGGCGCAGCGGTGGATGCAGTCGTGCGCCGCCGCGGGCAAGCCATTCCTCTGCTACCTCGCGCCGAACGCGCCGCACGGGCCGTTTTACGTGGCGGAGAAATACAAGCAGCCCTACAAGCATCTCGCCCCCGATGTCGCCGGGTTCTTCGGCATGATCGCCAACCTCGACGAGAACATCGGCAAGCTGGAGGCGATGCTGCGCGAGAGCGGCCTGCGCGAGAACACGGTCCTGGTCTTCATGACCGACAACGGCGGCACGGGCGGCATTTCGGTCTTCAACGCCGGCATGCGCGGCGCGAAGGCCAGCCTCTACGACGGCGGCCATCGCGTGTCGTGCTTCGTGCGCTGGCCCGCCGGCGGACTGCGTCCCGCCGGAGACGTGCCGGAGTTGACGCAGGTGCAGGACGTGCTGCCGACGTTGCTCGATCTCTGCGCCCTGCAGCCCGCGAAACGCAGCCGTTTCGATGGCCTCAGTCTCGCGCCATCGTTGCACGGGAAGGAGCAGCCGGCGCTCGCGCAGCGGACGGTGGTGGTGCAATACAGCGGCCTGACGCAGAGTGACCCGGCGAAGTGGGACGCGGCCGTGCTTCGCGGCAACTGGCGGTTGGTCAAGGGCGCGGAACTTTACGACATCAAGAGCGACCCCGCCCAGAAGAGCGACGTGGCGGCGCAGCATCCCGAGTTGGTGAAGGCGATGCGCGCGCAATACGAAAAGTGGTGGGCCGCCGTGCAACCGGGGTTGGGGAAGTTCGAGACGCTGGATGTCGGCTCGGACCGCGAGAACCCCGCCTGCCTGACGGCGATGGATTGGCTGGCGCCGAAGTTGACACCTTGCTCGCAGCCGTTCGACGTGCGGTTGATGGGCGAGACGGTGGTCAAGGAAGGCTCGTTGCCGGGCGGCCGGCCGCAGCCGGTGATGAACGCGCCTTGGAACATCCGCGTCACGCGCGACGGCGTCTATCGCATCAGTCTGCGCCGCTGGCCGCGCGAGGCCGACGCGGCGCTGGCAGGCAGTGTGCCGGCTTACAAGGGCGTGGACGGATCGTTTCCGGAAGGCAAGGCGCTTCCCATCGCGAAGGCGCGGCTGCGCATCGGTGGTTTCGACGCCACCGCGCCGGTGAGCGCGACGGACAAGGAGGCTGTTTTCGAGACGCGCCTGAAGGCGGGCAAAGCGCAGTTGCAGAGCTGGTTCCACGATGCCCAAGGCCGGGAGTTGTGCGGAGCGTTCTACGTCGAGGTGTTTCGCAAGTAGCCCGCGACAAGATGGCGGCGGAGGCGTTTCTTCCGCCGGGATCAAAGTGGCATCGCGAGCACCCCGGCTTGACTTCGGGTCGCGCGGGGACTACAAGGCCCTCAGTTCCCGCGGGGCCAATCATGAACTCACACCAACTGCTGCTGGCCGTCGTTTTCATCACCGCCCATCTCTTCTCCAACGCAGCCTTCGCCGCCGTGCCGCCGAAGGGCGCGCCATCATCGAAGGCCGCCGCGCGGCCGCGCGACGCGGTGGACGCGCTGCCGCCCTATTTCGGCCTGAAGCGCCTCATCGCCGTCACCCGCTTCGACAACAAGAGCGGCTACCAGGGCCAGCTTGAGCTGGGCAACGGCCTCGCCGACCTTCTCACCGACGCGCTCGCGCGCGCGGGCCGGTTCATCATCGTCGAGCGGCTGCAAGTCCAGGACGCCCTGCGCGAGCAGGACTTCGCCCGCAGCGGGCGCGCGGTCGAGGCCGGCGCGCCGGAGATCGGGCGGCTCTTGAACACGCAGGCCATCGTCATCGGCACTGTCACGCATTACGACGAGCACCTGATGGTCGGCACCGGCTCGACCGGCCAGGGCGGCGCGCAGTTCCAGGTCTCCACCGCCACCGCCCGGCTGGAGATCAACCTCCGCGTCGTGGACACGACCACCGGCGAGATCGTCGCCTCGCAGTCGAGCCGCGCCAGCGACCAGGCCAGCGTGCTCGCGTCGGCGTTCGGCGGCTCCGGCTTCGCCAAGACCGCCACCGGCAAGGTCTGCATCCAGGCCATCACCGATGCCGTGGCGAAGCTCTGTCGCGCGATGGACGAGGTGCCGTGGCGCGGCCGCGTCGTGGACGTGCGCGGCGACGACATCCTCATCAACGCCGGCCTCGCGCTGGGCATCGTGCCGGGCGATTGCTTCCGCGTCTTCAAACACCACGACCTGTTGCTCGACCCGGAGACCGGCCTGCCGCTCGGCTCGCCGATGGCCGGCGTCGGCGTCGTCGAGGAGCGCGCGGCGAAGGAGAAGTTCGCCACCGCGAGGCGCGTCGCGGGCGGGCCGTTCGAGCGCGGCCAGATCGCGCGGCTCGTGCCGGCGTGGGAGGTGGAATCGCTGTTGCCCGCGTCGTCGGCCCTCGCGGTCCCGCCGTGGCCGCCCGACCCGCCGGAGGTCGCCGCGGCCCGCGAGAAGAACTCGAAGACCGGCGGCTCGGCCGGGCTTCTCGAACTGGCGAAGTTTCTGAAATCGCATCCCGACGACCCGAACGGGCTGCTGGCGCAGGCGCAGATCGTCATGAAGAGCGCCTCGGCCGACAAGCACATCACGGTCCGGAACGCGCAGCGGCTCAGCCAACTGCGGCCCACCGACCCGGAGATGCCGATGCTGGAGGGCTGCGCCGCGCTGGCGCGCAACGACGCCCCGCTCGCCTACGACGCGTTCGAGCGATGCCTGGAGTTGACGCCGGGCGACCTCGGCGCGGTGCTGCTGCAACGGCGCGCCGCGGCGATGCTCGGCCTGGGCGATGAAGTGTTCCGCGCCAGCCGCCGCGCGATCAACCTCGGCTACCGGCCGCGCCCGCGCGCGCCCAAGCCGCCGGAATCGTTCGGCCCGCGCGACCCGCTCGCGCACCTGCCGCCGATCTACGGGCCGAAGATGCGCGTCGCCATCAGCCCGTTCGCGATGAAGATCAACAAGGAGGCCGTCGCGCTGCTCGGCATGGGCCTGACCGACGCGGTGGCCGACCGGCTCGCCAGCACCGGCCGGTTCATCCTCGTCGAACGCCAGCGCATCGAGGACGTGCTGCGCGAGCAGGACTTCTCCAAGACCGGCCGCACCGTCGAGGCCGCCGCGCCGGCCATCGGCCGTCTGCTCAGCGCGCAGGCGCTGATGTTCGGCTCGGTGATGCGGTTCGACTGGGCGATCTCCAAGAGCGCGCCGGCGTTCCAATCCGGCGGCGCGCAGTTCGAGGTCGCCACCGCCGTGGTCCACCTCGGCGCCGCGACGCGGCTCGTGGACGCGACCACCGGGCAGGTCGTCTATTCCAAGCAGACGGTGCAGCGCAAATCCAAGCCCGCCCTCGGCGGCACCTATGCCAGCGACACCGCCACGATGAACAGCCCCGCGATGGCCCGGCTGCCCATCGCCGAGGTGCAGTCGCTCGTCGTGGACGAACTCGCCCTCGACATCGCCCGCAGCCTCCAGCAGCGCGCGTGGCTCGGCCGCATCGCCGACGTGCGCGGCGAGGACGTCTTCGTCAACGCCGGCGCGGAGCAGGGCATCATGCCGGGCGACTGCTTCCTCGTCCTGAGCGAGCAGGAACTGCAAGACCCCGAGACCGGCCTGCCGCTCGGCACGGCCAAGAAGGGCCTCGGCGCGATCGAGGTGCGCCACGTCGAGCCGAAGTTTTCCATCGCGCGGGCCGTCCGCGGCTCGGGCTTCGCCCGCAACCACGCGCTGAAGTTCGTCCCGGCCCACGTCGTAAAAGGCCCCGCTGCCGTGGCCAAAGCGCAACCGCCGCCGCCCGACTCGCCCGCCGTGGCCGAGGCGCGCGCCATCTTCGCCAAGAGCGGCTTCTACCTCGCCGACCGCAAGCTCGACGAAACCCTGGCAAAGGTTCCCAACGACGCCAGCGCGCTGTGGCTGCGGATGGAGTTGAACCTGAAAAGCTCCAGCGGCAGCAAACAGCAGGCGATGCGCGACGCGCGGCGGCTGGAGCAATTGCGCCCGGCCGACCCGGCGCTGCCGTTGTTCGCGGCCCGCGCAGCGGTCGCCGCCCGCGACGACGAGGCCGCGCTGGCCGCGCTCGACCGCGCGCTCGCGCTCGACCCGCAGAACCTCGACACGGTGCTCTGGCACAAGGAACTGGCCGAAAAGATCGGCGACATGGAGTCCGCCGCGCGCGACGACCGCCGCGCGTTCAACCTCGGCGCCGATCCCGCGAAGGCCAAACGCGGGACGGTTGGAACAAAATCTGTCAAGAGTCGGGAGTTGACCCCATGATGATGACTGGCACTCTCTCCAAGACAATTTACTGTGGGGAGGGGTCTGATGGCGCCGAAGGCACTAAATATGGTATAATCGTTGGGGTCAACTCCCGATTCTTGACAGACCAGCAGAGATCGGCCGTGCGGAACGCACGGCCTATTTTGTTCTTGGGCGATGATTCGGGACGGGGACGCTTCTTCGCGGCTTGCTCCTCGCGGCGTTGGGAAATAGAAGATGCCGTCGTTGTGTCGGCAGCTTCGCGCGCATAGCACATCGGGCGCCCCTGCTGCCGTCATGGATGTCCCAGATAGGGAGGGGACGGGGGCGCTTCGTATCACACCCGGCATCAAAGCACCCTTGCGCAACATCGCCGGCCGGGCAACACTGCCGGCCATGACAGCCCTGCGACCCGGTTTGGCGCTGATCGCGCTGGCCCTGCCGGTGATCATGGCGGCTGAGAGCGGGCCAGAGCCGCTCGCCGCGTGGCGTGACGGTGTGAAGATCGCGCCCGTCTCCACGGCAGCCGGCCGGCACACGATCCATTCCTACGTCAACACCTGTCCCGAAAGTCCCGACGACCGGTGGGTGTTGTTCTTCGCCTCGACCACGGCCGATGCGCATCGCGGCGAGTTGCGCATCCTCGAACGCTCGACCGGCCAGGAAAAAGTGCTGGCCCGCGACATCAACACCGCGGTGCGGGCGGCAAAGGTCTCCTTGACAGTTGCAGGGTGCATCGTAAGTTGCGCGCCGTGCTGGAAGTGGATCCGCCGAGAAGGTCGAAGGATGAGAAGAGAGAACCGGAACACGAATCAGAAGATGAATGCGGTAATGAACAACGACACAGGGCGATACCCGCTGCCCACCTCATCCTCTGATCTCCGAGCGTAGCGAGGTCACCCTTCGATGAGAAAGGACGAGATATGAAACCGTTTCAACGCAATGAACCTGCGTGCGAATCGGCGAGATTTACCCGGCTGGCTCCGCCATTCGGCAACAGAAAGCCGTTCGAAGGCGTAATGGTCGCAAGCCTGGCGGCCGGCTTGATGATCCTTGGACCTCTCGCCAGTGAGTCGGAGGCGGAAACGTTCACGAATGTGTTGGATGGTGTGGTGACCAACGCGGGCGGCGCGTTCTTCGTAGGCAGCAACGGCGCCTTCAATGTCCTGATCATCACCAATGCCGCGGCACTGACTGACACATCGGGCACCATCGGCAACTCCGCCATCTCCAGCAACAATACCGCCCTCGTCACCGGCTCCGGCTCGATATGGACCAACAGCATCAACCTCATCGTCGGCCGGACCGGCTCTTTCAACCAGCTTTCCATCCTCGACGGCGCGAGCGTTTTCAATACGACCGGGTTTGTCGCGAGCGCGAGCGCCAGCGCTAACAACACCGTGTTGGTCAGCGGCGGCTCAGTCTGGTCCAACACCGCCGGCCTGTTCATCGGCTCCGCCGGCGACCGCAACACGATGACCATCAGCAACGGCGGGCGCGTCTTCAGCACGACCGGCAACATCGGCGATGCCGCGGGCGCCGACGGCAACCGGGTGGTGTTGACCGGCACCAACTCACTCTGGGCGATGACCAGCACCCTCACCGTCGGCGATCAGGGGGACAACATCGAACTGACCATTGCCGACGGCGCGCTGGTCACCAACGCTACCACCATCATCGGCTTCCTCGGCACCAACAACCTGACGCTGGTCACGGGCACCGGTTCACTCTGGCGCGTGTCGGGCAACCTGACCATCGGCACCTCGGGCGACTACAATCAATTCGTCGTGACCAACGGCGGCCGGGTCCTTACCACGGGTGACAGCACGCTCGGCTCCAGCTTGGGTTTCCGCAACTCGGCGCTGGTCAGCGGCTCCAACTCGCTCTGGAGCATCGGCGGCAACCTCTCGGTGGCCAACGTCGGCGTGGAAAACAGCGTGACCATCAACGCCGGCGGCACCCTCAGCAACGTCAACGGCACCATCGGTGGCAACAGCCCGCGCAACAGCGTCACGGTGGACGGCGACGGCTCGCTCTGGAACAACAGCGGCACGCTGACCATTGGTTCCCTGGGTGACGACAACCGGCTGGTAGTCACCAACGGCGGGCGCGTCATCAGTCTCACCGCGGTCATCGGCGACGGTAGCGGAAGCGCCAGCAACCGGGCGACGGTCAGCGGCGCCGGTTCGCTCTGGCAGAACGCCGGCCGCATCATCGTTGGCGACCAAGGCTCCACCAACTCGCTCATCGTAGCCAACGGCGGCCGGGTCACGGCCACCAACCTGCTGGTGGGTGCCACCGCCAGCTCTGTCGGCAATCAAGTCATCGTCAGTGGCGGCACCCTCCAGATCACCAACGCCGCCGGCACGGCACTGCTCGATCTGCGGCGCGGCACGCTCGCGATCAACAGCGGCACCGTCACCGTCAACCGCCTCGTCGCCACCAACGGCGCCAGCAGTGTCATGGACTTCAACGGCGGCACGCTCAACACCGCCGGCAGCACCGTCTCCAACGGCGTCCAGTTCGTCGTCGGTGACGGCGTCAGTTCCGCGACGCTGAACCTGCAGGGCGGCACGCACTCCTTCGCGAACGGTCTGAGCTTGCAGACCAACGCCAGCCTCACCGGCATCGGCACCATCCTCGGCACGACCACCAACTTCGGCACCATCGCCCCCGGCAATTCGGCGGGCACCCTCAACTTCAACGGCGATCTGTGGCTTGAGGATTCCTCCATACTCGAAATGGAACTCGCCGCGACCAACATCTTCGACCGCGTCATCGTCGCCGCCGCGATGAAGGCCGGCGGCATCCTCAACGTGTCGTTGATCAACGGCTTCAATCCGCAAGCCACCAACACCTTCGACCTCTTCGACTTCGGCTCGATGGCCGGCATCTTCAACTCGGTCAACCTGCCCGCGCTCAACCCCGGCTTGTCCTGGGACACGAGCAAGCTCTACACCGCCGGCGAGATTGCCGTCGTCCCCGAACCTTCCACCTATGCCCTGATGGGGGTGGGGTTGGCGGCGCTGGCGTGGCGGCGGAAGCGGAAGCACTTGTAGCGCAACTCCGCCATGAGCCGTCTGTCGCGGGCAACTTCACCGGCCCGCGGGGCAGTTTGGAGAGATCGAACTTTCCGATCAACTGCGGTGGCGTGATGTGTTTGCATGGCGAACCCAGCATCAGAAGCAACCTTGCGCAACGTCGCTGGCCGGGCAACACTGCCGGCCATGACAGCCCTGCGACCCGGTTTGGCACTCATCGCGCTGGCCGTGCCGGTAATCATGGCGGCCGAGAGCCGACCGGACCCGCTCGCCCCGTGGCGTGACGGCGTGAAGGTCGCGCCTGTCTCCACGGCAGCCGGCCGGCACACGATCCATTCCTACGTCAACACCTGCCCCGAAAGCCCCGACGGTCGTTGGGTGTTGTTCTTCGCCTCGACCACTCCCGACTCCCATCGCGGCGAGTTGCGCATCCTCGAACGCGCGACGGGCAAGGAAACAGTGCTGGCCCGCAACATCAATACCGAGGACGCGCATCGCGCCGCCTGCCAGCAGTGGATTTCGCGCGGCCGGCGGGTCGTGTTTCACGACGTGCGCGACGGCGAATGGCTCGTGGCGGCCGTGGATGTCGAGTCGGGCAAGGAGCGCATACTGGCGCGGCAGCGGCAGCTTTGCTGGGGTCAGGCCAACAGCGACCTCGTGCCGATTTATGGCCAGCACTGGAATCCCGGCGCGCACCGCGATCTCGAACTTCTCAACGTCGAGACCGGCGAGATTCGCACAGTGGTGACGGCTGACGCGGTGCGGGCGAAGTATCCGGAGTTGATCGCCAAGCTCTTTGGCGACAAACCCATGTCGGTGTTCTTCCCGATCCTCAGTCCCGACCTCAAGCGCGTGTTCTTCAAGCTCGCGTCGCCGGGCGGCGGCGATTTCCGCAGTTCCAAGGCAAGCGTGCGGATGGGGCTGGTCTGCTACGACCTGGAGAACAAGCGGTTCCTGTTCGCGACCGCGAACTGGGGCCATCCGGCGTGGCATCCCGATTCGCGCACGATTGTCCAGAAGGGCAACTATCTCATGGACAGCAACAACGGCAGCGCGCGGCGCATTCCCGACCTGCCCGGTTTCCGCGGAGATCATCCCACCGCCAGCCCTGATGGCAAACTGATGGTCACGGATACGACGATGGAAAAGTTTGGCGGCACCGACAAGGAATGGGGCGTGGTGGTGTCAGACATCCGAGGCAAGGACCACATCATTATTCACCGCTTCGACAACTCCCGCGGCGCGAAGTCGTGGCGGCGGTCGCATCCGCACCCCGTCTTCAGCCCGGACGGCCGGCGCATTTACTTCAACGTCAGCAGCGGCGACTGGACGCAACTCTTCGTGGCGGAAGCTGCGTCGCACCATTGAAGACGGAGCGGCTTTCCAGAATGGTGTGCCGAGAGCATGTTCATGCGACTACCTCAGTTGGTGGCAATGTGAAAAACTGAAACCATGCTTGCGCCGCCTGCCACCACCGCCCTGCAAGAGAGCATCTACATCAAACTAAGCATTGCGTGTGGCAAGGCATGCTTCAAGCGCGGCGGGAATCTCAGCGTCATCATCGAGGACAAGGCGCGAGGCGCAGGCTTGGCGCGCGATCACGACAACCCGACCACATGGGTCTGGCCGCGCCGATAGAGGAGTTGCCAAAATGCAGAACCTTCGCGCCATGATCGTGATCGGGTTCGTCTCGTTTCTGAGTTGCGACGGCGCTCTGTTCGCGCAAAAGCTCGTCATCAACCGCCCGGAGTTCGGGAACTACGTCGCCCTCTGGCGCATCTCACACGATCCGGCGGTGGACGACCACGCCAACTATCACCAGCACCAATGCTGGAGCCACGACGGACGCTATCTCAGCTATCGGCATTGCCCGATTGTTGCTGACGCACGATCCGGCCAGCCGTATGCGGGCAACGCCCGACCGACCGTGCCGGTCTATGACTTCCTCAAGAACGAGGATCGCGAGTTGGGACTTGGCATTTTGATGTTGCCGGGATCGTGTTGGGCAAACCATCACAACTGGCTCTTCTACGTCCAGATCAAGGAGGCCGATCGCGGCTTTGCTGCCGACGGAGGCTCGCCGGTCATCTGGGTGGACATGGACACCGGCAAGACCGTGAAGATTGGCGACGGGATTGACCAGCTCGGCGGCGTGGACTGCAACGACGAATGGGTCTATGGCGGCATCAAGGATAAGACGCGGACGCCGGCCTTTCGCAGCGCGCGCATTCCGATCCGGTCTGGCGGCGGCACGCAGGAACTCAAGGACAGCACCGGTTTCCAGTGGGTGACCAATCCGCGTCATCCGATGTTCTTCACGCGCCAGAACAACCCGGACCAGCCGTTCGGTGGGACGGTGTGGTGGTGGAACCTCGACGGCAGCAACCGCCGCCCCGGCATGTTGGCGCTCGAAGCGGCGCACATGGCGTGGCAGGGCAACGGTGAGCATTTCCTCATCGGCGACGGCCTCGCGCGCGGCCGGCGTTGGAACGAGCCGGCGCCGAGCAACGTCCACGTGCTCGCGTCGGGCACTGTCGGCAACCTCAGCCCGTGCGGTCACAGCGGGCGGTTCGCGGTCGGCGATTCCCACCTGTTCGATCTGCGCAGCGGCGACACGTGGCAATACAAATACTTCCTCTCGCCGCCTCTGAGGCCAGCCAAGCAGCCTTACCCCGGTTTCGACGGTGAGGCCAAAGGCAGTCCCGACGGCACGAAGGTCGCATTCACCGTGCGCTACGACATGGAGAAAGGCCCCGTCACCGAGTTGACTGAAGTCCTACGCGCCAGCGACCAGGTGCTGCGCGTGAAGTCCACGGAAGGCTTTCCCCCGTCCGGCGCGGTCGTCGCGTGGTGCGAGGTCATCGGCTACGAACGCAAGACAGCGACGACGTTCGAGGGCCTCACGCGCGGACTGCACGGCACGTTGGTCAATGACGGCATGGGCCGTGGCCGTGCCGTGACCGAACTGCGCTATCACCTCCTGACCGACGCTGAATGGAAAAACGTGAAAGCGGTTGACCTCGGTCTGCGGCAGGATGTCAAGGACACCAACTCGCCGTTGTTTCGCCAGCGTGGCCGCGACGTTTACGTGACGGCCGTCCGCCGGCCGGACCGCCCGTGGCTGCTGCCGTTGCGCGAGGCCGTGCAAGTCATCCCCGGCGAATCGCACTACGAAACCTTCGGCTGCCATCTCACGCACAACGGCCGGCGGTTCACCACGCGCCCCATGCGGCCCGGCGAGACGCTCCGCCTCGGCAGCGGTTCCTGCCGCGATTCCGCCTGGCTCCTCTGCCAGTTGCTCCGGCACTTCGGCCTCGCGTCGCGCTTCGTCAGCGGCTACCTCATCCAGCTCAAGCCTGACGTGAAGTCGCTCGACGGCCCCAGCGGCACCGACCATGACTTCACCGATCTCCACGCCTGGACCGAGGTCTACCTGCCGGGAGCCGGCTGGATCGGACTCGATCCCACGAGCGGCCTGCTCGCCGGCGAAGGCCACATCCCCCTCGCCTGCGCGCCCGATCCCACCGGCGCTGCCCCCATCACCGGCCTGGTCGACGAGTGCGAGTGCGAGTTCAGCCACGACATGAAGGTCACGCGCGTCCACGAGTCGCCGCGCGTCACCAAGCCCTACTCCGAGGAACAGTGGAAGGAGATCGAGAAGCTCGGCCACCAGATCGACGCCGAACTCGTCCGCCAGGACTGCCGGCTCACCATGGGCGGCGAACCGACCTTCGTCAGCATCGACGACATGGACGGCGCGGAGTGGAACACCATCGCGCAGGGCCCGACCAAGCGCCGCCTCGGCGACGAACTGATGCGCCGGCTCAAGAGGCGCTTCACCACCGGTGCCCTCCTCCACTACGGCCAGGGGAAATGGTACCCCGGCGAATCGCTGCCCCGTTGGGCCTTCGCCACCTACTGGCGCCGCGACGGCCAGCCGATCTGGCAGGACGAGGCGCTGTTCGCCCTCGAGTCCCGCGACTACGGCTTCGATGCGCTCCGCGCGGAGCGTTTCATCCACGCGCTCGGCGAACGCCTCGGCTGCGGCACGCGCTGGGTCATGCCCGCCTTCGAGGACGCCTGGTACTACCTCTGGAAGGAACGCCGCCTCCCCACCAACGTCGATCCGTTCCGTTCCAACCTGAAGAACGAGGAGGACCGTGTCCGCCTGGCCAAGATCTTCGAGCAGGGCCTCGACAAGGTCATCGGCTACGTGCTGCCCGTGCAACGCCAGTACGGCGCCGACGTTCCCCCCTGGCTCAGCGGCCCCTGGTTCCTCCGCGGCGAACGGTGCTACCTCATCCCCGGCGATTCCCCGGTCGGATTCCGACTCCCGCTCGATTCCCTGCCGCACGTCGCCGCCGCCGATTTCCCGTACCTCCACGAGCAGGATCCGCTGGAGGGACGCGGCCCGCTGCCGCCCCACCCGGGCTTCCGTGCTTTCCCGCCGTCCCAGTCTTCCGGCCGCGCCGCC
>JACRKA010000335.1 GCA_016219905.1 Verrucomicrobiota bacterium
CCGCATATTCCTCGCCACCAAGGCGCCCATGCGGGATGCCGAGGGCCGGATCGTGGGCATGATCGGCGTCGCGCGCAACATCACCGAGCGCAAGCTGGCGGAGGAGGCGTTGCTGGAAAGCCAGAAGCGATACGCGCATCTTTTCGAAAACCTCAGCGAGGCGGCCTTCCTCGCGGACGCGCGGACCGGCCGGGTGGTGGACACCAACCGGCGGGCGGAGGTCCTGTTGGGCCGGCCGCGCGAGGAGATCATCGGGATGCATCAGTCGGAGTTGCATCCGCCCGACGAGGCCGATCGCTACAAGCAGCTCTTCGCGGCTCACGTGACGGGGGGCGAAGTGGTCGAGACGGAGTGCGTGGTGGTCAGGAAAGACGGGACCCTTGTTCCGGTGAACATCCGGTCCGCAAACATGGTCATCGGCGGGCGCCGCCTGATCCTGGGGCTGTTTCAAGACATCACGGAGCGCAAGCGGGTGGAGAAGCAACTGCAGCATCTCGCTTCGTTTCCACAGCTCAACCCGAGTCCTGTCTTGGAGGTGGACGCTGCGGGAACAGTGATCTTCTGCAATCCCGCAGCCACCGAGGCGCTGAAGCAAATGGGGCTTGAGGATCCCCGCGTTTTCGTCCCGCAGGACTGGCGCGGGATCGTCAAGGCGTTGGGGCAAGGGCCATCCCAACCGCTCCAGCGCGAGGTCAAGGTCAAGGACCGTGTGTTCGAGGAGAGAATCTGTCTCGCCCCCGGTTACGATACGGTGCGCATCTACACGCGCGACATCACCGAGCACCAGCAGGCGGAGGAAGCGCTGCGGGAGAGCGAGCAGAAATACCGCCGCCTGCACGAGACCATGACCGATGCGTTCGCGCGCGTGAGCATGGATGGGCGGATCCAGGAGTTCAACCGTGCTTACCGGGCAATGCTCGGATATACCGACGAGGAACTGCTGGGTTTCACCTACCGGGACCTGACGCCTGCCAAGTGGCACGCGCTTCAGGACAAGATCGTCCGGGAACAAGTCATCCCCCGCGGCTACTCGGATGTTTTCGAGAAGGAATACCGGCGGAAGGACGGCACCGTCATCCCCGTGGAGTTGCGCATCGTCCTGATTCGGGATGACCAGGGCCAACCCGCCGGCATGTGGGCCATCATCCGCGACGTCAGCGAGCGCAAGCGGGCCGAGGAAGCCCTCCAGCGCAGCGAACAAGTCCACCGCGCCGCCATCGAAGCCGCCGCCGCCGTCCCCTACACTCGCAACTTTCGCACCAACCGCTACGAGTTCATGGGCGCCGGCATCGAAGCCATGACCGGCTACGCTCCCCACGAATGCACGCCGGAGATGTGGGAGAACGTGATTGAGGAAGTCATCATGCCCGGCGGCGAGACTTTCCGGAAGCTATCGGAAGCCACGCGCAAGTTCCAGGCAGGAAGCAGCACTGCATGGTCGGCCGAGTATCGTGTGCGCAGGCGCGACGGGCGCGAATGCTGGATGAACGACGCCGGCGTGGACGAACGGGACTCCAACGGCAAAGTCGTCCGCGGCATCGGCATGCTGCTCGACATCACCGCGCGCAAGCAGATGGAACAACAAATAGCCGGGACGAGCCTCTTGAAACGGCGCCTGCTGGGCACGAAGAATCTTGCCGAACAACTCAAGCTCATCACCGACGGCGCGGTCGAGATTTTGGGAGCCGATTTCGCCCGGATCTGGATGATTGAAAAAGCCGATCTCTGTGAACAAGGCTGCCCTCATGCCACCGTCACCGAAGGTCCGGACGCCTGCCGCGACCGGACCCGCTGTCTTCATCTCAAGGCCAGCTCGGGCCGCTACACGCGCACGGACGGCAGTCATCGCCGGGTCCCGTTCGGCTGCTACAAGATCGGGCGCGTCGCCTCCGGTCAGGATGCCAGGTTCATCACCAATGATGTCCCGCACGATCCCCTCATTCACGACCCGGAATGGGCCAAGTCGCTCGGCTTGGTGGCGTTCGCCGGGTATCGGCTTCAGTCGGCCGACGGCCAGCCGATTGGCGTGTTGGCACTCTTCCGCCAGCGGGCGGTTCTGCCTCACGAAGAGGAGCTTCTGGAAGACCTAGCCCACACGACCTCGCAAGTCGTGCTGGCCGGTGCCGCGGAGGAGGCGCTGCGCGAGAGCGAGGAGCGCTACCGCACGCTGGCCGAGGCGGCGCACGACGATATCTTCATCGTGGACCGCGGCCAGCACGTCCGCTACGTCAACACCTTCGCCGCCAAACAACTCGGCCGGCCGCAGGAACAGATCATCGGCAAACCCCTGGCCGAGTTGTTCCCCGGCCCGGAGGCCGAAAGGATGTGGCAGAACATGCAGGCCGTGCTGGACCACGGCCAGCCCATGTTCGTCGAGGACAAGGTGTCCTTCGCCCAAGGCGAAGTCTGGCTGGGCACCTGGCTGACGCCGCTGCGCGGCCCCGACGGCGCGATCCACAGCGTGCTGGGCATCTCGCGCGACATCACCGAGCGCGTGCAGGCCGAGGAGGCCGTGCACGAGAGCTACACGTTGTTGCGCGGCGTCCTCGAGTCCACCAGCGATCCGGTGTTCGTCCTCGATCCGGAAAACCACTTCGTGCTGGCCAACGCGGCGTTGGCGGGGATGTTTGGCGTCACGCCCGATGAAGTCGTCGGCAAGCACATCGGCCGGTTCTACCCGCTGGACGAGTGCGCCACGCACGAAGCCCACAATCGCGCCATCCTGGAGTCCGGCCAGCCGCAGAGCTACGAGGAATCCATGCTCGTGCGGGGCGCGCGCCGGACCTGCTTGTGCACCAAGACGCCCTTGCGCGACAGCGAAGGCAGGATCATCGGCTTGGTCGGTGTCGCCCACGACATCACCGAGCGCGTCCTGCTGGAGGCATCGGTCCAACGCAGCGAGGCCCGCAACCGCGCCATGCTCGCCGCCATCCCGGACCTGATGTTCATCACGGACAAGGACAACGTCTTTGTGGGCTATCACGCCGCGGACGCCACGCGGCTCTTCGCGCCGCCCGACCAGTTCATGGGCAAGCCGGTGGACGCCGTGCTCCCGCCGGAGGTGGCCGGAAAGATCATCGCCGGGTTTGACGAAGTAACCCGCACCGGGCAAGTGGCGGTGCGGGAGTATTCGCTGGACGCGCAGGGCGCGAAGCGCTCCTTCGAGGCCCGCATCGTGCGGCTGGACAGGGAAAGGCGCCTCACCATCGTCCGCGACATCACCGAGCGCCGGCGCGCCCAGGAGGCGGTGCGCGAGAGCGAGGAACTGCACCGCGGCGCCATGGTCGCGGCGGGCGCCGTGCCCTACTGCCGCGATTTTACGACCAACACCTACACCTTCATGGGCGAGGGCATCCGCGCGCTCACCGGCTACTCGCCGGAAGAGTTCACCACCACCCTCTGGGACAAGATCATCCTGGAACAGATTCCGACCGGCGAGCTGGCCGGCATGGCCTACGACGACGCGAAACAAACATTCTACAAGGAACGCCGGCCCGCCTGGACCGCCGACTACCGCGTGCGGACCAAGTCCGGCGAGGAACGCTGGCTGTCCACCGCCTCCGTGGATGTCCTGAACGACCGGAACGAACCCGTCAGCAGCGTGGGCATGTTCCTCGACATCACGGAACACAAGCAGTCCGAGGAAGCCTTGCGCCGCGCCCATGATGAACTGGAACAGCGCGTCGCCGAGCGCACCGCCGAGCTGCAGAAAGAGGTCGGCGAGCGCGAACACGCCGAATCCGCCCTCCGCCACCTCTCCGGCCGCCTCCTCCAGCTCCAGGACGAGGAACGCCGCCGCATGGCCCGCGAACTCCACGACACCACCGCCCAGACCCTCGCCGCCCTCGCCATCAACCTCTCCCTCATCAACCAGCATGCCGCCAAACTCGCCCCCGACGCCCGCCGCGCCCTCGGCGACAGCCTCGGCCTGGCCGAACAATGCTCGCAGGAGATCCGCACCATCTCCTACCTGCTGCACCCGCCGCTGCTCGACGAGTTCGGCCTCGTCACCACCCTGCGCTGGTATGCCGACGGCTTCGCCAAACGCAGCAACGTCCGCGTCGAGATGGACCTGCCGCCCAAGACCGACCGCCTTCCCCGCGAGATCGAGACCACCTTCTTCCGCATCGTGCAGGAGGGCCTCGGCAACATCCACCGCCACTCCGGCAGCCCCGTCGCCCGCATCCGCCTCGCCCACACCGGCCGCGACGCCACCCTCGTCATCCAGGACGAAGGCCGCGGCATGACACCCAGCGCGCCCGAAGACACCCGCGCGCGCATCGGCAAGCTCGGCGTCGGCATCAGCGGCATGCGCGAGCGCGTCCGCCAGCTCAACGGCCACCTCTCCATCCAATCCGGCGGCGGCGGCACCACCATCACCGTCACCATCCCCTATCCCGAGGCCACCCCATGAACACCCTCCGCATCCTCATCGCCGACGACCACGAACTCATCCGCCGCGGCCTCCGCTCCCTGCTCGAAACCCAGCCCAACTGGAAAGTCTGCGCCGAAGCCGCCAACGGCCGCGACGCCGTCGAAAAATCCCGCCAGACCAAACCCGACGTCGTCGTCATGGACATCAGCATGCCCGACCTCAACGGCCTCGAAGCCACCCGCCAGATCCTCAAGACCCTCCCCCGCGCCGAGATCCTCATCCTCACCATGCACGACAGCGAGCAGATCATCCGCGAAGTCCTCGACGCCGGCGCGCACGGCTACGTCCTCAAGAGCGACGCCGGCCGCGACCTCGTCGCCGGCGTCGAGTCCCTCAGCCGCCACAAACCGTTCTTCACCACCCAGGTCGCGCGCATGGTCCTCGACGGCTTCGTCAAAGGGAAAAAAGTCGGCGACGGCCACAACCTGGGATTGCTCAGCCCCCGCGAGCGCGAGATCATCCAGCTCATCGCCGAAGGCAAGAGCAACAAGGAAATGGCCGACGCCCTCAAGCTCAGCATCAAGACCATCGAGACACACCGCACCAACCTCATGCGCAAACTCGGCATGCACACCATCAGCGAGCTTGTCCGCTACGCCATCCGCAACAAGATCGTGGACGCCTGACCCGTCCTGCCCCGCCTCCCGCGCCTACGGTAAAACCCTAGCCCGTTTTACAGTGTCGTCCCTGTTGCCCTCCCTCCCGCCTTCCCCTAGCGTTCGCCGCAGTCATGGGAGCAGCAACCTTACAACCATTGAATGGCAGCGCCGTCGGCGGCAGACGCATCCGCACGCTGGTGGTGGACGACGATCCGCTCATGCGCATCGCCATCCGGCTGCTGCTCGAGCGCGACCGTTCCATCCACGTCGTCGGCACCGCCGGCGACGGCCATCAGGGCTACCTGCTCGCCAACTCGCTCCGGCCCGACCTGGTCCTCTCCGACCTGCACATGCCCGAGGTCAACGGCCTCGCCTTCACTGGCATGCTCTCGCGTGAGTTTCCCGAGACCCGCGTCATTATCGTCACCAACGACACCGACCCGGCGCTCTCCGATAAATGTCGCGCCGAAGGCGCCCACGGCTTCGTGACCAAAGACCAGCTCTGGAACGAACTGTCGGCTGAAATAAAGCGCGTCTTCCAGACCGCCACGCCCCCTGCCGTGGGCGCGGCGAAGATGGCAACGGCGTTGCTTTAGCGCGCCAGCAAGGTTTTCACCAAGGCAAGAGGCCGCGATAGGGAACCCTGCGAGACTCCGGCGGCGGACATGTGAGGGCCGCCGGAGATCTCGCCAGCCCGCCAAACCTCCCCCCGTGAGACGGCTCAAATGCCGGGCAGTTCCACGGCCTGCCCCGATTTCTTGTCCAGCGGCATCGGCGCGCCGGTTTCCTTCAGCCAGCGCGTGAGCATCGCGGCGAGTTCCTTCGCCTTCGCACGCTCCGTCTCCACGAGGTCGTGTTGTTCGCCGAGGTCGGCTGCAAGGTTGAACAGTTCGCAGCGCCGGTCGGTGTGGTAATAGATCAGCTTCCAGTCGCCGTGGCGGACGGCACTGTGCGGGCCGATGCCCGGTCCGCTCGGTCCCCAGACGTTCGGATAATGCCAGTAGAGCGCGCGGTCGGCCGGATAACGCGCCGCCTCCGCCCCGCCCCGCAGCAACGGCGCGAAGCTCACGCCGTCCACGCGCGGCATCGTCTTCAGTTTCGCCGACGCGCCGGTCATTTCGAGCAGGCTCGGCAGGAAGTCTTCGATCATCACGTATTGCTTGCAGACCGAGCCGGCCGCCGTCACGCCGGGCCACTTCACGATCATCGGCACGCGCACGCCGCCCTCGCGGGCAGAACCTTTGCCGCTGGAGAGCGGCGCGTTGTGCGTGTGCGCCGCGCCGCCGCGGCCGGAGGCGCTCAGGCCACCATTGTCGGACATGAAAAGCACGATGGTGTTCGACGCGAGACCGTGGCGGTCGAGGTTGGCCATGAGGTCGCCGAGGCTCTTGTCCATGCCCTCCACCAGCGCGGCATACATCGCCTCGGTGTCATCGAGGCCCGCGTCGCGATACTTCTGGTAGAACCGCTTGTCCGCCGCGAATGGCACATGCACCGCATAGTGCGCCATGTAGAGGAAGAACGGCTTCTTGTCCGCGACGGCCCGGTCCATCGCCTTGTTCGCCTCGAGGGTCAACGCCTCGGTCAGGAAGATGTCTTTGCCGTGATATGGCTCCAGTCCAGGCACGTCCCAGAAGCTCGGCGCACGGCGCCACGTGCCGCTGAAATTCTGCCCGCCGAGATAACTGCCCGGCCCGCCGGCGGCGTGGCCGGCGAGGTTGATGTCGAAACCGAGGTTGCGCGGCTCGGCTCCGGGCGTGTCCATCGCCCCGAAGTGCGCCTTGCCGGCGTGGATGGTGCGGTAGCCCGCCTCGCGCAACAGTTGCGGCAGCGTCGGCGCGCAGACCGCGCGCGGCGTGGCGGGATCGGGGCTGAGGCCGTTGACGTTCCACGCGGGCGGCTGGAGCGTCGGGTGCTTCGCGTCGGGGGCGGCGTCTTTGCGCAACGTCCAGTTGGTGACCTTGTGCCGCGCGGCGTTCAGGCCGGTCATGAGGCTGACGCGCGTCGGCGAGCAGACACAGCACGCGTAGGCTTGTGTGAATTTCATGCCCGCCGCCGCGAGCCGCTCCATGTGCGGCGTGTGGAACTTGCGGTTCAGCGGCGTGACCTCGCTGTGGAACGGCACCGAAGTGTCCTGCCAGCCCATGTCGTCCACGAGGAACAGCACGACGTTGGGCGGCGGACTTGCGGCGAAAAGATCCGCCGCCGCCAGAAAAAGAACGGGGAGCAATGGCTTCATCGCGGCAGTTTCCGATCATGCAGCGGGTCACCTTCGGGGCGGAGCACCGGCATCTGGAGCGCGCCGGACTTTTCCAACTCGTCGAAGAGCTGCCTCTTCAACTTCTCGATCGGCTCTTGGAACGCGGGCATGTTGATGAGATTGTGGCGCTCGTGCGGGTCGGTCTGGAGGTCATGGAAACTGTCCTTGTCCCAGAGGCCGTGATAGTAGATGTATTTCCAGCGGTCGGTGCGGATGGCGAACGTCGTCGGCGTCGCGGGGAAGTTCCACTCCCAGTGTTACTCGTAGAGGATGTGGTCGCGCCACGGCACGTCGCGGCCCTGCAACAGCGGCCAGAAACTGCGGCCGTCCATCCGCGGCGTCTTCGCGGGCTGCGCCACGCCGGCGGCTTCGAGCAGCGTCGGTGCGATGTCAATGTTCTGCACCATCTGCGTCACGACGGTGCCAGGCCGGATGACGCCCGGCGCGCGGGCCAGCAGCGGCACGCGGATGCTCGTCTCGAACGCGTCGCGTTTGTCGTAGAAGCCGTGCTCGCCGAGCGCGAAGCCGTTGTCGCCCATATAGACCACCAGCGTCGAGTCGCGCAGGCCCGCATCGTCGAGTTGCTTCAGCACGCGGCCGACGTTCTCATCCGTGGAATGCACCGCCTCGCTGTAGCGGCGGAACAACTCCTCGAACGACGGCACCGGGTCGTTGTCGAACCGGCCCGTTTCCATGTGGTCCACGCCGTGGATGCCGTAGCGCCGCTCGCGCACCCAGCGCGGCTGCGTCGCGTAGTTCTCCTCCGTGCTGGCCATCGTCGGCGGATAGCGCACCGGCGCCTTATCATAGCGGCCGCGATGGCGCGGCGCCGGTTCGAACGGGAAGTGCGGCGCCTTGAACGAGAGATAGACGAAGAACGGCTTTTCGCGCCGCGCGCGCAGCCACTCGATCGTCAGGTCCGTGAGCACGTCGGTGCTGTAGCCCTTGAACTGCTTCCGCGTGCCATTGACGTTCAGCGTCGTGTCGAAATACTCGCCCTGTCCGCGGAAGCCCGCCCAGTGATCGAAGCCCTTGCGCGGCCCGTCGCTGTCGTGGCCCATGTGCCACTTGCCGAAAAACGCCGTCGCGTAGCCCGCCGCGCGCAGATACTCCGGGAAAAACCGGATGCCCGCCGGCTCCGGCCGCTGGTTGTCCACGACGCGGTGGTGGTGCATGTATTGGCCGGTCAGGATCGAGGCGCGGCTCGGCGAGCAGAGCGACGTGCTGACAAACGCGTTGCGCAGATGCGCGCCTTCCTTCGCGAGTCGGTCGAGGTTCGGCGTCTCCAGACACTTCGGCGCTTCCGGCATGAAGCCGAGCCAGTCCCAGCGATGATCGTCGCTGAGGATGAAGACGATGTTGCGCGGGGCCTGCGCCGCGGCACACGTCGCGGCAGCCAGCGCGAGGAGAACGAGGGCGCGGGCGAGTTGGCGAATCATGACCGGATTATTGCGCGGCCAGCCGGAAAGTGAAAGCCGCAGTTTCCGGCTACCTCGCCGGCAGAGCGTCGAGCACGAGAACCTCGAACGGCTTCAGCGCGATGCGCAGCGATTTGCCGGCCTCGGCCGTGAGCGCGGGCCTGGCGGCGTCCCCGGCCCACGGGCTTTTCAGGGCGTAGCGCCTCGTCGCGCCGGCGGGCAGCTCGAACGCCGCGCCGACATCCAGCGCGAACTCGTGCGGCTGGTCGTCCGGGTTGCGCAGCATGACGGCGCCTTTGCGCGGCGACCACGAGGCGTAACCATAGACTTCCAGCTTCGACGGGTCGCCGCCGATCCAGTGTGTGTCCGCCAGCACGTTGGCGTTGGCGCGCGACCATTTCGCGGCCTCGGCGAGGACTTTCCAATCTTCCGCCGTGAGCTTGCCGGGCTGGATGTAGAGTTCCTGCAAGCTCGTGCCGGCGCCGAAGAACGCGCGCACGTCGTCCTTGAAGCCCGCGGAGTTGAACGTCGCTTCGCCGGCCATGCCGTGGCGCGAATAAGCCACGCCCTGCGTCATCAGCGAACTGAGCGGGAAGAGCGGCCCTTTGCCGACAATGCTGCGGAATGTCTCCAAGTCACGATACGTCAGCCATTGCTGCTGCTTCGGGCCTTTGCCGGCGAAGTTCATGTCGTGGCCCTGCCGCCAGATCGAGTCGGCGTAGCGCAACCAGAACGGCGACGGCCACGAGCCGGTCGTGAGGTTGATATAGACAGCCGGATCCTCGCGGCGCAGTTCCAGCATCAGACGCCGCATCGCTTCGGTGTCGAGGACGTAGGCCGCGCCGCCGCTGGCATACGAGCCGCCGGCGATGCCATCGAACTTGAAGTGATTGACGCCATACTTGCGGATCATGCCGACGCACGACCGTTTGAACGCAGCGTAGTATTTCGGCCCGGCCAGCGAGAAGCCGGTGGGATTGATCTCGTAGCCCTGCTCGCGGCCGAACTGGAGCCGCTGCTTCTTCAGCTCGCCGTAGCCGCCGAACGGCGACAGCCAGACGCCCAGCCGGGTGTGGTATTGCCGGCACGGCGCCACCAGCGGCGCGAAGCCTTTCGGGAACCCGCGATTGAACTTCCACAACGTCTTCGGGTCGTCCCATCCGTCGTCAAACACCATCCCGTCCACGACCGCGCCGTGCGGCTTGATGAACCGCTCACCGAACAACTGGATGGCGTCCAAGCTGGCAGCCTCTTCGAAGAGCCTCCCGCTCCACGAGATGTCATACCACGAGTTGTAGTGCAGATACGGCCGATACGGATGCGCCCGCTCGCGTTCGAGGTAGCAGAGAAACGCGCGTCGCATCTGGCCCGGCGGCGCGACGCCGATGACCGCGCTCTGCGTGATCGTTTCGCCCTTGCGCAGTGGCGCGTCGCGCCGGAGGCGGAACGAAACGCGCGGCTCGGCCGTGGCGAGCGCGTGCGGGTCTTCGCAGCCAAAGAAGAAGTTCCCGGCCACGACCGGCGAGCCATCCGTGCGGCCGGCGATGCGCGCGCCGGGAATCGCCTCGTTCATCCAAACGATCTCCTTGATCACACAGCCATCACCAAGAGCGGTCACGACGATTTCCTGGCGCACGTAGTTCGCGCCGTCATGGATCAATGCGCGCCAGACCGCGCGCAGCCGTCCGTCCGCCGAACGCAGAGTCGCCTCGACCTGCCGGCCCGGACTCCGCGCCGCGAGCCGCGCGGCCTTCGGGTTCGGGGAGAGCCGGCTGACGCGCGGCTTGCCTTGCGGCGCGAACGCAGAAGCCGCGTAGCGGTGGCCGTCAGCGAGGACGATCTGGAAAACCTCGCCGGCCAGCGCAAGCG
>JACRKA010000336.1 GCA_016219905.1 Verrucomicrobiota bacterium
CGTTGATCTCGCCGGCGGCGGCGCCGTTTTTGGAAGCGATGGCGCGCGAGAGCCAGGCGCTGACGGTGAAACATTTCGGCAAGGTCATCCGCCTGTTCGCGCCGGTGTATCTCTCCAACGAGTGCATCAACAACTGCAAATACTGCGGCTTCTCGCGCGACAACGCGATCCTGCGCACGACGCTGACGGTGGAGCAGGTGATGGCCGAGTCGCGGCATCTGTTGGCGGAAGGGTTTCGCAACATTCTGCTCGTGGCGGGCGAGCATCCGAAGTTTGTCTCAAACAGTTATCTCCGCGATTGCGTGGCGGCGCTTCACGCAGCGGGCGTGCCCAGCATCAACATCGAGGTTGGTCCGCTGAAGGCTGACGACTACCGGCCCATCGTCGCGGCGGGCTGCGAAGGACTGGTGGTTTACCAGGAGACCTACAACCGCGATGTCTATCGCGAAGTGCACACGGCGGGGCCGAAAAAGAATTTCGATTGGCGGTTGGAGACGCCCGAGCGTGGTTACGAAGCGGGCTTCCGGCGGCTGGGCATCGGCGCGTTGATCGGCCTGTGGAAGTGGCGCGAGGAAGCCATCGCGCTGGCGGCGCACGCGGAGTATCTGCTGAAGAAATGCTGGCGCTCGCAACTGACGATCTCGCTGCCGCGCCTGCGGCCCGCGGCGGGCGAGTTCGAGCCGCGCCATCCGATCAGCGACCGCGAGTTTGTGCAGATGGTCTGCGCGCTGCGGCTCACATTTCCGCATGTCGGATTGGTGCTGAGCACGCGCGAATCGGCCCGTCTGAGGGACGGCTTGATCCCGCTGGGCGTGACGCTGGTCAGCGCCGGAAGCCACACGGAACCGGGCGGTTACACCGGCGCCGGCAACGACAAGCTGCACGTGACGGAGAAGGGGAAGTTTGTGGAGTTGCCGGTGATTCCGTCGGAGGGCGAGTATGCCCACGCGACGGAGCAGTTCGCCATCGCCGACGAGCGTTCGGCGGCGGAGATGGCGACGAAACTTCGCGCGCTCGGCTACGAGCCGGTGTGGAAGGATTGGGATCCGGCGTTGTCGGAGCAGAGAACAGCGTAGATTAAATCCGAAATCCGAATGTCGAAATCCGAAACAAATCCGAATGATCGAATGACGAAGGTTTCAAACCGGTTTGCATTTTCGGATTTGGGCTTTGGAAGTTGTTTCGGGTTTCGGGTTTCGAATTTCGAATTTCGCTTATGACCGCCAACATCACCGCCAACGGCAAGCCGAAGAGCGTCGAGTTGCCATGCAGTCTCGTCGAGTTCATCCAGCGGCTCGGCCTCGACCCGCGCATCGTCATCGTGGAATACAACGGCGAGCCGCTGCGCCGCGAGCAGTTCGCCGGTGTTGCGCTCAAGGACGGCGACAAGATTGAAGTCGTGCGCATCGTCGCGGGCGGTTAAGCTCGCCGCCCATGAACTTCTGGCTCATCGCGCTCATCCAGGGCGTCGTCGAGGGCATCACGGAATACCTGCCCATCTCCTCGACGGGCCACCTGATCGTGACCGGTCATTTCCTCGGCTTCACGGGCGACGTGGCGGACGACTTCGAGGTGTTCATCCAGTTCGGCGCGATCCTCGCGGTGGTGGTCCTCTACCGGGCGAAACTCTGGAGCGTGGCCCGGCAGTTGCCGACGGACGCGGGCGCGCGGCGGTTGTTCGGCGGCATCCTGCTCGCGTTCGTGCCGATTGCGATCATTGGCTTGTTGTTTCACAAACCGATCGTGCATCTATTGTTCAACCCGACGGCTGTCGCCATCGCGCTCATCGCCGGTGGCTTCGCGATCCTGGTGATCGAGCGCGTGCGGCCCAAGCCGCGCATCACGGAACTGGAGCAGTTGAGCTGGGGCACGATGCTGAAGCTGGGCTGCATCCAGTGCGTGGCGTTGTTCCCCGGCGTGTCGCGCAGCGGCGCGACGATCCTCGGCGGCGTCTGTCTCGGCCTGACCAACAAGACCGCGACGGAGTTCTCGTTCTTCATCGCCATCCCGACGCTGGGCGCGGCGACGCTCTACAATCTCGTCAA
>JACRKA010000337.1 GCA_016219905.1 Verrucomicrobiota bacterium
TGGCGTTTGTGCTGGCCGTTGAAGTAGAGCACCGATTCGTAACTCTTCGACGCCACGGCGCGCTGGAAGCATTCCTAGAGTTCCTTGTGGCCGTGGCCGACGACCTTGTGATGGTAAGCGTGGGCCAGTTCGTGCAGCACCATCCACGGTTGCTCGTGGGTCCACTTCAGGAACGTCGCCGCGTTAGCCAGCTCAACTGTGCCGGCTTTCTCCGGGTTCATCCCGTGCTCGCGCAGCCAGACAGGCGACGGGTGATAGCACATGCACTTGTGCTTTGGATGTGAGAGTTCGACCCAGATCGGAACCTGGCGCAATTTCGCCAACGCGGCGGCCGGCACACCGCGGCTGATGCGGTAGAGATGGTCGCCGAGCAGCTTTATTGTGTCGTCGCACAGTTTGCGCTGCTCGTCGCAATCGAGTTTCTGGTTCACCAACACCCGCCAGCCCTCAATCTGGCGCTCGCGATAGGCCGAGATCGGATCCCACGGTTCGGCCGTAGCGGAGTGTGCGGTGGCAAACGTCAGCGCAAACAACGCGAGACAACAGACAAGATGATTCATGGCGTGGCGGCGGATGACGATGAACGTGTCCGGCTGACAACCCACGCCACGGCGCGCGGGATGAAGTCTTCCAAACCCGGCGTGGACTCCGGATGCGGGCTGGAGCAGATGACGCGGCCTTTGCCGCAACGGCCGGCGACGATGGCAGGCGAGTTGACCATGATGCCCTTGGGCGCGTCGTTCTTTGCCAACTCCGTGCGGAAGAACGCCAGCGGTTCGAAGTCGGGCAGCGACTCGACCTGCGCGGGAACCAGGATGGGACCATTGGCATACTTGCAGTCGAACTGGCCGCGCCGGTCGCCGAGGATTTCGCGGCCGCGGTCGGTCAGTTCGATCTTCACCAAGCCGGTGCCACGCATCCATTTCGGCGAGGCGGTCTTCGCGTCGAGAACCTTCAGCCCCCATGAGAAGCCGCTCGTGGCCAGATACGCGCCCGCGCAGATGCCGATGTAGCCGCCGCCGTCCTCGACGAACTTGCGGAGGCGCGCGCGGCCCTCCACGCCGATCGCCGCGGCTTCCTTGCTGCCGCTGCCGCCGGGAACGATGACGACGTCGAACTGGTCGAGCGCGCCGCCGGCGATGTCGTCGCCGCAGACGCGGACGACGGTCGTGTTCGGCCGTTTGCCGAGCAGCTCGGTCACGCGCGGCACGCCCTGGCCGCCGGTGCCGCCGGCGTCGTAGAGCGCCACGCGTGTCTCGCCCGGCGACCGGGTGCGTGGGAGCATCGTGTCCAGCGACAGCTTGCCGCCGGTCATGTCGAGACGCGCAAGCAACGCAAAAACCATGATGCGATGCTGGCGGGCACGCAGCGACAACGGCTGCGATTTCGTCGTCGTCTCGAGGATCATCGCGTGCGCGCCGAGGTGCGCGCCGGCGGCGCGGGCGAGACTGCCGTCAATCGGCGGGCCGCGCAGCGTGAAGCGGTGGTTCTGATTGGTGACGGTGGCGTTGACGGCTTCGAGCAGCGCGGGCGCGACGGCCTTGCCCTCCGGTGTTGGGAAGACGATGACACTGCTGCCGACGCTCTTGTTCGTGAGCGCGTTGAAGTCGGAGCCTTCGTGCAGGTCAACGACCCATTCCGGTTTCTGCTGCCGGACAAAATCCCACAGCGCCGTCGCCAGCGCGCCGCGCGCCGGGCCGGTCTCTTTCGCCTTGGGGAAATTGCGGTTGAGGTTGCGTAGTGCCTCCGGCTCGCCTGGCGTGTTACGTTTGCCAGCGGTCAGGCCGATGACGTTGGCGCGCGGCACGACGATGAGCTTGCCGCGCGTGATGGGCCAGTGGCGGATCTGGTCGGCGGCATAGGCGCCGGCGGGTTCATCGCCGTGGACGCCGCCGGTGATCAACACGGTCGGCCCGGCCGCGCCGCTGTCCTTTATATAATAAGGGGTGGCCGCCGACGTGCCTGCGGCGATCAGACCCGTGGTATCGGCATGGGCGTTGGCGACGACGCAGACGGCGAGGACGGCCCTTGCGACGTGACGAATGAACTCTCGACGGGTCATTGTGTTTGGAGTTCCCTATCGGGACGATCGCGGCCGTCCAATCGCGAAGCAGCTTCATTTGACCGGCAGGAACTGGATGCAAACGGGCGAGCCGACCTCGACAGTCTGGCCGGTGGGCTTCAGCTTGCCGGTCTGCTGATCCACGCTGAAGAGGACGATGCTGTCGGAACTTTGATGCTCGGCGAGCAGCCAGCGGCCGGTCGGATCGAGCGTGAAGTGGCGCGGCATCTTGCCCTGCGTCGGCTCGTTCTGGATCAACTTGATCTTGCCGTCTTCGGCGATGGTGAACACGGCGATGGTGTCGTGGCCGCGGTTGGAGCCGTAGAGGAACTTGCCGTTCGGATGCACCTCCACCTCGGCGGTGCTGTAGCCCGCTTGGACGCTCTCGCTGGCGGGCAATGTGGAGACGGTCTCGATCTCGGTGAACGCGCCGCGTTCGGTGTCGTAGCGGAACGCGGTCATCGTGCAGAGCATCTCGTTGATGACGTAGGCGAACTTCTGCGACGGATGGAACGCGATGTGGCGCGGGCCGCTGCCGGGCGGGACCGTCGCAAACGCCGGGTCGTTCGGTGTGATGCAGCCCCTGGCGGCGTCGAACTTGTAGATCATCACCTTGTCGAGGCCGAGGTCGGGCACGAACACGAAGCGGTTCGCGGCGTCGAGGACGATCTGATGTGCGTGCGGGCCGGCTTGGCGCTTGGGGTTGACGCTGGAGCCAACGTGCTGGACGACGCAGGATGGCTCGGCGAGCGAACCATCTTCCTTGATGGGCAGCACGGAGCAACTGCCGCCCCCATAACTCGCCGTGAGCACACACTTGCCGGTCTTGTCCACGCTGACGTGGCACGGGCCGGGGCCGCCGGAGGACGCCTGGTTCAGCGGCGTCAATTTGCCGGTGGCGGCATCAATCGCGAACGCGCTGACCGCGCCGCCCTTCTTGCCGCCGACGCTGGCGAGTTCGCCGATGGCGTAGAGGAACTTCCGGTTCGGATGGATGGCGAGGAACGACGGGTTCTTCGTCTCCGCCACCAGCTCGGGCGCGCCGAGCTTGCCGGTCGCGGTGTCGAAGCGGGCGACGTAGATGCCCTGGCTCTTGCCGGAGGCGGTGTAGGTGCCGATGTAGGCGAAATACTTCGTGGCGTCGGATGCGTGCATGGTGGTGGCTCCAAGAGTCGCGATAAGGCCCGGCGTGAGTGAGTGGATGAAAAGTGCAAGGAGACGGCTGGGAGATTTCATGGCCGTATCAAACAACGCGCCCGCCGGTCAGGCAAGAAGATTGCCGCAGATTCAAGCGCTGGCCGCCTCGGCCCGCAGCCGGCGATACCACGCGTCCATCGCCGCGTCATTGCGGCAGATCGCCAGCGACTTCAGCAGGATCCAATAGACCTTGCCGCGGAAGATCATGATGTGGCGGTTGGGATCGAGCAGGTCGGTCCGGCGGCGCAACAGCGCCAGCGTCTTCAAGCCGATGAGGATCGGCCACGCGCACGCCAGCCGCAGCCGGCGCTCCGTCGCGGGAATCGCCAGCGTGTAGCGCCAGCCGCAATCGAGATGCTCCAGCGTCCAGTCGAGGTAGCGGTGATAGATCGGCCGGAACTTTTCCGTCGCGGCGGTCGAGAGCAGGTCGGCGGGTTGCAGCCCGGCCCCGGCGAGCCGCTCGCGCGGCACGTAGCAACGGCCGATGCGCAAGTCCTTCGGGATGTCGCGCAGGATGTTGGTGAGCTGAAGCCCTTTGCCGAACCGGATGCCGAGCGCGATCGTCTCGGCGGCGTTCCAGCCGCCCAACGCCGGCAGGTGCGCCACGCACATCTTCGTCCAGAACTCCCCGACGCAGCCGGCCACCGCGTAGGTGTAGTCGTCGAGCTGTGTGTCGGTCGCGAACGCAGCCAGTTCGCGCTCGCTCTCGCCGGGAAACTTCACCAGGTCGTCCTCCTGCCCGCGCGTGATGACACCGAGCAA
>JACRKA010000340.1 GCA_016219905.1 Verrucomicrobiota bacterium
CCAGGTCAACCGTTGCCGGGATCCCGTCGAAATGGAATGACTTCCATCACTACAACTCGCGCGTGTGGTCTCCGCTGCCGCCGCTGGCCAGGAGCAGCGACCTGGTCAACGACATCGAGCGGACCAAACTGGATGCGGCGGCGGTGCTGGCCATGGAGACGGCCGCCGAGGCCCTCCGCAATGCCGGCCTGGCGATCGCGCGCGTGGATACGAAACACAACCTCTACGCATTGCCCGGCGTGGACTGCGCCCGGACAGGCGTTTTCGTCGGCACCGGCGTGGGCGGCATCGGCTCTCTGCTCTCGAACGCCGCCTTTCACATGCTCTCTCCACAGCAGCCGCGGCTGCAACAAATCGCGAAAGCACTCGCCTCATCGGAACAACACCCGGAGAGCCGGCAGACCGTCGAACGCATCGCTGCAGACATCCTGATTCCTTTCAGGGCCAATCCCTTTGTGGTTTCGATGATCATGCCCAACGCCGTGTCAGCCGATGTCGCCATCAAGTTCGGCATCCATGGGCCTGTGCAGACATGCTGTTCCGCCTGCTCGTCGGGCACCGTGGCCATCGGGAACGCCTTTCAAGCCGTGCAGGGCGGCTCCATAGACACGGCCATCGCCGGCGGCGTCGAGTATCTCAACGACGACTACGGGATACTTTTCCGCGGCTTCGACATGGCCAAGACGCTGGTCGCGCAGGGCAACCAGTCGTTCCGCAACGACCAGCTCAACCGTCCCTTCGACCGTGACCGGTCGGGGTTCCTCTTCAGCCAGGGCGGATGCGGCGTCCTGGTCCTGGAAGAACTGGAACACGCCCGCGCGCGCAAGGCCGGCATCCTCTGCGAGGTGGCGGCTTACTCCGAGACCTGCGACGGCTTCAACATCATGATGATCGAACCCAAGGGGCAGCAGATCGCGCGAATGCTCGAGCATCTCCTCCACTCGGCGGGCTGCACGGGACAAGACGTGGACTACGTGAACGCCCACGGCACCGGCACCCTGCTGAACGATGCCACCGAGACCGAGGTCATCGAACGGGTTTTCGGGAAAACTCCTCTGGTCAATTCCACCAAGTCGCTGCTGGGCCACACCATCGGCGCCAGCGGCGCGCTCGGCGCGATCGTGGCCGCCCTCTCCATCCGGGACGGCACGACCCATGTCTGCAAGAACCTCGATCATCCGATCCGCGACCTCAATTTCGTGCGCTCCGCCACCCGCCAGCCCATCCGCACCGCCGTGGCCCAGTCGTTCGCTTTCGGCGGACACAACGCGGCGTTGTTGCTCAAGGCCGCGGCGTAGCCCTTCACAACCAGAAGCCCGGTCCGGGGCCGGTCAAATTGTTCGCTAGCGTCGGCGGGCGCCGGGCAATAAACTCAGTCCCGCCATGACCATCCGGCCATTTCGCCCCGACGACCTCGCCGAACTCAAGCGCATCACCATCGAGGGGTTCGACGGCACGGCGATAGACCAGAATGTCGAGAAGCGGTTTGGCGTCGTCGGGGGGCGCGACTGGCGCTGGCGCAAGGCGCGGCACATTGACGACGACTGCGCGGCGAACCCGGCGGGCGTGTTCGTCGCGGAGGAAGACGGAAAAATTCTCGGCTACATCACGACGGTCCTCGACCGCGAGGCGCTCAAGGGCCGCATCCCGAACCTCGCCGTGGACGCCTCGGCGCGCGGACGCGGCATCGGCCGCAAACTCATCGAGCACGCGCTCGATTATTTCCGGCGCGAGGGCATGGCGTTCGCGGCGATCGAGACGATGGCCAACAACCCCGCCGGCCAGCACCTCTACCCCGCGTGCGGCTTCGTCGAGGTCGGCCGGCAGATTCACTACGCGATGAAACTCTGACTACAGTCCCATGAAGCTGATCGAAACCACCGAAGACCTCGAAGAGCGGCTCAGCCGGCCGACGGACGGCGTGCTGGAAACCTTGCGCGCGCTCGACGGCGACGTGCTCGTGCTCGGCGCGGGCGGCAAGATGGGGCCGACACTGGCGCGGATGGCGGGCCGCGCGGTCGAGACGCTGGGGCAGCGACGGCGCGTGTGCGCGGTTTCACGATTCTCCTCCGCGGCAACGGCGGACGAACTGCGCCGTCAGGGCGTTCATCCGATCTCCTGCGACCTCACGGACCGCGACGCGGTCAGCCGGCTGCCCGATGCGCCGAACATCATCTTCATGGCCGGGCAGAAATTCGGGACGAGCGACCGGCCCGAACTGACCTGGGTGATGAACACGCTCGTGCCCGCGGTGGTGGCCCAGCGGTTCCCGACGTCGCGCATCGTCGTCTTCTCCACCGGCTGCGTGTATCCGCTGACGCCGACGGACGGGACGGGTTCGCGCGAGGACGATGTGCTCGACCCGCCCGGCGAGTATGCGAACTCCTGCGTCGGCCGTGAGCGCGTCTTCACGCACTTCTCGAAGCAGAACGGCACGCCCGCGCTGCTGTTCCGGCTCAACTACGCGATTGACCTGCGCTACGGCGTGCTGCTCGACGTGGCGCAGAAGGTGGCGCAGGGCGCGCCCGTGGACGTGACGATGGGCTGGGCCAACGTCATCTGGCAGGGCGATGCGAACGCGCGGGCCATCCAGTGCCTCGCCCACACCGCGACGCCGCCGCGCGCGTTGAACGTCACCGGCCGCGAGAAGATCTCGGTCCGTGCGCTCGCGGAGCGGTTTGGCCAACTCCTCCAACGCAAGCCGGTCATCGTCGGCCAAGAAGCGCCGACGGCGTGGCTGTCCGACGCGTTGCGGTCGTTCGAGCTGTTCGGCCCGGTGACAGTGACGCTCGACGAGATGATAGAGGCGGTCGCGCACTGGGTGAAACGCGGCGGCGCCACGCTCGGCAAACCCACCCACTTCGAATCCCGCAATGGACAATTCTGATTTCCGCTCACTCCTCCACCGCGGCGTCGTGGTCCCGGCGCATCCGCTCGCGCTCAACGCGCAGCGCCGGCTCGACGAACGCCGCCAGCGCGCCCTGACGCGCTACTATCTCGCGGCGGGCGCGGGCGGCCTCGCCGTCGGCGTGCACACGACGCAGTTCGAAATCCGCGACCCGAAGGTCGGCCTCTTCGAGCCGGTGCTCGCGCTCGCGGCGGAGGAGATGGACCGCGCGCAACGGCCGCTCGTGCGCATCGCGGGCATCTGCGGCGCGACGAAACAGGCCATGGCGGAAGCGCGAACGCTGCACGAACTCGGCTATCACGCCGGCCTGCTCAGCCTCGCCGCGCTGCGCGACGCTACGGAGGGAGAATTGATCGCGCACTGCCGCACCGTGGCAGAGATCATCCCGGTCGTCGGTTTCTACCTGCAACCGGCGGTGGGCGGCCGCGTGCTGCCGTATCCGTTCTGGCGGCGCTTCGCGGAGATCGAGAACGTCGTCGCGATCAAGATGGCGCCGTTCAACCGCTACCAGACGCAGGATGTGGTGCGCGCGGTCGTCGAGGCGGGCCGCGACGACATCGCGCTCTACACCGGCAACGACGACAACATCGTCCTGGACCTGCTGACGCCATTCCGCTTCGCCGGCAGGGAACGCCGCATCGTCGGCGGCCTGCTCGGCCATTGGGCGGTCTGGACCAAACGCGCGGTCGAGTTGCTGGATCGCTGCCACCGCGAAGCGGCTTCGCCGGAACTGTTGCGGCTCGCGGTCGAGGTGACCGACAGCAACGCGGCGTTCTTCGACGCGGCGAACAACTTCCGCGGCTGCATTGCCGGCCTGCACGAGGTGCTGCGCCGGCAGGGATTGCTCGAAGGCATCTGGTGCCTCAATCCCGCCGAGACATTCGGCCCCGGCCAGCGCGAGGAGATTGACCGCGTCTATCGCGCCTATCCGCATCTGAACGACGACGAGTTCGTCGCCCGCCACCGCGATGAGTGGTTGAGGGGATGACGGTGACGGGATTCACATGAACCGCCGACGACAACCGGGTTGGTTTTGCGCAACCGTGGCGGTGGCGCTGGGATGCCAGATCCTGGCGGCGGACACCGCGCCGCGGCCGAACATCGTCTTCATCCTGCTCGACAACTGCGGGCAGGAATGGTTCGGCAGCTACGGCAGCGAGGAACGATGCACGCCGCGGATGGACCGGCTCGCGCGCGAGGGCCTGCGGTTCGCGCATTGCTACGCCTCGCCCGTCTGCGGGCCGAGCCGCACGATGTTGTTGACCGGCCGCTATCCGTTCCGCACCGGTTTCACGCTGCACCACGACGCGGCGCTCTATGGAGGCGGCGGTCTGGACCCGAAACGCGAGATCATCTGGCCGCGCCCGTTGCGCGACGCGGGCTACGCCACCGGCATCGTGGGCAAGTGGCAGATCAACAAACTTTCCGAGGAACCCGGCGTGCTGCGCCGGCACGGTTTCGACGAGCACGTCGTCTGGCCCGGCGAGGTGGACCGCGACAAGGTCGCGCCGGCCGACTACGAAAAGTTCCTCGCCGCCGTCCGCGCCGATTCCGTCGAGGGCACCGCGCCGTTTGTCCGCCAGATCGAGAGCCGCTACTGGGATCCCGTGCTCCTGCGTAACGGCCGACGCGAACGGCTGGCGGGCCGGTTCGGCCCCGACGTGATGCAGGAAGCCGCGTTCGACTTCGTCCGTCGGCACCGCGAGCGGCCGTTCGTGCTTTACTACCCGATGGTGCTCACCCACGGACGGACATTCACCGAGCCGGTCGTCCCCACGCCGTTGAACATGGACCCGAACCGCCCGCATCAGGCGATGTATGCCGACATGGTGCGTTACGCGGACCAACTGGTCGGGCGGTTCGTCGAGTCGCTCGACAAGCTCGGCCTGCGGGATCGGACCATCGTTTTCGTCGCGACGGACAACGGCACGGAGAAAAGCATGGTGGCCCGCCGCAACGGCCGGAAAGTCACCGGCGGCCTCTATCAACTCACCGAGGCCGGCGGCGACGTGGTGCTTTTCGCCAACTGCCCGAAGCTGTTGCCCGGCGGGCGCACGGTGGCGCTGGCGGATTTCACCGACATCTACCCGACCGTCTGCGAACTCGCCGGCGTGCCGCCGCCGAAAGATTTCATCCTCGACGGCCGTTCGCACGCCTCTGTGCTGCGTGGCGAACCGGGCGTGAAGCCTGTGCGCGAGTGGATCCTCAACCAGTATCACACCACCCGTGTCGTGCGGGACAATCGCTTCAAGCTCTACTCCACCGGCGAGTTCTACGACGCCTCGGCCGATCCCGACGAGAAGACCCACCTCGCCGCGAGCGCCGAGCCGCCGCACGCCGCCGCGCGCGAGCGGCTGGCCGCCGTGCTCGGTTCGCTGCCGGCCGACTCGCCGCCGCCGTTCAAGCTGCTCAGCCAGTCGGCGTTTCGCCTCCGCATGCAGCCGAAAGCGGCCAAGTGACCGACGACATTTGAAGCAACTGGGAAGAAGCCGGAATGAAATCACTGATGAACTTCAAGATCGGCCTCCACACCTGCGGCTGGGGTGAGAGGGAATTGCCGGCGATGCTCGCCGCGGCGCGCGAGCTGGGCTACGACGGCGTCGAACTGCCGCTGCCGTGGCTGGAGCACGTGTATCCGTTGGCGGAGATCGAGCGGCTCGTCGCGGAGCATCGTGTTGCCGTCGCGCCGGCGGTTTTCCTCCGCGCCGGTCCCCTCTGCAACGCCGATGCGCTTGCTTCGACGGCACAGTCGGCGATGCGTTTCGCCGCCTGGCTTCACGAGCGCGGCGGCGGGAAGATCATCCTGAGCACCGCGCCCGGCCGGGACGGACGGCGCAGCGCGCAGGAGAAGGAAAATCTGCGGCGGGCTTATGACACGATCGCGGAAAAAGTCATGGCGAACGGTTGCGTGCCGCTCTACCACAACCATTACGTCGTCAGCCACGAGGTCAGCCGCGCGCTGTTCGAGGAGGACCTCGCGTGGATGGACTGGGGCCGCTGGCGGCTCTGCGTGGACACGGGCCACCTGGTCCTCGCGCTGCAAGACCCCGGCAAGGTCGTCGAGGCGTGCGCGGACCGCATCGTCTGGATGCACTGCAAGGACGTGAAGACGAATCGCTTCGCTGACCCTGCGGCGCGGAGGGACATGAAGGAGATTGTCCCGTTGTTCACCGCGCTGGGGACGGGCGTGGTGGATTTCCCGCGCGCGCTGAAGGCGCTCGCGAAGGCGCGCTTCACCGGCTGGCTTGTGGTGGAGCAGGACGCCAGCCCCAACCCCCGCGAAACCTCGGCGGCGTCGCTGGCGCATTTGAAGTCCATTGTGAAAGGGAATCGTTGAAGAAATGAACAGGACACGTTTCGCCGCTCTTTTTGGCCAAGTCGTTGCCGCATTGATCTGTCTCGCCGCCAACGCGGCCAGCCCGCCGCTTTGGATTCATGCGCGCGAGGCGCGCGCGATGTCGCCGTTGATGGTGCCGGCATCGCGCGTCGCGCTGGGCGAGGCGGATGCGATGGGCGATTTCATCCTGCCAGCAATCACTGCCACAGCGGAGACACCCGCGCCGGAAAGTTGGGCGGAGTTCGCGGTCGAGGTGCCCAAGAGCGGCGCTTACCACCTTTGGGGCCGCGTGCGGTTTCCCGCCGGGGCCACGGAGTCGTTTCGCATCGCGCCTGCGAATGCCGCGGCTGACGGCCGCGAGATCATCCTCGGTGCCGGCAAGGACGCGCGACGCTGGCATTGGGTGAACTGCGGCGAGCTGAAACTGCCGGCGGGGCCGTGGACGTTCCGCGTGCATCCGCATCGCGCGGCGGCGACGACGTTCGGCCCGCTGAAATGGCGCAAGGCGGAGTTGACGCAGACGCCGCGGCTGAACGCACTGTGCCTGTCGGACAATCCAGATTTCAATCCGACGGACGCCGACGCGCAACGGGCGCTCGGCGTGACGACGACGAAGCCGCTGTCGCCTCGCGTCGTGCCGGCAAAGCTTTCGCCGTTGCCCGCCGACGGCCCACTGGTGGAGAACCGCAAGCGCGTGCCGGACTGGATGCGCGTCCCGCGCTGGTTCACGAAGGACTCGTGGCGCGACGAACTGCAACACCGCCGCGCCGGCGACATCGCGGCGCTGGTGCGCGAGGTGGCCGCCAATGGCGGCGAGGCGCTGCGGTTGAGCGTCTTCTGGGGCGGCGAGGCTTACTTCCAGAGCCGCGTCGCGCCGCACGCGCCGGGGTTGGGCAAGCTCGATTACCTGCGCGAGGCAATGGACGAGTCGGCGCGCACCGGCGCGAAAGTGGTGGTCTATATGAACCCGAACGCGCTGGTTGGGGAACATCCGCTGCGCGCCGAGTGCGCTATTCGGGAACCGGACGGGCGGCTCTCCACGCAGCCCGCCTACGGCCGCCAGGATTTCCCGGGCGGCTCGCGATATGCGTGCGTCAACCATCCGCGCTACCGCCAATTCCTGCGCGACGTGCTGACGGAGATCTTCACGCGCTACAAGGCGCATGGCCTCTATGTGGACGGGCTGACGCCGCACGTCTGTTTCTGCGAGCACTGCCGCGCGAAATGGCGCGCGATGTTCGGCTCGGAGATGCCGGTGGAAAAGCTGGGGAAGAATCCGCCAAGCTGGGCCGTGTGGGGCGAGTTCGGGCGCGACCCGCAGCCGGTGGGCGACGTGGAGAACGACCCCGACGCGCGGCGCTGGACGGAGATGATGCTCCGGTCGCTCGTGGAGGTGACGCACGAGTTTTCGGTGACGGTGAAACACGCGAAGCCCGACGCCGTCACGCTGTTCCATTCGCATCCGAAGCCTGGCAGCGACGACGATTATGACGGGACGTTGACGGAGGTCTATACGCCGCGGCCGTGGGTCCACATCGCGTGGCGCAGCGGCGAGCTGGCGGGTTACTCGGCGGTGTATCACGTGCCCGTCCTCTTTAATATCTATCCGCACCGGCATTTCACGGCGGCTGAGGCGCGGTATCACGCGCTGCAAGGATTGGCGGCCGGCGCGTATCCGAACTTCTGGAGCGCGCTCGGCATGAAGCCAGTGGCCGGTTTCATGGCGCGCTGCGCCGACTACCTCGACTTCGACTCCGCCGCGCCGGTGAAGTTCCTCGCGTTGCCGCGCGACCTGCGCGATTCCGACACGCAGCGCAAGACACCCCGAGGCGACGGCGTGAGCTACGGGTCGCGCGACCGGTTTCTCGCGCCGTATGTCGGCGCTTACTCGGCGCTGATGCGGTCGGGCCTGCCGGTGGTGACGCTGCACCGGCCGCGCTTCGAGGAGGACCTCGCGGGTTTCAAAGTGCTGATGCTCGCGAACGTTGCACTGATGAGCGATGCGCAGGTTGAAGCGGTGCGGCACTTCGTGCGCGACGGCGGCGGGCTGGTCGCGACGCATGAGACGTCGCTCTACGACGAGAAGGGCGGGCGTCGGCCGGACTTCGCGTTGGCTGACGTGCTTGGCGTCAATTACAAGACGACGCTGAAATCACCGGGGCAGGATGAGCCGTGTGCATCGGTCGAACAAGCTGGCGCCGAAACGGCGGACTGGCAGCCGAATGGCAAGAGTGTGATGACACATCGCTACGGAAAAGGCCGCATCGTCTATCTGCCGGGACGGCCCGACTCGATGCAGTGCTACAACCCGTCCGCCCAAATCGAGCGGCTGTTTGCGAAAGCCGTCCGATGGGTCGCACAGGGAGCGGTGCCGGTCGAGGTCGAAGCTGCGGGCGTTGTCGGTGTCACGCTCTTCCGCCAGCCGCGCCGGCTCATCGTTCACCTCGTCAATCACCAGCGCGACAGCCTGTTCCGGTCGGATGCGTGCGAACCGGTCGCCAAGCTCTCGTTGCGCGTCCGTGTGCCGGCGGATTGCCGCGTGCAGCGGGTCCGCCGACTGTGGGAAAACCGCGACCTGCCGTTCGAAGTGAGAGACAACGCCGTCCGCGTCGAAGTCGGCCGGCTGGATGAATACGAGGCCGTCGCGGTGGAATGGTGAACGGAGTTGCTCCTGATGAAATCACGCGTTGTTCTGACCATCGCCGTTGTTCTGGCTGTGGCGTTGTTCTTCAGCGGAGATGTTTCGGCCGCAACCGCCAAACCCAACATCGTCCTCATCCTTGCCGACGATCTCGGCTACGCCGACCTCGGCTGTTACGGCGCGAAGGACATCCACACGCCACACCTCGACCGTCTGGCGCGCGAGGGCGTGCGGTTCACGCAGTTTTACTCCAACGGGCCGGAGTGTTCGCCCACGCGCACGGCGCTGCTCACGGGCCGCTACCAGCAGCGCGTCGGCGGCCTCGAATGCGCCATCGGCATCGGCGGCGTCGGCCGCTACGACGATGCCATCCGCCTCGCCGCGACACACGACCTGGGTCTGCCCGCCTCCGAGACGACCATCGCGCGGCTGCTCAAGGACGCGGGCTACGCCACGGCGATCACGGGCAAGTGGCATCTCGGCTACGAGGACAAGTTCTCGCCAAACCGCCACGGCTTCGATCATGCGCTCTACTGCCTCGGCGGCGGCATGGATTATTTCCACCACGTTGAAGACCCGCCCGACTACGCGCCCGTGCTGCGGCTCAACGGCACGCCCGAGAAGCGGCGCGGTTACGCCACCGATGTGTTTGCCGACGAAGCCGTGCGCTGGCTGCGCGAACACGCCGCGCGCGGCAACGCGAAGCCGTTCTTTCTCTACCTGCCGTTCACCGCGCCGCACTCGCCGTTTCAGGCCCCCGACGAAGAACAGCCCGCGCCGTTGCCGGCGGACTCGCCGCGTTGGAAGCAAAGCAAAGCGCCGCCTGCCGTGTATGCGGCGATGATCGAGCGGATGGATGCGGTCGTCGGCCGGCTGCTGGCTGCGCTGGAGGAGCAAGGGCGCGCAAAGGACACGCTCGTGATCTTCCTGAGCGACAACGGCGGCACTGCCAGCGCGCGCCCATGCGGCTTACGCGACATGAAGGGCACGACCTTTGAGGGTGGCATCCGCGTGCCGTGCATCGTCCGCTGGCCCGGCGTGCTGCCTGTGGGCGCGACGGTGACGCATCCCGCGCTGTCGTTTGACCTGACGGCCTCCATCGCACGCGCCGCCGGGGTGAGCGCGCCCGCCGGCCGGCCGTTCGATGGCGTGGACATCCTGCGCTGCGTCGGGCGCGGTGAAGCGCCACCATCGCGCGCGCTCTTCTGGCGTGGACGCCGCGGCGACCGCACGTGGCGCGCTGTCCGCGAAGGTTCGCTCAAGCTGGTCTCGCGCGCGCCGGGTGATCGCCGCGAGGAGTTCCTGTTCGACCTCGGCGGCGACGCGGGCGAGCAGAAGGATTTGCTGGCGCAACGTCCCGCGAACGCGGCCCGGTTGCGGCAGCTTCTAGCCGCGTGGGAATTGGAAGTGAAGCCGCGGCGTTGAACCGGTTCGCGCCGTAACGAAGCCTTGAACCCCCGGCCTGTCGCGGTATAACTGCCGCCATGAAGTCCTTCGCTGCCTTCCTTCTCGCGCTTGCCGTTTCGCTCACTCTTGCCCATGCCGCAGACCAACCGCCCGACGGCTGGACCACCGCGTCGCCGCGCGACGAGATCGCGCCGAAGTTCCGATACGACGCTCGCGGCGGGCGCGACGGCAAGGGCGCGTTCATCGCCGAGAGCGACGCGCGCGAGGGCCTCGCTGGCTGGTGGACGAAGACCGTGCCCGTGAAAGGCGGCCAGTGGTATCGCTTCGAGGCGTTCCGGCGCGTGAAGAATGTCGCCGTGCCGCGCCGCAGCGTCGTAGCGCGTGTGCTCTGGCTGGACGACAAGGGCAAGCCCGCGTTGCGCGACACGCCTGTGACCGCCCATTATTACCCGCCCGGCGCAGGGGTGCGTTCCGAGCCGGAGTATCCCACCGACAAGGCCGCCGACGCGCGCGGCTGGACGGAAGTTTCAGAAACCTACCGCGCGCCGGGCAACGCCGCGCGTGCCGTGCTGGAACTGCACTGCCGCTGGGCGCCGCGCGCGAAGGTGGAATGGAGCCAGGTTTCGCTCGCGGAAACTTCGCCGATCAGCCGCAAGGTGCGGTTGGCGACGATCCATCTCCAGCCGAAGCAAGGCAAGACGCCGCAAGAGAAGCCGCCGCAATTCGCGCCGCTCATCGAGGAAGCCGCGCGGCAGAAGGTGGACCTCATCGTGCTGCCGGAGACGTTGACCTACTACGGCACCGGCAAGAAGATGGTCGAGTGCGCCGAGCCGATGCCCGGCCCGTCCACGGACTACTTCGGCACGCTCGCCAGGAAGCACAACCTTTACATCGTCGCGGGCCTCATCGAGCGTGACAAGCACCTCATCTACAACGTTGCGATGCTGATCGGCCCCGACGGCCGCGTGCAGGGCAAATACCGCAAGGTCTGCCTGCCGCGCACCGAGATCGAGAGCGGCGTCCAGCCGGGCCACGAGTATCCGGTGTTCCAGACGCGCTTCGGCAAGGTCGGCATGATGGTCTGCTACGACGGGTTCTTCCCCGAGGTGGCGCGCCAGCTCGCCAACAACGGCGCCGAGGTGATCGCGTGGCCGGTCTGGGGTTGCAACCCGATGCTCGGCGCGGCCCGCGCGTGCGAGAACCACGTCTATGTCATCAGCAGCACCTATACAGGCGCGGACCGGCAGTGGATGGTCTCCGCCGTGTTCGACCACGAGGGCAAAGTCATGGCGCAGGCCAAGGAATGGGGCACCCTCGCCGTCGCCGAGGTGGACCTCGACCAGCGCCTGCACTGGGCAAGCTTGGGCGACTTCAAGGCCGAGATTCCGCGACACCGACCGTAGCAAACATCATTGCGTCGTTAAGCCTCACGCAAACCGCCCAAACGATGTGAGCACGCAGGTCGAGGAACGGCTGGAGGCCAAGCTGACCCCAAAGGGAATTCGTGTCGAAACACCTCAAGCCGAAGGAGGCCGGACACCGGGAGGCTGCCCCGACAGGCTCATCTGGTGCGGCGATCAGCCGACCTATCTGGAGGTCAAAGTCTCGCGCGAAGAAAACATTGATCAGGGGTCAGCGCGCAACTTCTTCTACCAACCGACACCGCGGTCGAAGATCCGCCACGCTGCACGCCATCTTCTCGCCGGATTCGCGATCAAGGAGGTGTCGGAAAAGACATGGATCCTCACACGCTGGAAGATCGTGGACCTCTGGTTCCTGCGCGTGAAACTCAAACCCGAATACAACGCCGACAACCTTGAAATCTACCGCGAAGAAGCAATCCTCCTTGAAGGCGACGGAATGCATGTCACCAAGCGCAAGGTGATCGGTTGTGCAAGCGTGGGGTTCATTTTGCATGAAATTGCGACGGCCGTTGTTGTGCCTTTCAGCAGGCCAACCAGCAGGTCAACGCGGGATAACCCAGGTTTCTTGCGATAGAATAGACCCATGAAACGAACTGTCTTGCTCTGGCTTCTCGTGACGGTGACGGCGATTGGCGCCGACGACGCGGGCCGGATCGTGTTGCGCAAGGGGCGGCTGACGCTGGCGGTGGGCGAGGCGGAGAAGGGCGCGATTGTCTCGCTGGTGGATGACGCGAGCGGCGTGGAGTTCGCCGCTGCGCAGAAGACGCCGCGGTTGTTCGCGCTGACGTTGTCCAAGAAGGCGGAGGTGCCGGGGGACCGGTTCATCCTGACCAGCGCCGACGCGAAACAGTTCACGATGAGCGTGAAGCGCGACGCCAAGGAGCAGGTCGCGACGCTGGATTACAACGGGCTGGGCGACTGGCCGGTGCGCGTGAGTTGCACGGCGAGCGCAACGGTGAGCGACCGGTTTGTGCGCTGGCGGATCGCGGTGATGGTGCCGGAGGGTTTGGTGTTGGAAGCGGTGAAGTTCCCGATCGTCGTGTTGCGCGCGCCGTTGGGGGCGAGCGTGGACGACGACGCGGCGGTGGTCGGCGCGACCAAAGGCGGCGTGATCCGCCAGCCGGGCGCGATGCGGGTCGGCTCGACCGTGACGGTGGGCCAGCCGGGAAACATGGCGGCGCAGTTTGGGTGCTACTACGACGCGCGGGCGGGGTTTCACACCGCCGCGCACGATGGCAAAGGTTATCCGAAAACTCTCAGCATCGGCCGCGTGGCCGAGGGCGTCGAGATCGGCTGGAGCCTGCCGTGTTTTGCCACGGGGTCTGTTGAGCCAGACTACGCTGTGGTGATGACGACGTTCCACAGGACGGGCAGCGTGCCGGCCGACTGGCGGGACTCGGCGGACATCTACAAGGAATGGGCGCTGCGGCAGCCGTGGTGCGCGACGACTTACGACAAGCGAAAGGACATTCCCGCGTGGATGAAGGCCGGGCCGGCGATGGTGCGGTTCGGGCGCGAATGGCTGGCGGAGCCGGCGCAGATCGAGAAGTGGCTGGCGGAATACTGGAAGAAAAATTTCCCCGACGCGCCGCTGATCACGGCCTACTGGGGCTGGGAGAAAATCGGGGGCTGGGTGACGCCGGATTATTTCCCGGTGTTCCCGTCGGACGGGCAGTTCACCAATCTCGTGGCGCGGACGCGCGGTCTCGGCTGCCATGCATTCCCGTGGCCGTCGGGCTATCACTGGACGCTGATGTATCGGAAGCAGGACGACGGCAGCTTCTACTGGGACGACCGCAAACGGTTCGATGAAGTGGCGCGCCCCCACGCGGTGGTTGAACGCAACGGAAAGGTTTACGCCCACGACCGTTCGTGGCTGGCGGGCGGCCAGACGTCCTGCATGTGCCCCGGCGACCCGTGGACGGTCCGCTGGTGGAACAACGACATCAGCGCGCCGTTGGCCCGGCGCGGCTGCGAGATGATCCAGGTGGACCAGGTCGTCGGCGGAGGATTTCCGTTCTGCTACAGCCGCGAGCACGCGCATCCACCGGGGCCGGGGTTGTGGATGACGGAGGTCTTCACGAAGCAACTGCGCACGATGTTCGCCGCGTGCCGGAAGATCGAGAGTGACGCGGTCGTGTGCGTCGAGGAGCCGAACGAGTGGTTCAACCATCTTGTCGGCATCCAGGATTACCGCGACTGCGAGTCGCCGAACGAGTGGGCGTCGGTGTTCAACTATCTCTACCACGAGTTTCTGCCGACGTTTCAGAGCAACCCGCGCGGCGGCGACCGCCTGATGGCCGCCTACTGTCTGGTGAACGGCCAGATTCCGCACCTGACACCGACGATGCGGATTGGCAAAGGGCCGGTGCTGGCCACGGGCGATTTCGAGGAGTGGGTCCGCAGTGGCAACACCATCACTGGCTGGCAGCAGGTGCGGAGTTATCAAGGGCGCGTCTGGAACGGCAAGGCCTCGCACGACGAGACGGAGAAGCATGGCGGCACGGCGAGCCTGCGCCTGGACAACACGGCGGATGGAGACACCGTTCAGGTCTCGCAGAATGTCATGGTCGGCGATGGCGGGTTCACCGTCGGCAAACGCTGCCGGCTCAGCGCGTGGATGAAAACGGGCGAGTTAGCAAAGCCGAACGCGATCCGGTTCGGCCTGTTCGCGCCGGGCTTGAAGTGGCTGGCCGGCGGCAGCATCGCGTTGCCGGCGGCGGGCGCGGGATGGACGCGCGGCGCGGCGGAGTTCACCGTGCCGGCCGGCGCGGAGATGCTGCGCGTGATGATCCACGTCGAAGGCCGCGCGAAAGTCTGGGTGGACGACGTGACGCTGGAGGAGCTGCGTCCCGACGGCACGGCTGCGGTCGTGATGCGCTCGCCGACGCCGCGCGACCATGAGTTCATGCGCCGCTGGGTGGAGCTGTATCACGGCGAGGGCCGGCCGTGGTTGCAGTTCGGCCGGATGCTGCATCCGCCGAGGCTCGAGTGCGGGACGGTCCGTTCCCGCAGCGGCGAGATGCCGGCCGTGCTGCACAACGCGTTCCGCGCCCCGGACGGCCGCGAAGCAGTCGTGCTGGCCAACGCGACATACGAGCCGCAAACGGCAACGTTGCAGTGGAAAGGCAGAAGACTGGAGTTTGATCTGAAGCCGGCCGACGTCGTGCTCGTGGAGTAACGGCGCAGTCCGTCGAAATCAGAGGATGGGCCGGAGCCGCGGGGCGGTGATGTAAGAGTGCGAGCCTCGCACGGCGATGCGGATTTGCGGGAGGGAACTTGTCGGTGGTGGCTGGGGCAGTCGTTTCGACGGAGCAAGTTTGGCGCGCGCCGGCCGCGGCCGGGTTTCAGCCGGCCTTCTTGCGCCGACGGCGTTACTGGCCAGTTTGGCGGTGATGAAATAGACGGCGATCCGGCCTTCGGGAGATTTGTAGGGCTCGGCGCGGAGCCAGCCGTCGTCCACCAACAGCGCGAGGTCTTTCTCGGTGCGGACGACGTCGCTGATGGAGGCGCGCGTGGCGCGATCCATCTCCGGGGCCTTTGTCGTGGCGGCGTCTTCGTCGTAGTCCGGCCGCACGAAGTAATCCACCAGCCGCCGGTAGCCTTCGTAGTCGAAGCCCCAATAGGTGTTCGTGTTCTTCGCGGCGAGCAGCAGCGTCCACACCACCCGATCGAGCCGCTCATCGCCGGTCAAGCCTTCCGGCCCCTCGATGTGCGGCGGAGGAAACTCCGCCTCAAGCGCGCGCGCGGTCTTGTCGAGATAGAAGCAGATCTTTCCCCTGCCGGGAATCACTTCGACTTGTTGAACTGTGTCTATGGACATGGCTGTCGCGCGGATGATGGGCGTGAAGCGGCGCGAAGACAAGGCTCCAGTCGGCGCGGCAGCGGACGCAGCGCGGAGTCGGGCCGCGAAGAATTCCGAAAGAATTCCGTTGACGTTTCCATACCCCCCGGTATGGTTCGCGCCCGTCGTGGCCAAGACCTCACCTGCGATGCCGGCCAAGCTGGCGGAGAGCGCCTTCAAGCTCTTTGCGCGCCGCGGCATTGACAACATCAGCCTCGACCAGGTCGCCGCCGCGGCCGGCGTCACCAAGGGCAGCCTCTACTGGCACTTCAAGAACAAGGACGACGTCGTCAAGGCCGCCTGCGCCCACTACTACCAGACCTACCACCGCCGGATGCACGCCGCCGTCGCGCCGATCAGCGACCCGATGAAGCGGTTGCAGCGGGCGCTGCGGCTGTCGGTGCGCATCTGCCTACTCGACGCGGAAAACCGCGTGTTCACGATGGAAATCTGGACGCTCGCCGTCCACGACGCGGAGATCCGGCGCAGTTGGCGGCAGTTCTACGACAGCGTGCGAGAGTTCTACATCGGGCTGGTCCGCGCCGCCGCCCATGCCGATGAATTGCAGGCTGACGACCCGGAGCGCGCGGTCAACCTGATGCTGGAAGCGATCGAGGGCATCAAACTCCGCGCGATGTTCGAGCCGCAGATTTGCGCGCCGGACGAGGAAACCGAGATCGTCCGGGGCCTGCTGGAGATCGTTGGCTGCGACAAGAAGGTCGCCGCAGCCGCTTGAGACCGTTTTCGCGGTGAGCATACCGCCAAGTATAGAAACCAAAACCGGAGAAAGAGCCATGACCGCACCCGCCAAGACTACTGAACCCACCCGCCGCCAGTTCCTCAAGTCCGCCGCCACCTCCGCCGTCGCCCTCGGCGCGCTGGACATCAGCCGCTACGCCCACGCCGCCGGCAGCGGCGTCATCAAGATCGGCATGATCGGCGCAGGCGGCCGTTGCGCGGGCGCGGCCAAGGATGCCATGGACGCCGACTCCGGCACGCGGCTCGTGGCAGCTTGCGATATCCACATGGATCGCGTGAAGGGCAAGCTGGAGGCGCTCAAGAAGCAGAAGTCCGAGCAGGTGGAGGTGAAGGACTCGAATTGCTTCGAGGGTCTCGACGGCTACAAGGGCGTCATTGAGGCCAGCGACGTGGTGCTCATCGCCAACGCCGCGAAGTTCCATCCGCTCCACGCAATGGCCGCCATCCAGGCCGGCAAGCACGTCTTCGTGGAGAAGCCGCACGGCATTGATCCCTACGGGGTGAAGCTGATGGCCAAGGCGTGCGAGCTGGCCAAACAGAAAAACCTCTCCGTCCTCTCCGGCCTCCACAGCCGCTATCACCTCGGCTACCAGGAGACCATCAAGCGCATCCACGACGGCGCCATTGGTGACATCGTCGCCATCGAGGAGAACTTCCTGCGCCAGCCCTACGGCGTCTATCGCCGGCAGCAGGGCTGGACGGAACTCCAGAGCCAGCTTGGCAACCAGTATCACTTCGTCTGGCTCAGCGGTGACGATGTGCCGCAGTCGCTCGTCCACAACATGGACCGCGCGTCGTGGGCGCTGAAGGGGGAGTTGCCAGTCAAGTGCCACGGCATCGGCGGACGCGCCTCGTCGTTCAACGAGGAATACGGCGACGTCTTCGACCATCACAGCGTCATCTACCACTACGCGAGCGGCGTGCGATGCTATGCGTTCTGCCGGACCGAGATCGGCTGCTACAACGAATACTCCAGCATCATCCTCGGCTCGAAAGGCCGTTGCGACCTGATGCGCTGCAGCATCCAGGGCGAGACGAACTGGAAGTATCAGGGCGACGCGCCGGAGCCGCACTTCTACGAGCACGTGAAGCTCTTCGAGGCGTTGCGCAAGGGCGAGGTCGTCAACTGCGGCGACTACATGGCCAACAGCACGATGATCGGCGTCATGGGCCAGATCAGTTGCTACACCGGCAAGGAAGTCACGTGGGACCAGATCAACAAATCCGATTTCCATTACCCCGTCAAACCCGAGGACTGCCGCATGGACATGGAGCCGCCCGTCAAGCTCGGCCCCGACGGCCGCTACCCCGTGTATGTGCCGGGCGTAACGAAGTTGATTTGAGTGTGAAGCCTTATGCTACGGACGCGCCATCCAATTGTGGTCTGGCTGTTGTTATGGCCAACACTGGGCTTTTACGCATTTTATTGGCTCAGAACGACAATGCTGGATATCAACACGCTTGCGCGTCGAGAAGAGTTTGCGGTTCGGCGGTTGGTATGGTTTTTTGCGGGCTACCTGGCGGTGTTTCTCGTGTTGTTTCTGCTGACGGACCTTCAGCGGAGGGAAGCCTTTGCAGAGCGCCAGATGCCTTCGATGGGGTTGTTCATGGTTTGCTTCATACTTGCCGTTGGCTGGAACGTCGCGTTCATTCGCCTTCTTTTTCGCGTAGTCAAAGTTATTCGGACATTGCAGGTGGACCGATTCGGGCGAGCGAGTATATCGCCGCTAGTTATTGTGCTGATGGTATTCATCTACTTCATCGCGATTCCGTCGGTCCAAGCAGAGATGAATAAACTGATCCGTAGCGAAACCTGATTTATGCAGGGCAAACACGCTTTTGCGATCCCCGCAGGGGATCAACATGAGTAGCCGCAGGTGAAACCTGCGGAAAGCAACGAAAGAAAAAACATCAACCCCGGAAGGGGTTGAACCAAATGTCAACGCGCGACGAACAGAACGCCGATGGCGACCTACACGCAAATCATCTACCACATCGTCTTCTCCACGAAGGACCGCGAACCGGTCCTCGCTGCCGACCGCCGTCGCGATCTGTTCGCCTACATCTGGGGCGTGCTGAAGAAGCACGAATGCCACCTCTACCGGCTCAACGGCGTCGCCGACCACGTCCACATCTTGACCGGCCTGCATCCGACCGTGGCACTGGCCGATCTCGTCAAAGACATCAAGATCGCCTCGTCCGCGTGGATCAAGGACGAGAAGGTGTTTCCGGGATTCAGCCATTGGCAGGACGGTTATGGCGCGTTCACGTGCTGCATGAAGGAGAAGGACGCGCTGATCGAATACATCAAGAACCAAGAAGAGCACCATCGGACGACGACGTTCGCCGACGAATACCGGCGGCTGTTGGTCGAGGCAGGGATTGAATTTGATGAACGGTATTTTGTGTGATAATGCGGGCGGAGGTTCGACCCCTTCAGGGTCGGATTATTCTTTGCCCGGGGTTCCGTGGGTTTCACCCACGGCTACTCATGTTGATCCCCTTCGGGGATCGTGCAGTTGATGAACCGTCAATCAAACAAATGAAAACGAAACTCATCCTCGCGGTATCCGTCGCCCTCGTTGTTGCGTGGGCAGTTTCAACTGCCACCGCCGCCGAACAGAAACCATCCGATGTCTATCCCTATCCCGGCCCGCCCGCGGCGGCGTCGAAGCCGCTGCAGGTGCTGTTGGTCACCGGCTGCGACTATCCCGGCCACAAATGGCCGCTGACGACGCCGGTGCTGGCGCAGGGCTTGCGCGAAGACCCGCGCGCCGACGTGCGTGTCGTCGAGGACGCGCACTTCCTCGACTCGGCGGCGCTGGATCGCTACCAGGTCGTGGTCCTGCACTACATGAACTGGAAGACGCCGGGGCCAAGCGAGGCCGCGCGCGCGAACCTCAAGCGGTTCGTCGAGAACGGCGGCGGCTTGGTGATGGTCCACTTCGCGTGCGGGGCGTTCATGGAATGGCCGGAGTTCGTGAACCTCGCCGGCCGCGTCTGGAACCCGAAGCTGCGGGGTCACGATCCGCGCGGGCCGTTCAAGGTCGAGATCGCGCAGCCGGACCATCCGATCATGAAGGGATTGCAGGCGTTTGAGACCGACGACGAGCTTTACACGTGCCTCGAAGGCAACGCACCCATCGAGGTGCTCGCGAAGGCGACATCGAAGGTGGACCAAAAGGATCACCCGATGGCGTTCGTGCTGAACGTCGGCAAGGGGCGCGTGTTCCACTCGCCGCTCGGCCACGACGTGAAGGCGTTCAACCCGACTGCGCTCGAACTGTTCCGGCGCGGCACGGCGTGGGCGGCGGGCAAACCGCCGGTGCCGTGACGAGTTTGAAAGGACACGTCATGTTATCGGGATTCAAGGCATGAACACACGCATCACTCTCACCGCCACCTTGCTGGCGTTGGCGCCGCTGACTTTCGCGGGTGGCGGCAAGACGCCTCCGAAATTCTACGCTTACTGCGTCGAGGTTGGCGTGCCCGGTCTCAAAGCACGCCCGCTCGCCGAGCAAGCGAAGCTGTTGCACGAACTCGGCTTCGACGGAACCGGCTTGTCGCTCTCGCTCGGCGACGATCTCGACGCGGATCTCAAGTTCCTCGACGACGCCGGCCTGCAAGTGTTCATGTTTTGGACCAGCGTCAACATCAACCCGGCCAAAGCCGCCTCCCCCGATCCGCGACAGATGGCGGCCATCCGCAAACTCAAAGGCCGGCCGGCCACCGTCTGTGTGTTGCTCGGCGGCCTGAAACCGGCCGACCCGGGAGGCATGGATCCCGCCGTCAAGGCGCTGCGCGAACTCGGCGACGTGGCTGCCGAAGCGGGCGTGCGCATCTCCATCTACAACCACGCCAACAACTGGACCGAAAGCCTGCCGTTCATCATCGAGGTGGTGAAGAAGGCCAACCACCCGCGGGTCGGCTTCAACTTCAACCTCTGCCACTGGTTGAAGGTGGATGGCGACAAAGACTACGCGCCCCTGCTCCGCGAACACGCAGCGAAAATCTTCTGCGTGACGATCAACGGCGCGGAGACCGGCGCGAAGACCTGGACCAACGGCCTGATCCAGCCGCTGGACAAAGGCAATTTCGACAACCGCAAGTTGCTGGCGACGCTCGGCGAGATCGGCTATCGCGGCCCTGTCGGCTTGATGTGTTACGGTGTCCCCGACGACGCTCGCGAACACCTCGCCCGTTCGATGAAAGTCTGGAAAAGCTGGCAGGCGAAGTGAAAGCCGCCCCTTCCCAACAGTTCGAAGACACAGGAGAAAATACCATGAACAACCACTTATCTGTTTCCCGCCGCCAATTCCTCGGCGGCG
>JACRKA010000341.1 GCA_016219905.1 Verrucomicrobiota bacterium
GGAGTTTTCCCCCGAGTATCAGGACCGCTGGCCCAACGCCGAGATTGTCGGCGCCGACGCACTGGACTGCGAATCGCTGGCCAAAACCATGGAGGGCGTTCACACCGCATTTTACCTGATGCAGTCCATGTTCGTGCGGCAGGAGGAGGACGATCCAGTGCAGCGGCAAATCGCCGGCAATTTCAGAAGGGCCGCCGAAACGGCGGGGTTGCAGCGAATCATCTTCCTGGACCGGTTGGGTGAGGCCCAGGACGATGCGACTCCCGGCCCGGGCAATGGCACGACCGTCGCCCAGGAACTGGCCGGGGGAAAGGTTCCCACGACGGTGCTGCGCACCGCATTCGTGATCGGGGCGGGCAGCGCCACCTACGAGCTGATCAGCCATCTCGTGAAGAACCTGCGTGTCATTCCCATCCCTCGCTGGGCCAAGAAACAATGCCAGCCCATCAGCGTGCACGATGTGATTGAATACCTGGTCGGCGTTCTCGAAAACGACGCGACGGCAGGCAAGGTCTTCGACATCGGCGGCAGCGAGGTGTTGACCTACGAGGAGATGTTGAAGACCCAGGCTCGTCTGCTCGGCCGGAAGCGATACTTCCCGCCCTTTCCCATCTCCAGCATCAGAGGACTGGCTTATCGCGCCAGCCTGGCCACTCCCGTCACCGCGCCGATCATCCTCAGCCTCATGCAGTGGGCGCAAGCCGATGTGGTCTGCAAGAACAATGACATCCGGTCGTTCGTGCCATTTCAACCGAACAGCTTTGAAGGGGCGCTCCGCAAGGCGATGTCGCGGGAGGAGCAGGACGATGTGCATACGCGCTGGTCGGACGAGTATCCCCTGGCGAGCGAGCTGCCCCTCAAGCTGGATGAACTGCGAGAACGCCCGCGCTACGTCTGCAGTTACTCGTTGCTGACCCAGAAAGACCGGTCGTCCCTGTTCCGTTCCCTCTGCCGGATTGGCGGCAACGAGGGGTGGTTCAACAGCAACTGGATGTGGCGGCTGCGCGGGGCGTGTGACCGTCTTCTCATGGGCGTTGGCACGGCGCGGGGCCGAAGGAGCGAGTCCGAGTTGAGGCTGCACGATGTGATTGATTTCTGGCGGGTGGAGAAACTGGAAACCGACCGCATCCTGCGGTTGCGCGCCGAAATGAAGGTGCCTGGGAAGGCCTGGCTGGAGTTTGTCCTCAGCGGGGAGAAGGACGGCAATCGCCTGACTATCACCGCTTATTTCCAGCCTCATGGACTGGCCGGAACGATCTACTGGTATGCCTTCCTGCCCTCCCACCACTTCATCTTCAATGACATCATACGGCAGATCGAAAAGCGAAGTTGAGTGATGCAGGATGGAGGGGTGGAGAATATTTCCTGATTCCATTTGACCAAGGACAAGCGCATGGCTTCTAATCCAGAAGCTGACTGGAACTTGTTCCATGAAAGCTCGCGACTTTACTTTAGCGCAACACGACACGACCCCGGGGTTGGCGCTGGGCAATGACTCCCGCGTCGCGGTGGTGGGGGGCGGGCCGGCCGGCAGTTTCTTCAGTTACTTCCTGCTGGACACGGCCGCGAGGATGGAAATCAACGTCCGGGTGGATGTCTATGACCCCAAGGATTTCGGCCGGGCGGGTCCCGTCGGCTGCAATCATTGTGGCGGCATCATCTCGGAGTCGTTGGTGCAGATCCTGGCGGCGGAAGGGATCCGGATTCCCGCCACCGTGATCCAACGAGGGCTTGATTCCTACATCCTGCACACGGAAGCGGGGAGCGTGCGGATTGACACGCCGATCCACGAAAAGCGGATCGGCGCCATTCATCGCGGGGCCGGACCGCTTGGATCGAGCGGAATGGAAGGAAGCAGCTTCGACGGCTATCTGCGCGATCTCACCATCCAGAAGGGGGTGAACATGGTGAAGGACCAGGTCAAGGGCCTGGCGCTGGATGGCGACCGACCGACCGTGACCACGAAGGGCGGGCAAAGCCAGACCTATGATCTGGTGGTCGGGGCGTGCGGCTTGAACCCGGCGGCGCTGAAACTTTTTGAAGGATTGGACTTTGGCTACGAGGCCCCCCAAATGGCCAAGACGGCCATTTGCGAGTTCCTTTTGGGGCGCGAGTTGATTCGCCAGCACTTCGGCAATTCCATGCACACCTTCCTGCTGAACATTCCCCACTTGGAATTCGCCGCCCTGATTCCCAAGGGCGACTATGTGACCATGGTCATGCTGGCGGACAAGGTGGACCGGGAGTTTGTGCTGCGTTTCCTGCAAGCGCCGGAGGTGAAACAGTGCTTTCCGCCAGACTGGGACTTCTCCCAGCGCACCCCATGCCAGTGCTTTCCCCCGATTTACATCAGCAACGCCAAAAAGCCCTTTGGCAACCGTGTGGTGCTCGTGGGCGATTCCGGCGTCAGCAAACTCTACAAGGACGGCATTGGCGCCGCCTACACCACAGGCAAGGCGGCAGCGGTGACGGCCATCCTGCACGGCGTCTCGGAGTCCGCCTTTCAGGAACATTACTGGCCGGTCTGCCAGAAACTGATCAACGACAACCGGGTCGGCAAAGTGATCTTCACCTTCACGGGCGTGATTCGCCGGAGCAAGATTCTGAAGCGGGGCGTTCTGAACATGGTGGCGAAGGAGCAGCGAAAGCCGGGGCCGTGCCGGCACATGAGCACGGTCTTATGGGACACATTCACCGGCAGCGCCCCGTATCGGGAGATCTTCCTGCGCATGTTGAAACCGGCCTATATGGCCAACCTGGCCCGGGAAACCGCCGCCGCGATCCTGCCTTCCAGCCACAAAGTCCAATTAGCGGAGAATGCCATGCAAACCACTGAACTCGGTAAAGTCTATCATGATGGCGAGGCCATCATCGAGGAAGGGGCCGACGGGAACTGCTTCTATGTCATCCAATCGGGAAGGGTCGAGGTGGTTCAAGGCAAGGCCGGCAGCGAAGTGCGGCTGGCCGAACTCAAGGAAGGCGAGTTCTTCGGCGAGATGGCCCTGTTCCAGAGCATGAAACGTTCGTCCACCGTGCGCGCGCTGGGCGATGTGCGCGTAATCACCGTGGATAAACGCACCTTGATGCGCACGATCCAGACCAACCCGGCGCTGGCCTTCAGTCTGTTGGAAAAGCTCTGCTCGCGCGTTCGCGAAATGTCCGCGCGCACCCAGGAACTGGAGGCGAAGCTCGCCATGTCCCAGCACAAGCAGTGAACGCGGTCATGCCGCAACGCCGCGCATCCTGGCCCGATGCCGATGCCGGTCAATGGAAAAGCAAGAATCTCTCTGCGCTTGCCGACTTCGTCCAAGACCGCGATGGCTCCGTCGCGGCAAAAACGCCCGTTGCCTGAATACCCTGTTTCATGATCCTGCCTTTCTTGTCGTGGACTGCTGGCCAGACAAGAGTGGCCCGCGTTTGCCTAGTCTTGGTAACTGAGATCCATGTAAGAGACCACGGACGAAACCAATAGCCTGCGCGCCAGCGGCGAGTAGCGGACGTCTCGGCAGCGCTTGCCATTGTAGTCCAGCGTCACCGTTTTGATCGTCGCCGGTTTGTTCGGCGCAGCAGCCGGCTTCGCGCGGATGACGATCTCGTTCAAACTCCTCAGTTGCCCGGCAGACACATCGCAATGGACCTCCGTCGCGGACACGACGCGGATGGCCAACGGATGGCCGTTGCAGGACACCTGGGCATCGGCAGGCAGCTTGCCTTCGACGCGGAACGCGAGCTTCGCCCCGCCCGCCGCGGCGAACTCCGCCGGCTTGCCGTTCACGACGATGCATGGGTGGCGCTCGGTCCATTGCTTGCCGCCGGCGCGGGCGGTCACGAGCAGGTCATACGTGCCGTCGGCCAGCTTCGACGTGTCGAGCGCGGCCTCGAACGCCGTCGCGAGGTTGCCACGGCGCGAAGTCTTGGCCGACGTTGTCTGCGTGCCGAGTGCGCACTCGACGGCGTTGACCTTCGCGTTGAAGTCGGCGACCACGCCGCTGATTTTCTGGCGGCCGCGCACGAGGTCGGTGAAGGCCGGCGTCGCCACGTCAATCGAGCGTTCCTCGGCCCAGTCGAGATAGACGTGTTCCTCGCGACCATCCTCCAGCCGGAACAGCACGTAGCCGCGCGGCGTCGGCGGATACGGCTGGATGCCGTGCCACGCGTAAGAGATGGCCCCGCCGATGATGTGCGGCGCGCCGGCCCACATCGTTTCGTTGCGGGTGTGGACATGGCCGGCCAACGTCATCACCAGCTTCTTGCCCTTCAACGCCGCCCGCAGGCGCGCCTCGTGCGGCCGCGTCTGCGGCGTGTCCGGCTGCCGCACGCCGCCGACTTCGGGGAACATCGGCTCGTGGATGAGCAGGACGACCGGCTCGTCGCTCTTGACCTCGCCGAGATAGCGGACGGCCCAGTCGGCGGATTCCTGGGTCAGGCCGTAGGCCAGCGTCCGCTCCTTGACCATCGTGCCGTCGAGTGCGATAAAGTGATACGGCCCGTAACGAAAAGCATACGTCACCGGGCCGAGCCGTTGGCGGTAGAGCACCTTGCCGAAACCCGGCTCGTCGCCCTTCAGTTTCAGATTTGTCACGCCGGCGATGTCGTGGTTGCCCATGAGGTTCCGCAGCGGCGGCTTCAATGCCTTGCTCTCGTCTTCGTAAAGGCTGAACAGCTCGCGCGCCCGCTCCATCGTGGTCATGGCCGAATCAATCACCAGATCGCCCGTATGCACGACGAACTTCACCGGCACGGGCAGCGTGTTGACGTGCCCGACGTAGCGGCGATACATCGTCACGGCGTTGGTCTGGATGTGCGGGTCGGTGCCGTGCACGAAATACAGCGGCCCGCCCTGGTCCTGCGTGCGCAGCGGAAAATCCACCGTCGCATCGGCTGCGCCGTCGGCCACGTAGCTCCACCATCGCGCCGCCGGCCATGTGCCGGGCGCGTTGACGACGAACGCCACCGCCGGCCCCGCGGGCAGCGTGAGTTGGTAGCACCCTTCGTCGTCACTCCGCGCGAACGCGCGTTCATCGCTGACGACGCAGCCCGCGACGCCTTTTTCGCCCACGTCGAACGCGCCGTTGCCGTTCGCGTCGAGGAACACGCGACCGCTGAGGGAGCCGGCGTGGGCGGAGGCGAGTAACAACAGGCACACACCGCATCGGATCAGCATCCGGCAAGAGGAAACGGTTGTCCTTGAAAGGGTCGGGGCAAACTTGGCGTTGGACATAACAGCGTTGAGGGTATAGCCGCCCGTCGGCCGCCACGCACGAACAAAAACGGCGGCGGTCAACGGCTGCTCGACATACCGATTGAGGCCGGATACGTTTCGCGCGCCATGAAGCTTCAGCATCGAATCAAGTTACGTCTCCTGCCAGTCGTTCTCCCCATCGCCGGCCTGTTTGTTTTCCTTCATGCGCCTCTGGTCGCGCAGACGCCGCAGGCCGAGGAGAAAAGCGTCAAGCCCGGCATCAACACCGAGTATCTCAAGCCCGACCTCGACATCTCGAAATGGCTTGGGCGGTTTGAGAAACACGGCCGCGAGGTCTTTGACCAGCGCGAGAAAGTCCTGGATGCGCTGCATCTCAAACACGGCCAGCACGTGGCGGACATCGGCGCGGGCACGGGCCTGTTCTCGATGCTCATCGCCAACGCCGTGGGGCCGAAGGGCAAGGTCTATTCGGTGGACATCGTGAAGGACTTCCTTGCGCTCATCAACAAGCGCGCCACGGAGGCCGGCCTCAAGAACATCCAGACCGTCCTCTGCACCGACCGCTCGACGGAACTGCCGAAGTATTCCGTGGACATGGTGTTCACCAGCGACACCTATCATCACCTCGAATACCCGCGCAACACGCTGGCTTCGATCCGGCAGGCGTTGCGGCCCGGCGGCCAACTGGTCGTCGTGGACTACCGGCGCGAGCCGGGCAAAAGCCCGGCGTGGATCCTCGGCCACGTCCGCGCCGGGCAGGAGGAGGTCACGCGCGAGATCGAGGCTGCGGGCTTCCAGCGCGTGGAGACGCCAGATTTCCTGAAAGAGAACTACCTGATGCGGTTCCGCAAGAAGTGAGCGGACGCAACGGTTGAGGGCCAGCGCAAGTTCAATTTCTCATCCTGAAATCCGAAGCTCGAAATCCGAAATCCGAAACAAGCCCGAAGCACGAAATCGGAAAACGAGGGGGAACGCGTATCCCGGCTTTCGAGATTCGAATTTCGGATTTGTTTCGGCTTTCGACATTCGGATTTCGGGTTTCTTCTCGGTCTGGCGCCTTCTACTTGCAGCGCGCGGCGACGGCGGCGCGCTTGGCGGCGAGGTTGAAACATTCCTCCTGGTTGGCTAGCATGATGCGCGTGGCGAACGTGAACGCCTCATGTTCGGTCATCAGCCCGTCATCCACCTCCGCCTGCAACGCGCGCGTAAGCCAGCGCCGCGCCTGGACCGCGTAGGCCACCGCGGCGTTGGGCCAGCGCGTGTCGGCGCCGAACGCGAAGAGCTTGTTCGCGGGCGCGGCGTGGATCATCCGCCGCACGAAGTCGCCCGTCGTGAACGGGTCAATGCCCCAGCCCCAGCAGAGGTCCACGTAAGCGTTCGGGAAACTCTTGCCCAGCGCGACCAGTTCGTCGGTGTAGGGATAGGCGACGTGCATCAGCACGAACCGGGCGCGCGGATATTTCTTGAGGATCGGCGCGAGCAAGCCGCTGCGGATGTAGTCGGGGTTCAATGAACTGTGGCCGGCATAGAAGCCGGTGTGGATCTTGAACGGCAGGTTGTGCTCGATGGCCAGCTCGACGCCGCGCGCCCAGCCCCAGTCGCCGAGGCAGAGGCGCTCATCCTCGGCAAGCTTCTCGCCACGGAGCTTTTTCTGCAACACGCGGTCAGCGTCGGCATCGGCGCGCTCCTGCCAATGGAGCGTGCGGTTGTAGGCGTGCTGGGCTTTGACGGCGACGGCGCAGGGGGCGTATTTGGCGAAGAGCGCCTGCATGGCCTGGCGCAGCGACGCGATGCTGGTGACCTCGACGCCGGTCTCGTCGTGGATCGTCTTCGCGCTGTCAGCGGTGTTCTTCGTGCCGAGCTGGCCGCTGCAAAAACCCGCCCATGAGAAGTCGTA
>JACRKA010000348.1 GCA_016219905.1 Verrucomicrobiota bacterium
AGATGTTCGTGTCCGTCACCATAATGTCCGGATCGATGATCACCGGTTGACCCGGCCCGTCCGCAATCGTCACCGTCCCGCTCGATGGCGCGCCCACCGCGTAACCAGCCCCCGCCACCACCGTCAGCACCGCCGTCTCCGCGCCTTCCACCAGCGCGTCGGCCAGCGGCGTCACCGTCACCGTCGCGCTCGCCGCGCCGTCCGGAATCGTCACGCTATTTGCCAACGCCGCGTAGTCCACCCCGTTCGCCGCAGTCCCGCTCCAACTCACGTTCACCGTCAGCGCGCCCGTCGTCGATCCGCTCCGCGTCACCGTGAACACGCCGCTGTCCGGCCCGACCTCGGACGCGTTCGCGTCCGTCGCCACGACCGTCACGTCGGGCAACACCGGTGAAATCAACTCCACCACCTGGAAGAAGTGCCACGGACTCGGCAGGTCGATGCAATACGTCGTCGTGGTCGCCGTCGCCACCAAGTTCGTCAGGTTCGTCCACACCGGATCGCCAATGTCCACCCGCGCCTGCACGATGTACTCCACCCCGATGAGCGTCGGCCAAGTCAGGCAGATGTTCGTATCCGTCACCACAATGTCCGGATCGATGATCACCGGCTGCCCCGGCCCGTCCGCAATCGTCACCGTCCCGCTTGATGGCGCGCCGATGACGTAGTTCGCCACCGGCCGGAGGGTGAGGATCGCGGTTTCGGGGAGTTCGACCAGCGAATCAACCAGCGGCGTGACGATTATGTTCGTGCTGGCCGCGCCATCCGGAATGATCACGACGCTTGGCAACGCCGCGTAGTCCACGCCGTTGGTGGCGGTTCCGCTCCAGCCCAGGTTTACTGCCAGCGGCCCCGCGGTCGAGCCGCTGCGCGTCAGCGTGAACACGCCGCTGTCCGGCCCCAATTCGGACGCATTCGCGTCGGCTGTCACCAGTGTGACGAGGTTGTCCAGGAATTCGGTGGCGCGGATCGAGTAATTCACCGGGGTGGTTTCGCGGTTGTAGACCGAGAGGAACCAGACGCCCGGGGTGAGCGCGACCGGCACGGAGGCGCGCGTGAGATGAATCAGTTCATTCGTCAGCCCCAGGTTGATGGCCTGGTAATCGTAACTGAGATCGCTCGGCGGCGGCGGGCCGCGCCGCAGGTAAAGGTCGACGTTGCCATCGACCGGGAACAATTCGAAGTCCACCGTGCGGGCGAGATCCGAAACCGTGAACGAGTAGTAATCAGGCGCCCCGTTCGCCGGAATCGTGTTGGTATACGGGATGGCGTTGGTGAGCGGAATAATGCTGAGCGCGCTGTAATTGACACAGATCGTGAACGCGCTGGGGCTGTCAGGGTTCCGGGTTTGCACCCCCAGGTAGTACCGCTGACCGGGCTGGATGAAGGGCGGCACGTTCGTGCTCAAGGTGAGCGTTTCGGTGCCGTTGGCGCCGACGGAATCCACGACAACGTCGTCGGGCAGAAAACCCTGCGGCAGGCCGTTCTGGTTGAAGAGCAGCACGAGGTCGTCGGGACCGCTGAGGTAGTTGTTCGCGAAGTTGACGTTGAGCGGCAGGTTGACCTGGAAGTAACGGGTTTCGCCGGGTTCCACGTTGCCGCTGAAGCACTGGCCGTTGGTGAGGGTGAGCGCGGGCGGATTGGTGCGCGCGAGGTAGAGTTGCAGGCGCCAGCTCAAGAGCGTCGGCGGCGGCGGATCGGCCGGGCCGACGCGCGAGTCGGTGGCTTCGAGCTGCCAATCGCCGAGGGCGGGTTCGCCGAGGATGGGTTTGAGGGTTTCTTCCGGCAGGTACCAGGTGTCGCCGAGTTCCTTCAACTCGAAGCTGTCGAGGGCGACCTGCGGCAGCAACGCGGACAGGGCGAGCGTCAGGTCGTTGCTCGCGGCGACGAATTCAATGGTGTTGGTGCGCCACGCGCTGGAGATCGGGATTGCGTTGGTGAACAGGCCGGGAATGAAGACCACCGGGAGCGCGTTGCTGGGGGTAATCGCCACGCTGGCGAAGAGCTTCAACTCGGCGCGGAAACCGTGCGCGTTGGACCGGCTCATCGTGAAGAAGTCCAGCGTGTTGGTGCCGGGCAGGAAACCCCCGGCCAGGCTGAACGGCCGGGAAAACCGGTCGGCCGCGCGGTAATTGATGCTCCGCCCGATGCCGTTCACACGCAAGTCGGTCATTTGATAATCCACCACGAAGCGGCCGAGGATGCGCGCGGTGGCGAGATCGAAACCGGTGAGGTCAAAGGCCGTGCGGTACGGGTGCAACTGGAACACGGGGCCGCTGCTGGCGGCGGCCAGATCCAGGGCCGCGAGGTCGGACGCCGTCCAGTCCGGGAAATCCTCGGGCAGCGCTCCGAACGATTTGTTGCCCGGCTGGGTAATCCAACTCGAGTCCGGACTGTTGAGCAGCCAGTTGCGGGGGAAAGCCGCGGGGTTCACCACCACGCCGTTGTAGTGCGGGTCGGCTTGACCGGCGGCGAGCGGCACTCCGTCATCGTTCACGCCCGTGTTGAACAAGCCCAAGCCCCCGACGCGGCTCGCGAAGCGCAACCGATAAGCGCGGCCTTGCAGCGTCGGGATCGTGCGCGAGATGGTGCTGTTCGTCATCGTCAGGTAGTTGGTGCCCGAGTTCGCGCGCGTGAGGCCGGTCAGAACCCTGACCAGATTCGTCTCCACCAGCCAGCCATCCACCACGGCGGGTGTGGCGTAGGCGCCGGGGGCGTCATTCTCGAAGCCGGAAGTGAACAACGGCAGCGGGCTGACCAACGGCGTGAACGGCACGGGCGCGAATTTGAACGGCACCGTGGTGATGTTCGTGTCGTCCGTGAAACCAGTGTACGCCGGGTCGGGCAGGTCGCCCGAACCGTATCCGCGTGCGAGCACGCCGCCGCGATTCTCCGCCAGCAGGATGCGCGTGCCCCGCGGGCTGACGAGATGGAACGCCATGTCCGAGGCGCGCGGATGTTCGACGCGCAAGCCCACGGACACGTCGCCCACGGGCCGGGCGTTGTTCACGTGGATCGTGGACAGGCTGGTCGCGTCGTCCGGCACGGGCTTGGGCGTGTCGTCGGATTTGA
>JACRKA010000342.1 GCA_016219905.1 Verrucomicrobiota bacterium
ATTGTCGTCCAAGCCCAGCCTTTCGTGGTCACCATGCGGCGTCCGGCAAGCCCCGCCGCCGCCCCTCGTGCGCCCCGACGCAGGCCCAAGAGCTACGTCGGCAAGCTCGTCGCCCTGGCCGCGTGCTTTGCCTGCGCGTGGGCCGTTTGGCACTACCGCGACACCCTCTTCGGCTCGGCCAAACAAGTTTTCGTGCCCGGCCCTATCGTGCCACTCGGCCCGACCGGCTTGGAGTTCTGGGCGACAGCCGATACCGAGTTGGCTGCTGGCCGATACAACGAGGCGCTGGAGAACTACCGCAAGGCTGAGGCAAGACTGTCCGATACGCCCGCGCGCCGCGCCGCCGTGCGCTGCCAGATCGGCGCGATCCTCTACCTCCTCGGCAGGCCGGCCGAGGCGCGCAAGGCATTCGAGGAAGCCATCCCGCCCGAGTCGCGCCGCGGCGTGCCCGAAACGGCGGACGCCAGCAACTTCGCCGCCACCGTGGCGCAGGTGGTTCTCGGGACAATTCGGACCGATGCCGCCGAGCAAGGAATCAAGAGCGACATGCCGCCGGCCTGGGCGCTGACCCAGTTCTACCTCGGAGCGCAAGCGCTCGACGAAGGACGCTTTGCCGACGCGGCGAAATGGCTCGGCGACTACGCCGGGCCACGCTCATTCGATGACGTGAAATGGGTGCTGCAATTCCAGGACCTCGCCCGGCTGATGGCGGAAGATCTCCTGTTCGCGGTCAACGCGATGAACGACATCGCCCGCGCGCGGGCCGAGGGCAAAGCCGGCGACGCGAGCCAGAAACTCAATGCCCTCAAAGCCGGCCTCCGGCAAAGCGAACGGCGGGCGTTCCTGCTCTCGCGGTTTGGGCTGATCGAGAAGGAGATCGCCCGCCTCGTTGGCGTCTTCAACGAAGACCCGGCCATCAAGCAGCAGAAAGCCCTCGCGAAGGACCGGCAGGAACTCGAACGCATCCAGAAACTCCGCGGGCAATTTGCCGTCGAGACGAGTTTCCTGCCGCCCGCCGAACAGGCCGCTGCCGCCGCGGCCAACAGCTACGACTTCGACAGCGCCGCCGCGGCCTTCACATCCGTTGCCGCTCGCATGACCGTTCCCGAACTCAAGCAGGTCGTTGCAGATCGCGCCGCGCTTTACCAGCGGATGAGCGCGTTGAAGAAAGCCGCCATCGAAACCATGCCCAAGTCGCCCTACGACAAGCCCGGCCTCGCCAACCGCCGCGGCGGCGCGCTCGCCGGCAAGGCCGCCAAAGCCGACGCGACAGTCATCACCTTCGCGCAGGCGTTCGGCGGAGTCTCCGTCCCGTGGCGCGACCTCCATCCGCAGTCGTTGCTGGCCCTGCTCGCCCACTACGGGGACCTCGCCGCCGCCAGCCAGCCCGCGGAGCGCGCCGCCAACTACGTCGCGCTGGCGTGGCTCGCGCGCGACCTCAAGCGCGACCGGGAATCTCTCGCCTACGCCAACGCCATCACCCAGCTTTCACCCGATGCGAAGTCGCAATGGGATCGTTTGACCGGCCCGTTGCCACAACCGCCCGCATTGCCGGGGCAGGAGCAAACGGCCGCAGACGCCACGCTGGGCACGTTCAGGATTCCGCCGTTCATGCAAGCCGGCGGCCTCTCGCAAGCCCTCAGCAACCCGAACCTCCCCAGCCTGCTCGACATCGTGCCGAAGGCCGACGCGAAGCCGAAGAAGTGACTGCCGTGTTCAGATCTGCGAATACGGCGCCGGCTTCAGGACGCGGTTCGTGATCTTCGACACGATGGCCTTGTCGGCGTATTCCGGCATCGCGCGCAGCCTCAACCAATCCGGGTCGGAGCGGAACTTGTCCCACGCCGCCTTGCGCGCGTCGTCGTCGGGGAACGTCAGCATGTAGGTCAGGTTCGGCATCCGCAGCCCGGCAATGGTCTCGCCGAAAAACACCGGCTTCAGCCCGCAGCGGCGGAAGATGGCGATCTCGCCGGCGCTGTTGAACATCTCGATCTTCTTTTTGCCGGCCGCCTCGCCGCAGCTTTCGTAGATGCGGAGCTGGAAGATGCGGTCGCCTTTCGGCGGCGCGTCGAGCGCGGGCATCCCCTCGAACGCCAGCAGCACCGAGCTTTCGATGCGGTCATAGACCGGGTCGGTGGCGGGCGCGCGCAGATAAGCCTCGCCGGCCTTCTGGTATTCCGCGTCGGCCGCGAGCCGCGTGGCCACCGTCGCGATCTGGTCGAGCGAGGTGTAGCGGATGAGCACATAGAGCGGCGCAGTCGGCAGCGGCGGCGTCGCGGGCGGAGTCTTCGGGGGCGGGTTCAACTCCGGCGCGTCGTGGAACACGCCGATGGGGCGGACGCCGAGACGGTTCATCGCGGGGATGAACGCCTTGCTGAGATAATCGTCCGCCACCGGCTGCTTGTCCGGTCTCAAGGTGAAGGCGCGAAGTTCAAAGAACTCGCGCTTGCCGTGGCCGGCTTCGGCGGCCAGCGCGCTGCCGAGGCCCGCGAGGGTGGTGGTGGCGAGTGAAGTCTTGAGGAAGTGTCGTCGGTTCATGTTCGTGTTTGTTGTGGCGGCCGGCCGTCAACTTGATGTGTGGCGGTTGGTCTTCAATGCATCACCGGCTTTCGGCCTGATTCAATTCTGCCTTCTGGTTGGCGCGGGTGATGGCCGCGGTGCAAAGCATCACCACGACCCCGCCCACATACGTCAGCAAGGTCACACCTAAAACAGTCTTGAATCGGTGCGCCAACGCCACGACCTGCGGATCGCTGCGGTCAATGCCGTTGATGTTGTTGACCGCGGACCCCGTCTCGGCCAGCGCGCAAACAGTCCAGACGGTGGCGACCAGCATGCAGGCGACCACGACCGTATAAATCACATACGTCGCACGCAGTTTCACGCGAACCCCTCGATCTCACGACCCGGAACCACGCAGCGCGGACACTAGCGCGGCATCCCCAAAAAAGCCCGCAAAAAATTCATCTTGCCCCGCCGTGAAGACCGATGCGCGCCAGACCCGCGTCGCTTCCCGCGTTTCAACCGGCTGTCGGGCGGCCGCGCAGGATCGCCCGCAACTCCCCGCCGGCCAGCACGAACGCCGCGGCGAAATAGACGACCACACCGACGGCCACCGGCACGAGCGCCAGCGCGAGGTTGTGCGGCAGCGTGTCCGGCGTCAGCCGCGCCGCCAGCCAGCCGTGCGCCGCCCAGCACGCGGCGGCCATGACCAGCGCCGCGAGCGCGATGCGTGCAGCCGCCGAGGCCAGTTCGCGTCCGTGCAACGAGCCGATCCGCCGGCGCAGCAGCACGAACAGCGCCGTGGCGTTCACCGCCGCCGAGAGCGAGTTGGCCAGCGCGAGGCCGCCTTCGCGCAGCGGCCACATCAGGCAGAGCGCAAAGGCAATGTTTGCCACCATCGAGGTGACGGCGATCTTCATCGGCGTCTTCGTGTCCTTCCGCGCGTAGAAGGCCCGCGCCAGGATGCTCGTCGCCGAGAAGAACGTCAGCCCCAGCGCCGAGAACTGCAACGCATACGCGCAGTGCGCCGTGCTCTCCGCCGTGAACCGCCCGCGCTCGAACAGCAGCCGCACGATCGGCTCGCCCAGCACCACCAGCCCGACGGTCGCCGGCACGGTGATGACCAGCAGGAACCGCAGCGCGCGGCCGATCTCGGCGCGGAATTCATCCATCGCGCCGCGCGCGGCGATGGCCGCCAGCGCCGGCAGCATGTAGGTGGCGAGCGAGACGCCGAACACGCCCTGCGGCAGTTCCATCAGCCGATCGGCGTTGTTGAGCGCGGCGGGCACATAATCGCCGACGAAGAAGCCGAGCGTCCGCCCCACGATGACGTTGATCTGGTAGGCGATGACCCCGATGACGCCCGGCGCGAGCAGCTTCGACACCTGCCGCACGGTCTCGTCATGCCAGTGCAGGTTCCAATGCGGCCGCCAGCCTACGCGCCAGAGCTGCGGCATCTGGTAGGCGAGTTGAACGACGCCGCCGAGCAGCACGCCGAGCGCGAGGCCCATCACCTGCGTTTCCAACGTGTCGCCGAAGCGCGGGCAGAACCAGAACACCGAGCCGATGAGCACGATGTTCAGCAACACCGGCGAAAACGCCGGCACAAAGAAGTGGCGCAGCGCGTTGAGAATCCCCATCGCCAGCGCCGCGAGGCAGACGAAGATCATGTAGGGGAACATCGTCGCCGTCAGCCGCAGGACCAGCCGTTGGTTCTCGCGCGGCCCGGCCCACGCCAGCGCGCCGAGCAGCGCGCCGACCACCACGAGCGTCAGGCCGACGAGCACCACCGTCAGCGCCGACGCGACCGCGTTGGCCGCGCGCCACGCAGACTCCTTGCCCTCGCGCTGGAGTTTTTCGGTGAACACCGGCACGAACGCGGCGCTGAGCGCGCCCTCGCCGAGCAGCCGGCGGAAGAGGTTCGGCACCGTGAACGCGTAGTAGAACGCCGACGCCACCAGCCCCTGGCCCATGAAGCTCGCATAGACCATCTCACGGACCAGCCCCAGCACACGGCTGATCATCGTCGCCGCGCCGAGCGCGCCGGTGGAGCGGACCATGGAAGAAGGCGGGGGCGGAGTGGTGGAGTGATGGAGTGATGGAGTATTGGGTTGGGTGGAATGTTCCATTATTCCATTACTCCAAGACTCCAACACTCCCTGTTCTGCTCATCTTCGCCGCCGCCCCATCGTCCGCAGCCGCTTCTCCGCTTCCGAGTCGAGCAGCGTGGTGTATTTGTAGGGGAAGTTTTCCAGCTTCACGCGCGGGACGCTCGCGCCGATGAAAAACTCGATGGCGTGAACCTGTTTCCTGTCCTCGGCGGTCATGATGGTGAACGCGTCGCCCGTCGCGAGCGCCCGGCCCGTGCGGCCGATGCGGTGGACGTAGTCCTCGGCGTGCTGCGGCATGTCGTAGTTGATGACGTGGCTGACGTCCTCGATGTCCAGCCCGCGCGCGGCGATGTCGGTGGCCACCATGACCTCGAACCGGCCGTCGCGGAAGCCTCGCAACGCCTGCTCGCGCTCATTCTGGGTGCGGTTGGAATGCAGCACCGTCGTGGAATGGCCCGCGCGATGGAGCATCGCCGCAACGTGGTCGGCCCGGTCCTTCATGCGGCAGAACACCAGCACCGACTCGAACTCCGTCCGCTTGAGCAGCTCCAGCAGCAACTCGTCGCGCTGGTCGTCGGCCACCGGGTAGAGCGCATGCCGGATGGTCTCGGCGGGCGACCGGCGGCGGCCCACCTCGATCGTCTCCGGGTTGGTCAACGCCCACTGCGTGAGCGTCGCGATCTCCGGCGGGACCGTGGCGGAGAACAGCATCGTCTGCCGCTTCTTCGCGCACCGGTCAATGATCCGTTTCACATCCGGCAGGAAACCCATGTCCAGCATCCGGTCGGCCTCGTCGAGGATGAGGAACTCGATGTGATCCAGCTTGCAGCGGCCTTGCTGCATGTGGTCGAGGAGCCGGCCCGGCGTGGCCACGATGACGTCCACGCCCTCGCGCAGCGCCTTCTCCTGCTGGGCGTAACCGACACCGCCGTAGATCACGGCGATGCGCAGCTTGGTGAACCGGCCGTAGTCGCGAAACGCGGTCTCGACCTGCGCGGCCAGTTCGCGGGTCGGCTCCAGCACCAACGCGCGCAGTTTGCCGGGCTGGTCGAGTTTGGTGAGGATCGGCAGCGCGAACGCGGCGGTCTTGCCCGTGCCGGTCTGCGCGCAGCCGATGATGTCGCGTCCGCCGAGCACCAGCGGGATCACGCGCGCCTGGATCGGCGTCGGGTCGGTGTAGCCCGCCGCGCGGACGCCCTGCAACACGTCATGTGAAAGCTCAAGTTTTGAGAATGCCATAGCGCCGGGAGAATAGAAGAAATCCAGACGGAAACAACAGGGAAAGTGAGGAGGGAGAAGCCGTATCCTGAAAGCCCCGCTAGGGGCGATATGTCTATAGCCACCGCGGCCGAACCACCAGAAGCTCCGTCAGGAGCGCCCTGGTTCGGGTGACCAGTTTCATGCCGCTCCTGACGGAGCTAGTCGCGATGTTGCGTGGCGGTCTATAGGCATGTCGCCCCTGACGGGGCTGTGCAGAAGCCGCTCCGCGATTGTCGCTGCCGAACCGTCCGCCGCAACGCGCACCCATTCCACCCGCGCCTGATGTCGGAACCACGTGAGTTGTCGCTTGGCGAACTGGCGCGTGCGCGTCTTCACCAACGCGATGGTGTCGGCGAGCGACGTTTCGCCGCGAAGATGGGCCATGACCTCCTTGTAGCCGAGCGCCTGGCGGGCGGTTGTGTTGCCGCCGAGGCCGCGCGGCAGC
>JACRKA010000343.1 GCA_016219905.1 Verrucomicrobiota bacterium
CCAGCACCACCGCGCGCACCAATGCGTGCCGGAATTGCCGCCCGAACGACTGGCCCTCCGCCGCGCGCCGCGCAAACGAGAACGGCATCGCCACGCCCACGATGAACATGAACGCCGGCATGATCAGGTCCCACGCTGCGCAGCCGATCCACTCCGCATGCTGCAACTGCGGTGCAACGCTCGCCCAGATGGAATCCGGCATCTTCTTCGCGACCGCGACGATGCCCAGTCCACCGGAGGCCATCGCGAGCATCGTGAAGCCGCGGAACGCATCGAGCGACATCAGCCGTGGAGGTTTGGAGGGAACGGCAGGAGAGGTCATGGCGTGCTGCTTCTACGGGACGCGCCGGGGCGGCTCAAGTGAAATGTGACGGCGGGCGGCTGTCTTGCGGCTTGCCGGCAACGGGACGCCTGCGAGACGCGGGCGCTCCCGATTCAATTGCATCGTTGCTCAGATTTGCGGCAAACTCTCGTCCGCGGGCGGCGGCTCCCCCCGCGGCCCGTTGGTGGTGAGCGCCGCCAGCGCCACCTCGGCAGCGCGCATCTCCGCCTCCTTCTTGCTGCTGCCGGCGCCGCGGCCCAGTTCGCGCCCCTCAAACTCGACCATGACCTCGAAGCGTTTGTTGTGGTCGGGGCCGGTCTCGCTGACGATGCGATAGACGGGGTTCTTGCCGGAAACCACCTGGAGGAATTCCTGCAGCTCGCCTTTCGGGTTGTCACCGCTGTCGGCGACTTCGAGCCGGGCGAGCTGGCTTTCGTAACAACCGAGCAGGAAACGGCGGGCGGCTTCGTAACCGCCGTCGAGGTAGAGCGCGCCAACGACCGACTCGAAGGCGTCGGCGAGGTTCGACGGCCGGCGCCGGCCCCCGCTGGTGTCCTCACCCTTGCCGAGGGCGAGATGGTCGCCGAGCGCCAGCTCGTGCGCGAGGTGGAACAGCATGTGGCGGTTGGCGAGCCGCGCGCGGAGCTTGGTCAGGTGGCCCTCGTCGGCCTTGGGGAAGCGCGCAAAGACCTCCTCGGTGAGCACCAGTTGGAGGACGGCGTCACCAAAGAATTCCAACCGCTGGTTGTCCACGGCCGGCCTCGGCGTCTTGTTTCGCGCCGAGTTGGTCTCGTGAAGAACCGAGCGATGGGTGAGCGCCTCGGTCAACAGTTCAGGGCGGCCGAACCGGTGACCGAGGCGCTCCTGAAGCTGCCCGATGTCGGCCACAGCGCGACCCTAGCGGAAAGCCGGCGGGCTGCCAAGCGAAGAGTTGGAGAATTGGAGCGCACAAAAACACCGTGCGCTCCTGTGACTTCGCAGAGATCCGCCTCTTGTCCCGGATACCCCGGAACCTGCCGCCGCCTACACGCCCCAATTCTTGCGCGCTTCCTCCATCGGGACGACCGGCGCGCTGCCTCGCGCGTAGTGCGCTTTCGGCTTGTCGCCGACCCAGCGTTCGTCGGCCGGCTCGTCGGCGCGCTGGTAACGCGTGTCGCAACTGATGCGGTAGCGTTGCGTCGTGTTGGTGATCGAGCCGTGCATCGTGAACATCCCGAAGACCAGCGCGTCGCCCATCTCGAACTCCGCCGTCTCCCATCGCCCGCCGAACCGGTCCACCAGTTCCACGGGGTCTTTGGAGAACCAGCCTTCGACGTGGTCGCGGTCCACGTCCATCCGGCCGTAGGTCTCTTTCACGCGCTCGAAGCGATGCGACCCGCGCAGCACCGCCAGCCCGCCCATCTCGAACGGGATGTCGCCCAGCGGCGTCCAGCAGGTGAGCAGGTTCAGCGTCCCGCGCCCCATATAGACGACATCGTAGTGCGCGCCGGTGAACTCGCCGCTGCCGACGGCGCGCACCCATTTGTAATTATAGGTGAGCGCGAGCGCGCCGAGGAAACCGCCGAAGAACTCCATCAACTCCGGCGCCTCGACGACGCCGAGGAACTCCGGCGTGTGCGTGACGGCCTTGTCGCCGCCCTTGAACGCGCCGCGCTTGTCTGTCGCGATCCATCCCTCATCAAGCGGTCGCGAGCGGTCAATCTGGCCGTTCGCGTCGAGGTTCTGCAGGATCATGCGCCGCGCCGCCTTCACCTTCTCGCGGTCGTGCAGCCCGCGGATGCGCAGGTAGCCGTCCTCCGCCATGCGCGCGCGCAGCGCCGCAAAGTCGCCCTTGAGGCCCGTCGAATCCCGCAGCGTCCCCAGATACTTTCCACCCAACTCCAACTCGCGCTTGCCCATGGCCAGGTTCATGCGCGGAACGTTGCACATCTTCATCGAAGGCGCGACTCCGTGCTTGTCGCGCCATCCATTGTCTGTTCTAAATCACGCCATGCACGCCAAACTCTGGTCCCTCATGGCGGTCAGCCTGCAGCTCATCGCCGCTTCTTCCCTCGCAGCGGAATCCGGCACGGCATGGAAAGCTGGCGCCGCCTCCGTTGACATCACACCGGACTATCCCGTGCGCCTCAGCGGCTACGGCAGCCGCACGAACGAATTCGAGCGCGTCAACCAGCACATCCACGCCAAGGCGCTCGTGCTCGCGTGGCAGAAGGACGCGCCCGCCGTCATCGTCACGGTGGACAACTGCGGCGTCCCCGCAACGTTGCGGGCCGACGTGCTGAAGCGCCTCGCCGCCGCCGGCAGGAAGATCGCCGACGCGCGCTTTTCCCTGCACTCCAGCCACACCCATTGCGCGCCGATGCTGCGCGGCGTGCTGCCGTTCATCTTTGGCGCCGACCTGTCCGCCGGCCAGCAGGAGCGCGTGAACCGCTACACCGAGGAGTTGACCGTGAAGCTTGTCCGGATCGTCACCATCGCGCTCGACGGCATAAAGCCCGCCCATCTGGACTGGAGCATCGGCAAGGTGACGTTTGCCGGCAACCGCCGCCTCAGGACAGGGACCAGCTTTCAAAACGCGCCGAATCCCACAGGCCCCGTGGACCATGCGCTGCCCGTGCTGCGCGTGAAGAGCGCCGACGACAAGCTCATGGCGGTCTTCACCAGCTACGCCTGCCATTGCACCACGCTGAACTTCAACGAAGTCCACGGCGACTGGGCCGGCTGCGCGCGCGAGGAGATCGAGTCGCATTTCCCCGGCACAGTCTGCCTCGTGGCGCTCGGCTGCGGCGGCGACCAGAATCCTTATCCGCGACAGAAGATAGAACTCGTGACGCAACACGGCGGCGCCCTTGCCGCGGAGGTGGCCCGCGTCGTCGGCCAGCCGATGAAGCCCGTGCACGGCCCGCTGCGTTGCGCCGCCAAACACATCATCCTGCCGTTCGACAAGTTGCCCACCGTCGAGGAATGGAAGGCGAAGACCGCCGACAAAAGCAGATACATCGCCTACCACGCGCGCCAGTTTCTCGCGATGGCCGAGCGCGGCCAGAAGATCCCCACCGCGCTGCCCTACAGCGTGCAGGTCTGGCATTACGGCGACGACCTGCTGACCATCAACCTGCCCGGCGAAGTCGTCGTGGACTACAGCCTGCGTTTCAAACGCGAATACGATCCCGCCCGCACGTGGGTCAACGGTTACTCCAACGACGTGCCCTGCTACATCCCCTCGCAGCGCGTCTGGGAGGAGGGCGGCTACGAGGCCGCCGGCGCCATGATCTATTACGCCCGCCCGACGCGCTTCGCCTCCGGCGTCGAGACCATCATCGCCCGCGCTGTGAAAGACCTTGTGCCGAAGAAGTTCGTCAACACCGCCGCAACACATTGAACCGGCCTGCAACGTCGCCGCCATGAAACCGCTGCCGCCGATCGCGATTGACCTCTACAGCGACACGCTGACGACGCCGACACCCGCCATGCGCCGCGCCATGGCGCGGGCCGAGGTCGGCGACGAGCAGAAGGGCGAGGACCCCACCGTCAACCGGTTGCATGAGATGGTGGCTGAGTTGCTCGGCAAGGAGGCAGCGCTGTTCCTGCCGAGCGGCACGATGTGCAACCTCATCGGCATCAGCCTCCACACCCGCCCCGGCGACGAAGTCATCATCGAGGCGCGCAGTCATCCGGTGCTGTCGGAGACTGGCGGGCCGGCGGCGATCAGCGGCGTCATGCTGCGCGGCATCGCCACGCGGCGCGGCGTGTTCACGGCGGCGGATGTCGAGGCCGCTGTGCGCGCCGACATTCCGCACAACCCGCGCACAGCGCTCGTGTCGGTGGAGAACACGCACAACTTCGGCGGCGGCACGTGCTGGCCGCTGGAGACGCTGCGCGCGGTGACGACCGCGGCCCGCAAACACAAGCTCCGTCTCCACATGGACGGCGCGCGGCTGTTGAACGCGGTCGTGGCCACCGGCATCAGCGCGAAGACTTACGCCGCCGCGTTCGACACGGTCTGGATTGATTTCAGCAAGGGCCTCGGCGCGCCGGTGGGCGCGTGCATCGCCGGCTCGCGCGAGTTGATGAAGGAGGCGCGGCGGCTGAAGCAGCGCTTCGGCGGCGCGATGCGCCAGGCCGGCATCATCGCCGCCGCGGGCGTCCATGCACTCCGGCATCACGTCGCGCGTCTCGCCGAGGATCACGCCAACGCAAAACGTCTCGCGGAAAGCCTGGCGGAGATTCGTGGCATCGCGCTCGACCCGCGCGAGGTCGAGACCAACATCGTCATCTTCGACGTGCGCGGCCTCGGCGTGATGGCGGAGCAGTTCGTCGCGCGGGCGCGCGGGCGCGGCGTGCGCTTCAGCATGACCGGCCCCTCCACCGTGCGCGCGGTGACTCATCTAGATGTCTCGCGCCGCCAGATTGACCGGACGCTGAAGATCGTCAGGGAATTGTTCGCATCATGAAAACCACACATCGAATCCTGCTGGCACTCGCTCACGTCACGCTCGTCTTCCCGCTCGCGGCGGCGGATCTGCGCGACGAACTCAAACGCCTTCCCTACAAGATCGTCTTCGAGAGCTACCGCGACGACAACTGGGAGATCTGCCAGGTCAACGCCGACGGCTCGCATCTGGTCAACCTGACGAAGACGCCGAAGATCCACGAGATGTATCCGCAGGTGTCGCCGGACGGCTCGAAGATCGCGTTCGTGGTGGACGAAGGCGAAGGCACGAACAAGGTCCGCAACGTTTATGAGATGAACTACGACGGCAAGCGCCGCACGCTCGTGGCGCGCAACGCCCGCTACCCGTTCTGGAATGCCGCCGGCACCGGCGTCATGTATGTCCCCGGCGAGCTGGAAGGGTTCACGCTTCGCGACTACGCATCAAGAGGACTGATGACGTGGGATGTCGCGACACGGAAAGTGAAGCCGCATCCGAATCCGGCCATCGAACACCTCTACAACCTCAGCAGCACGCCCGATGGCCAATGGATCATTGCGACGGTCCATGCCGGCATGAACTGCAAGCACGGCATCCTCGCGGTCGAAGCCAACGGCGACAAGGTCGTGAATCTCGGCCTCCCCGGCTGCCGGCCCGATGTCAGCCCCGACGGCAAACATGTCGCGTGGGGCGCTAACGATTTTCAGTTGCGCGTGGGCGACCTGGATTTCAGCGGGCCAGAGCCGAAGGTCGTCAACCAGCGTTGCGTGGTGGCCACCGAGAAGCCGATCGAGGCATATCACGTGGATTGGTCGCCGGACGGCCGTTACCTCGCCTTCGCCAGCGGCACGAAGTCGGAGAAGAAACTCGCGCCCGCGCCGGAGTTCGTCGGCGTGGTGGCCGCGGGCTGGCACATCTTCGTGGCCGACGCCAACGCCTCCAACCGTTTCGTGCAGATCACCACCGACGGCATCTCGAACAAGGAACCCGACTGGGTTCCCATCGCGAAGGGCAAGCGATGAATCCTGCCGTCCGGCTTGCGTGCGGGATGTTCGTGATCGTCGTTCTCTCTTGCTCCTGCCAGAAGGCGGACCAACGCGACGCGCCCACGGCAATCAACACCAAGAGCGGCGCGGAGATGGTGTTGATTCTCGCCGGCGAGTTCGATATGGGAAGCGCAAGAGGCAAACCGGAAGAAGCGCCGGCGCATCGGGTGCGGCTCGACGCGTTCCTGATGGACCGCACCGAGGTGACGCAGGAGCAGTTCGGCCGGCTGATGCAGGACAATCCCTCGCCGTCGCACTTCAAGGGCGCCACGCGGCCCGTCGAACAGGTCAGTTGGGCCGAGGCGGCGATCTACTGCAACCTGCGCTCCAGGAGCGAAGGGCTGACGCCGTGCTACGACGAGACGACGGCGAAGTGCAACTTTGCCGCCGACGGCTACCGCCTGCCGACGGAGGCGGAATGGGAATACGCCTGCCGCGCCGGCGCGACGGACGACTACGGCTTCGGCGCCGACCCGCGGCAGTTGCGGCGTCACGCTTGGTTCGCAGAGAACGCCGAGAAGAAAACACAGCCGGTGGCTCAGAAGCAGCCGAACGCGTGGGGCCTGTTCGACATGCACGGCAACGTGGCCGAGTGGTGCAACGACGTCTATGACGCCGCGTATTACGCGAGAAGCCAGAAGGAGAATCCGCGTGGTCCCGGCGACGGCGAACGCTACGGGTTGCGCGGCGGCGCGTGGAGTTCCGCCGCGGACGGCTGCCGCTCGGCCGCGCGCGTCGGCGCCGCGCCGGGTTTTCAGGACGCGTGCTTCGCGCGCGACGCCATCGGCTTCCGTTGCGTCCGCCGCGCGCCGCCGCCGGAAAGGAGAAATCCATGATCTCCCCAAGAGACCGAAGCATCATCCGGGGACTGGCGACGAAGTGGATGGAGTTCGCTTCGCTGCCGGTCATGAAGGAACGCAAGCGCCTGTGGAAGGCGGTGCACGACCTGAAGGCCGAGCGTCCGGTGATCCTCTTCGAGACGGCGTGGATTGACGGCTACGTGGCCGAGAGCGAGGTGCTGTGCGAGGACCCGTTCCTGCGGAGCGTCGAGAAGAACATGCGCATCACGCTGCGCCAGGCCGAGGAACTCGGCGACGACATCGTGATCGAGCCTCACTACCGGCTCGGATGGCGGATGGTGTTTTCGGATTACGGCGTGCCGGTGGAAATCCGCGGCGCGGTGGGCATGGAGAAATCCATCGCTTACAGCTTCAGCTTCCCCATCGCCACGCCGGCGGACATCGCGAAGCTCCGGCGGCGGACCATCGCTGTGGACCGCGAGAAGACGCTGCGCCTGCGCGCGACGTTGGAGGACGTGATGGGCGACCTCCTGCCGGTCAAGCTCGGCAACTTCGATCCGTTCATCTCCGAGTTCAACGTGGGCGAGTTCGGAGACCTGGGGTTCACGGGGAATTTTTTCTTCGGGCTGACGTGGCAGCTTTACCGGTTCATCGGCAACGACCGGCTGCTCTACTGGGTCTATGACGACCCGGCGGCCATCCACAAGCTGATGGCCTACCTGCTGGAGGACCGGCTGGCGCTGTTCGGGTTTTTCGAGAAGGAGGGCCTGCTGGACTTCAACACCGACAGCCAGATGGCCGGCCCGCGCAGCTACGGCTACGTCTCCAGCCTGCCGGCGGCGGATTGCGGGCGCGCGCCGGCGCTGAAGGACGTGTGGGGCTGGGCCGAGTCGCAGGAGTTCGAGATGATCTCGCCCCCGATGTATCAGGAGTTCGTCCTGCCCTATCTCGCGAAGCTGAGCGAGCGGTTCGGCCTGGTCTATTACGGCTGCTGCGAGCGCGTGGATGACCGGCTCGAGATGATCATGGACGCGATCCCGAACCTCCGTTCCGTCTCCGTCTCCGGCTGGTCGAACCTCGCCAGGACCGCCGACCTATTGGGCAGGAAGTATGTCTATTCGAGAAAGCCGACGCCGGCTTACATCAGCGGGCCGAATCCCGATTGGGACCGGCTGGAAAAGGATATGAAGGCCACTTATGCGGCCACCAAGGACTGCAACCTGGAGATTCTTTACCGCGATGTTTACACGACCAACGGCGACCGGTCGCGGCTGCGGAAGTGGGTGGAGATGACCAAGGCCATCTTCCAATTGTGACACCGCATCATCGTCTCAACCCAACAGCCAACACGCACATCTCCACCCTGATGATTCGCATCATTCTCTCAATCCTCGCAGCCCTCGGCGCCATCCACGCAGCCGCTGCGGACTACGACCTGCTCATCACCCACGCGCGCGTCGCCGACGGCACGGGAGCGGCCCTCATCAACGGCAGCGTCGCGGTGAAAGACGGGCGCGTCGTTGCCGTGGGCCAGGTCTCCGGCACGGCGACGACGCAGGTCAACGCGCAGGGCCGGGTCGTCGCGCCGGGGTTCATTGACGTGCACACGCACTCGGAATCAATCGCAGGGCAGCCGATGGCGGAGAACTTCCTGCGCATGGGCGTCACCACGATTGTCACCGGCAACTGCGGCGGCTCGCGCACGGACGTGGGGACGTTCCTGGCCGAGCTTGACGGCGGCAAGGTCGCGCTCAACGTCGCCACGCTCATCGGCCACAATTCCGTCCGGCAGAAAGCCATGGGCGGCAGCTTCCGCCGCGCGCCGACGCCGGAGGAACTGGAGCGGATGAAAACGCTCGTTGAGCAGGGGATGAAAGATGGCGCCGTCGGCTTGAGCACGGGCCTCATCTACGTGCCGGGCACTTTCGCCAAGACCGACGAGATCATCGAGCTGGCCAGGGTCGCCGCAACCCACGGCGGCATCTACGCCAGCCACATACGCGCCGAGACGGTGACAATTTTCTCCGCGCTGGATGAACTCATCCGCATCGCGCGCGAGGCGAGAATCCGCGCCGAACTCTCGCACATCAAGCTCACCGGCCCGACCGCGTGGGGCAAGGCCGCCGAAGTCCTCGCACTGCTGGACAAAGCCCGCGCGGAGGGCCTGCTCGTCACGCACGACCAATATCTCTACACCGCCTCCAGCACCGGCATCAGCCAGCTCATCCCCGACAAGGCCCGCGAAGGCAAGCGCGCGGATTTCATCGCCCGCATCAACGATCCCGCGCAGAAGGCGGAGATCGTCGCGCAGATGAAAGCGGCGCGCGAACGGCTCGGCCGCGCCAACTACAGCTATGCCGTCATCGCGAGGTTCAAGCCCGACCCGTCGCTCAACGGCAGGACCATTCCCGAAGCGGCCAGGCTCCGGCGCGGCTCGGATTCCCTCGACGACCAGGTCGAACTCATCCTCGACATCGAGCGCCAGGGCGGCGGCAGCGCCATCTACCACGGCATGGACGAACCGGACGTGCAGACGTTCCTGCGCCACCCGCTCACCATGGTCGCCAGCGACGGCGGGCCATGCCGGTTCGGCGAAGATCTCCCGCATCCGCGTAACTACGGCAACAACGCCCGCGTCCTCGGCCGCTACGTCCGGGAACTGAAGCTCCTCACGCTCGAAGAAGCCGTCCGCCGCATGACCTCGCTGCCCGCGAAGACGTTCCGCCTCGCGGATCGCGGCGTCCTCAAACCCGGCGCTTGGGCTGACCTCGTCGTGTTCGATCCCGACAAAGTGACCGACCGCGCCACGTTCGGCGACCCGCATCACTACGCCGAAGGCTTCAGCGACGTGTTCGTGAACGGCGTGGCGGTGATCCGCGACGGGAAACTGATGGATGCAAAACCGGGCGGGCCGCTGAGGATGGAGAAGTGAGGCTGATTCTGCCGGTGACTTTGCTGTTGTGTCACGCCCGGCAGGAGCTACACTGCCGCCGAGGTCGCAATGGACATCACCAGAGGAAACCATCACGCGGAGCGTGATGACTACTATCCATAAGGATCCAACCCCATGAAAACACACCTCACCCGCCGCAGCTTCATCCATACCGCCGCCGCAGGCTCCGCCGCTCTCACCTGGCCCCGCCACAAATCCGAAATCCGAAACTCGAAACCCGAAACAAATCCCAAATGCGAATCGGAAAAGCCGAAGCGCCGCGAACCCCGCGTCAACGGGCCAGCGCCGAAAACTACGCTCTCGCGTCCGTCGGGGACTCTTCGACTTCGGATTTGGAACTTCGAGTTTGTTTCGGATTTCGGATTTCGAACTTCGGATTTCCGCTCCCGCGGCGGCCACAAGCGTCTCTGGAGCGCCGACCGGTTGAAGGCGTATCGCGAGAAGCTCCAAGACCTGAAAGGCAACGCCCGAGTCTGCGCCCCGACCGTCGGCCTGTCCCAGACTCTGCTGCTGGCCGACCGCAGCGCCATGGACCACATCCTCGAAGCCATCCGCAAAATCAAAGCTTACAGCGCAGAGTTGGCGAAGAAGGCGTGATGACTCAAAGGGAAATGTTGCGAATCATAACCCCGAATCATCGAATCAAGAATCAGACAACGCTAATGAACACATCAATGAAACGAATGATTACCGCACCGCTGTTCCCCGCGATTCCCCTCCTGATGTTAGCAGTGGCGGTTAGTTGTGGAAAGAGCGGAGGCAACGTCCCAACGGAAGCC
>JACRKA010000345.1 GCA_016219905.1 Verrucomicrobiota bacterium
ACAACATGCAGCAGGCCGCGCGGTGCTCGGACTTCACCGCGTTCTTTTACCTGGGCCGGCTGGTGGAGTTTGGCGCGACGCAGAAGATTTTCACCGCCCCCTCGAACAAGCAGACGGAGGATTACATCACCGGAAGGTTTGGTTGATCATGGAACTTCACTTTGACCAGGAACTGGGCGCGCTCAAGGACACCTTGCTGCGCATGTCATCGCTGGCCGAGCAGGCGCTCGCCCAAGCCCTCAAGGCCCTCGTCCAGCGCGACGACGCGCTCGCGCGACAGGTCGTCGCCGACGACTCGGCGCTCGACCGGCTGGAGGTGGAGGTGGACGAGCGCAGCATCCAGCTCATCGCGCTGCGCCAGCCGAAGGCCCGCGACTTGCGCATGGTCATCATGGCAATGAAGATCTCCACCGACCTCGAGCGCATCGGCGACCAGGCGGCGGATATCGCCAAGCGCGCCATCGAGTTGAACAAGGAACCGCTGCTGAAGCCGTTGGTGGACATCCCGCGCATGGGCGAGATCGCGCAAGGCATGATCCGCGACGCGCTGGACGCGTTCGTCTATGCGAAGCCCGACCTCGCCCGGCAGGTCATCGCCCGCGACGAGGAGTTGGACGGGCTGAACAAGCAGCTTCACCGCGAGCTGACCAGTTTCATGGTGGAGCAGCCGCCGACGATCACGCGGGCCTTGCACCTGATGACGATTGCGCGCAAACTGGAGCGCATCGGCGACCATGCCACCAACATCGCCGAGGACATCGTTTATCTTTACGAAGCGCGCGACATCCGACACCAGCATCCGCCGACGCAGCCGTAAACGGAGGAACCATGAAGCCCGCGAAGTCCAGCGCTGATGAATTGTCGAAGGCGCGGTTCGCGGCGCGGCTGCTCTGGAATCAATTCCACCTCTGGCGGCGCAACGAGGCGGGCGCCATCGCGGGGAAGACGAGCGAGCCGCTGCACCAGCTTCGCGTCGCGATCCGCCGTTTCCGCGCCGTGCTGCGGCTGTTCCGCAAGACGCTGGCCCCCACCTCCGCGGCAAAGCTCGACCGCGCCCTCGACCGGCTTAACGCCTCCCTCGGCCCGGCGCGCGACGCGGATGTGTGGCTGGATTGCCTCCAGAGCGGCGCGATCCGGCGCAAGCTGGCGAAGCGCCGGCGCTGGCCGGCGTTCTTGAGAAACCAACTGCGCCGGCAGCGGCAGCGCAAGGCGGACGCGCGCCGCATCCTGCGCGGCCGCGACTGCACCGCCCTGCGAGCAAGGGTGGAGTTGTTCCTGCGTTCGGAACTGCCGCGCCCCGTCCCCAGCAAGACGGCGGCGCTGAAACGTTTCGCCGCGGGGAAAGTCGGGAAAGCCTTCTATCGCGCCGTCGCGGCCGAGGCGAAGGCGCGCAGCGGCTCGCCGGAGAAGACGCACCGCGCGCGCATCCTCGTGCGGCGCGCGCGTTACGCGGCAGAGTTTTGCGCGCCGTTGCTCGGCCCGGTCGCGAAGAAACTTGCCCGTCGCCTGCGCAGCGTCGCCGATGAGATGGGCTGCGTCCGCGACCTGGATTTGCAGCTCGGCACACTCTGCGCCACGAAACCACCCCCGCCATCCTCCTTGCGGCGGGAACTCAAGCGTCGCCGTCGCGCGCATCGCCGGGCGTCAAGAAAGGCGTGGCGCCGGCTGACGCAGCCGCGTTTCGGGCGGCAGGCGATGGACCGATTGGCGGCGGTCGGCGGTCCCTGAAAGCCTGTGGACGGAGAGCCAGCGATGAAGAATCTGAAAAGCCTGCGCGAGTATGTCGAGGCGCTGCGCGCCATCGGCGAGATCCAGGAGGTGGATGTCGAGGTGGATTGGAACCTGGAGATGGGGGCCATCATCCGCCGCAGCTATGAGCTTCAGGCGCCCGCGCCGTTGTTCAACCGCATCGAGGACATCGAACCCGGCTTCCGCGTGCTCGGCGCTCCCGCAGGCGTCAGCCGCAAGAACGGGCTGGTCCGTGTTGCACTCTCGCTCGGCGTGCCCCCGACGGCCACCGCGCAGGAAATGGTCGAGGCGCTCGCAGCGGCGC
>JACRKA010000346.1 GCA_016219905.1 Verrucomicrobiota bacterium
GACGCTACCGCATCATTGACTGGGCCGCTGCTGACTTCCTCCTAGAGAGCTTCAAGAAAACCAAACGCCGCATCCGGCTCGAACAACTGCTCCTGCTGGCCATGCGCGTCGGCGGCGTCGGCATGATGGGCCTCGCGCTCGCGCGGCCGTTCGTGCCCGACCAAAGCCTTGCCGCGTTGCTTGGGACGCAGGCCCGGTCCGACCATGTCATCGTTCTCGACGACAGTTACTCGATGAGCCAGACGCTCGGCAGCAGCACCATCTTTACCCGCGCCCGCGACGCTGTCCTGCAAATCGCCGACCGCGTCCAACCCGAGGACACTTTCGCTGTCCTGCTGACCTCCGCGAATGTGGGAGGGGCCTCAGCGCCCCGACCTCTGTTTGCTCCCGCGCATCTTACTGATCGCGCCGCCTTCAAGCGCGACGCCACCGCTCTCACGCCCTCCGACTACTCAACCGACCTCGTGCCGTCGTTGCAAGCCGCGCTCGACATCTTCGCAAACTCCGCGAACCCGGAGAAACGGCTCTACATCCTCACCGACTGCCGGCGGCGCGACTGGACCGACGAGAACGGCCGCCGCATTCGTGGCCTGCTGGAGAAGCTCGACAAGAAGGTCGCCCGCGCGTTCCTGATGGACTTCGGCGCCGCAGACGCAGCGAACCTTTCCATCACCGAGTTCACCTGCGCCGAGAAGCACGTCGTCCAGAACCTCCGCGCCCGCTTCCGTGCCACGGTCGTCAACCGCGGTTCGCAGCCCGCACTCAACGTGCCCGTCACGTTTGCCGCGCGTGACGCCGCGCTGCCGCCGCGCATCCTCGACCGGCTCGGGCCAGGCGAGAGCGCCACGCTCGACTTCAGCTACGTCTTCCGTTCCGCCCAACACTCCAACACTCCAACACTCCAACACTCCATCTCCACCGCCGTCTCCATCACGCTCCCCGCCGATGCGCTTGCGCCCGACAACGCCGCCCACCTCGCCCTCGACGTGCGCGATGGCGTGTCGGCGCTCATCGTCAACGGCGCGCCCGACCCGGAGCCTTACATCAACGAGACCGACTACTTGGTCGCCGCGCTCGATCCCGGCAGCAAGGGCCTCGGCGGCTGGCGGCCGACCGTCATCACCGACCGCGACCTGCCCGCTGCCCAGTTTGAGAAGTTCGACCTCATCGTGCTGGCCAACGTCGCAACCGTGCCGCAGGCAAAGCTGGCCGAACTGGAGACCTACGTCCGCGCCGGCGGCAGCGTCGCGATCTTCCTCGGCGACCGCGTGGACCGTGCGTTCTACAACGCCGCGCTGTTCAAGGACGGCGCGGGCCTGTTGCCGGGCAAGCTCGGCGTCATCGAGGGTGACCCGAACAACCCGGAGAAGTTCTTCCGCCTCAAAGTCGAGCCGGGCGCGCATCCGTTGCAGGCGGCGCGGGGCGGTGAACTGGCACCGCTGTGGGCGCGCGTCCATGTGAGAGGGTTCGTTGGGGCCGACGTAAGGAGGCCCTCTCCCGCGCCAACCGGAGCGGACCGCCTCCTTACGTCGGCGCCTACGGTTCTCCTCTCTTTCTCCGATCCCGCCAACTCGCCCGCTCTCGTCGAGCATCGTTTCGGCAACGGCCGCGTGCTGGTCTTCGGCGCCACCGCCAGCGCCCGCTGGCACGACTGGCCGGGCAATCCGAGCTACCCGGTTTTCGTCAACGAACTCTGCGGCCTGCTGTCGCGCGCGACGGCGCAGGATCGCACCGCCCGCGTCGGCGCGTCCATCGAGCGGGTGGTGGAGCCGCAATTCCTCGACGGCAGCGTGACGCTGAAGACGCCGCGCTATCCCGAACAGCCTGCCGTGCGACTGACGCCGCAGCCTGTCGGCGAGCAGATGCGCGTCCGCCACGCCGATGCCGGTCGCGCGGGCGTCTATGAGATGACACTTGAAGGCCACGGAGAGCAGCGCGCCGACGTATTTGCCCGCAACGTGGACCCCGCCGAAGGCGAACTGGCCAAGGCCGACCCGGCCGCCATCGCCGCCGCGCTTGGCGACGCGCCCGTGCGCTTGATGCCCAATCTGGCCACCGCCGAACTCGACCTGCGCGAGAAAGGCCGTGGCAAGGAATTCTGGAAATACGTGCTCATCGCATTGCTCGCCGTGCTGGTGGTCGAGCAGATGATGGCGAGGAGGTTTACGCACTATGCCTAAGCCTCTCCTCATTGGCCTAGTGGCGCTGGCCTCGCTGGCGGGGTGGTGGCTGGTTTTCCTCACCTATCACCGGCACAACACGGCGCGCGGGATGGAGAATCCCGTCTCGCACGCGGTGTGGGAGTCGTTGCTGGTGTTGTTCTTCGCGTATGCGGGGACGGAGGTGACGAGCATGGTGTATGGACTGTTCGCGCCGCCGCCCTACTTCGAGGTGTTGGGCGGCCTGATGGTGATGACGCCCTACATCGCCTGCGCCGTGTTGCGATACCGGTGGCGGATGGAGAGGGCGCGGAAGACATGAACGCGATGCGAGCGAACATCTCCAAACACGCAGAGCCTCGACACGGCCATTGGGTCGAGACATTGAGGCCAATCCCGAAGGGATTGAACCTGAGTAGCCCCCGGTGCAACCGGGGGAAATGGCGTCGTAAGAAAGTCCCGACCCTAAAAGGGTCGAACCGTATTGGGCGGGTTGTCCAAATCCAAATGCGTGCCGAATGTTCAATCGTCCCTATGGGACTCGCCAACTTTACCGTCATGGTTCCCGCCAGTGAACTGGCGGGCTATTCTCGAATGTCCCTCCGGGACAAGTCGTGGAGCAGGCATCGTCCCGTTAGGGACAGCGTGACAATAGCCCGGCGTTTCAACGCCGGGTATGTGGATCGAGCCTCACAGAGTCCCGTAGGGACGATTGAACGATTCCGGCAACACGCCCGTATCGGTTCAACCCCTTCGGGGTTGGGTGTCTTTCATGTTCGAGACCCCCGGTTGCACCGGGGGCTACTCATGTTCGGCCCCTTTGGGGCCGGCAGCTTCCACAGCCCACGCTCAGCAGCATGGCAGCCGGCCTCGGTTGCCCGACACCACGGGGCCGTCTTGGGAAAACACACGTGATCTCGCTCATCGCCAAACTTTTCGGTCTCGATGCGGGCGCGTTCGCCAACGTGCGATGGAGCGACATCTCCATCCGCTGGGTCGGGCTGCCGACGGCGGCGGAGGGTGGCTGGTGGTCGCTGGCGACGCTGGCGTTGGTGGCGTTCCTGGTGTGGCACGCGGTGCGGGAGTATCAGCGCGAGGGCGCGGTGATCTCGGCGGGCGTGAGGCGGTTCCTCATGACGTTGCGGCTGGGCGCGCTCGGCGTGGCGCTGGCGATTTTGTTTCAACCGACGCTTGTCGTGGATCGCAGCGAGCGGTTGAAGTCCACGGTGTGGCTGCTGGTGGATGATTCGCTGAGCATGGGGCTGGAAGAACACGAATCAGGAAAGGCCGCCACGCGCCTTGACCAAGCCAAATTACGCATTACGAATTACGCATTACGCAACGATGGTCCGAACTTTTTCGACCAGATCGCCTCTCATCACCATCTCCGCATCGCGGCGTTCTCGGATGGCTGGAGGGAAGTGACAACGAACGGTGTGGTGAAGCTGACGCCGCAGGGCACGGCCACGTCGCTGGCGAACGGGTTGCGCCAGACCATCGAGAACTCGCGCGGCGCGCCGCTGGCAGCGGTGGTGATGGTCACCGACGGGCAGGCGACCGATGGCGAGACGGCCGCGGCGGCGCAGTTCGCGGCGCAGCGTGGCGTGCCGGTGTTCACGGTCGGCGTGGGCAATCCGAAGGCGCCGAAGAACATCGAGGTCGCGTCGGTGACGGCGAATCCGGTGCTGTTCAAGGATGACGAGGCGGTGTTCTCGGTGCGCGTGATGGCGCGAGAGCTGGCGGGGACGGGCGCGAAGCTGACGCTGAGCGCCGTAGGCCAGACACTCTTGTCTGGCCAGCCGAAAACCAACGCAGGGCCAGACAAGAGTGTCTGGCCTACGGTTGCGGAACAAACCATCAAACTCCCGCCGAACGACCAGCCGCTCGACGTGGCGTTGCGGGCGCAGCCGCAGCAACTCGGCACATTCACCTACACGGCAAGTATCGAGCCGCTGGCGGATGAATTGACCGACCGCGACAACAGCGCGTCGCTGGTGGCGCGGGTGGTGGCCCAGAAGCCGCGGGTGTTGTTCATCGCCGGCAACGCGAGCAAGGAATACCGCTACGTCAAGAACCACCTGACGCGCGACACGACGCTGTCGGTGAGTTGCTGGCTGCAAAGCGCGGAGGCGGGGTTCAACCAGGAAGGCGACGCGCCGCTGGCGACGCTGCCGAAGACGGAGCAGGAGCTGTTCGGCTACGACGTGATCTTGCTGCTCGATCCCGACCCGCGCGAGTTCGACGCGGCGTGGGCGGGCCTGTTGAAGCGGTTCGTGGGCGACCACGGCGGCGGGCTGGCGTTCATCGCGTCGAACAAGTTCACGGCGGATTTCCTGACGGCGCGCGAGTTGCAGCCGGTGGCCGAGTTGCTGCCGGTGCAGATCGAGCGCGAGCAACTCAGCATCGCCGAGGCGCTCAGCCGCGTGAACCAGCAGGACTGGCCGTGGCTGGTGACGGCGGCGGGCTACGAGAACCCGATCTTCCAGATGGACTCCGACCCGGAGCGGAACCGGCGCGTGTGGGCGGCGATGCCGGGCTTTTACTGGGCGCAGCCGGTGCGCGCGCTCAAGCCCGGCGCGACGGCGCTGGCGGTGCACAGCGATCCGCGCCGGCAGACGCGGCAGGGGCCGCAGCCGATCGTGGCGGCGCAGTTCTACGGGCCGGGCCGCGTGTTGTTCGTGGCGAGCGATTCGACGTGGCGTTGGCGCTACGTCGGCGCGCGGGCGTTCGACCAGTTCTGGAGCCAGACGGTGCGCTACCTGACGCAGGGCCGGTTGCTGGGCGGGCTGAAACGGCTGGCGCTGACGACCGACCGCGACGATTACTCGCTCGGCCAGCGGATCACGGTGCGCGCGAAGGTGCTCGACGCGAGCTATAAGCCGGCGGCGATGGACAAGTTCGAAGTGCGGGTGCGGACGGGCGTGGAACGTGGCGCGTCGGGGCGTGAGAACGTCCTGCGGTTGGAGCCGGTGGTGGGCACGACGGGTGAATTCGAATGCTCGCTTCTGGCCGGGCAACTCGGTTTGCACGAAATCTCCGCGAGCCTTCCGGGCACGGCGGGGCGCGATGTGGCGGCGGTGAAGGCGGTCCGTGTCTCATTGCCGCGGCTGGAGTTCGGCGACACGCGGATGAACGAGCCGTTGCTGCGCGAAGTCGCTTCGGTCACAGGCGGCGAGTTCCTGACGCTGGACAAGATCGGCGAGTTACCGAAGCGTCTGCCGCGCCGCGAGCAGGTGCTGGTGAATGAGCAAACGCACGATATCTGGGACACGCCGCTGGCGCTGTGCGTGTTCTGCGGGCTGTTGTTCACGGAGTGGGCGGTAAGGAAATGGAAGAATTTGGCGTGAAACGAAATGAGTGAAACGTGAAACGTGATGCGTGAAACAAGATGAAGACGACTCCAGAATCCGCCGGTCACGTTTTACGTTTTACGTTTCAGCGAAACCGATGAATCCATTGCTCCAACACCTGCTTCGCTCGCTGCGCCGCCTCTTGCGCCTGCATCTGGCGCTGGGCGGGTTGTCGCGCGTCGGCGCGGTGGCGGTCGCGGTGGCGACAGGATCGTGGCTGCTGGACTGGTGGCTGCGGCTGGGGATCGCGCAACGGGGACTGCTCGGCACGTTGGCCATTATAATAATGGGTGTCGCCGTCTGGCGGTTCCTGTTGCGGCCGGTGAGCCGGCGGCTGGGCGACGCGGACCTCGCATTGGCGTTGGAGCAGGCTTTTCCGCAGTTTGGCGACCGGTTGGTGACCGTGGTGGAAGGGGACAAAGCGGCCAGCGAGATTTCGCCGGCCTTGCTGGAGCACGTGGCTTCGGAAGCTGCGCAGATCGCGGCCGGCGTGCGGCCGGCGCGTGCGCTGGACGGGCGGCGGCTGGCGCAGAATCTCGCGTGGGGTGGGGCTGCGCTGGCGCTGGTGGCGTTGTTGGTGTCGCTCTACCCGCGCGAGCTGGGGATTTGGTGGCAGCGAAACGTGCTGTTGCGGAACGTGGACTGGCCGCGGGCGACTCAACTGGAAGTGCTTGGCGTCCGGGGCGATGCGATCCGGCTTGTGCGAGGCGCGCCGTTGGACATCGTGGTGGCGGCAAGCGGGCGGGCTATTCCCGACGCGGTGCGGCTGGTGATGGATTATGAGCAATCGGGCCGGTTCCGTGAAACGCTCGCGCCGACAGGACGCGGCCGGTTTGCGAAGCATTTCGATGCGGTCGTAGAGAGCTTCCAGTTTCGCGCGGTGGGTGGCGATGGCGAAACATCGGCGATTCGAGTGGAACTGGTGGATCCGCCCATGTTGCGCGACGTGCGGCTGAAGCTGACGTATCCGGCTTACACGCGCCAGCCGCCGCGCGAGCTTCGGGCCAGCGAAGGCGCGGTCGAGGCGGTCATTGGCACGGAACTCGAACTTCGAGGCGTGAGCACGAAGCCGTTGCAGTCGGCGGCGGTGTTTTTCGGCGACAAGCCGCTGGCTGGCGTCACGGTGCAGTCCGCGACGAACGTCGCGGCGAAGCTCACGGTTCGCGACAGCGGGCCGGTGCGGGTTGCTCTCGAAGGCGCCGACAGGCTGCGTGCGGAGCGGGCGCTGGCGTTTGCGCTCTATGCGCAGCCGGACCGGCCGCCGACAGCTCGGCTGGCGTTGAGCGGCATCGGCGACAAGATCACGCCGGTGGCGGCACTGCCGATTGCGGCGGAAGCGCGCGATGATTTCGGCGTGGCGGCGTTGAACCTCGCGTGGCAGACCAACAGCGGCGCGTGGGTGAGCGTGCCGTTGGCCGGGGCGACGGCGGGCGGCGCGGAGTCGCGGCTGGAAACGCGCTGGCCGGTGGAACAGGTGAAGGCTGTTGAAGGTTCGACGCTCAGCTTGCGGTTGGTGGCGACCGACGCGGCAACGCCGCCGGGGCGCGGCGCGAGCCAGCCGCTGTCGTTGCGCGTCGTGAGCGCGGCGGAGTTGCTGGCGGACCTCAACCGCCGGCAGAAAGAATACCGCGCCGAGTTCGAGCGGCTGGCGCGCAAGCATCGCGAAGCGCTGGACGCGATGAAACTGCTCAAAGAAAACCCGAAATCCGAAATCCGAAATCCGAAGGAAGCTCGAAATCCGAAGTCCGAAGAGACACTGTCGCTGTCGCGGCTCGCAGTGCTGGTGGCCGATGAGCGCGAGGCGGGCAATGGGTGCGCTTCGATGAGCGAGCTGTTCCGGCGCATCCTGGAAGAGCAGTTGAACAACCGCGTCGGGACGGCCGCCGAGCAGCAGCGGTTGCGGGCACGCGTCATCGAGCCGCTGCTGGTGGTGAGCAAGCAACTGCTAGGCCCGGTGGTCGAGCCACTCGGCGCGGTGACGCCGAGCCAGACCGCGCCGCTGGAAACGGCGACGACGGCCGCGCAGGCGGCCTACGACCAGATGCGCGCGATCCTCGCCGAGATGCTGCGCGGCGAGACGCTGGCCGACGCGGTCGCCGCGCTGCGCGAGATCCTCAAGGACCAGGACCAGCTCAACGAGACGACGCGCAAAGCGTTGGAGGCGGAGATTCAGCGGTTGCTGAAAGGGCCGTGACGGGGGCTGTCGGGCTGCGGTTCCTTTCGTTGCGGCAGGGAGGGGATTCGTCTATTCTTCGGGCGTTGTGAAACACTGGCTGTCCATCCTGTGCGGCGTGGCGCTCACGTGCGGCGTGTCTTTTGCCCAGACCGACACAAACGCTGTCGCGCGGGACATCGAATGGCAGATCAAGAACCTCGGAAGCGAATCGCGTGTGCTGCGCGACCTGGCAGGCGAGAAACTGGTGCGGCACGGCGCGGCGGCGCGCGAGGCGTTGGTGGGGGCGCTGGCCGGTCCGCAACGGCAGGTGGCGGAGTTGGCGGCTCAACTTCTGGCGCGGCTGCCGTGGACGGAGCCGGAGGATCCGTTGCCCGTGGCGGAAGCCCTGCGGCGCTACGGCGAGATGAGCGCAGCGGAACGCCAGGCGGTCGGCTACCGGCTTACAGCACTGCCGGTCGAGAAGTCCGTGCCGGCGATGCTGCGGCTGATCAGTTTCGAGCCGAGCGAGGCCGTCGCATGGCTGCACGCGATGCGGCTGCGGCCGTGGATTTCCAAGTGCCGCGAGGCGATCCTCGCGGCGCGTATGCCGCCGCGGCCGGCGACGTGGCGGCTGCTGGCGTGGGCGCAACCCGAACGCGCCATCGAGCGCATGGAACAGGCGTGGGCCACGGCCCGCGGCCGCGCGAAAAACAGCGGAGACCGCGAGGCGGGCGCGGTCTGCGACCTGGTGGCGCGCGACCTGGCGGCGTTGTATCGCGCGCAGAAACGGTGGCCGGATGTCGAGCGGTGCTGGCGGCAACTGGCCGATGAGACGGGCAACGCGGGCGCCGCGCTGGAGTTGATGGCGCTGGCCATCGAGCGCGGGCATCCGAAGCAGGCCGAGGCAGAGTGGAAGCATTACGGGTCGTTGCTGGCCGGCGACGGCCGGGCGCTGCACCTGGCCGCGCGCGCGCTGGCGGCACAAGGCGACCGGGCCGGGGGCGACGCGGTGACCGCCACGGCGCTCTCGTTGCATCCCAACGATGCGCGCGCGCACCTCACCGCAGGCATCTACCTGATGGGCCGCGGCTGGCTCGATGCGGCTGAGAAGGAATTCCTGCGCGCGGTGGAACTCAGCGCGTCGGACCAGGAAGTCCAGTTGCGGGCGCGGTTCCGGCTGGCGGACGTTTACGGCCACCGTGGCAACCCGGCGAAGGAAACCGAACAACTTGAAACGGTGCTGCACCTGTTTGAAGCGTTGCAGCAGATCGGCCGCGGGGCGGAGCCGTTCGCGGACGAGATCAAGGATCTGCGGTGCCGGCTGCTGCTGCTCCAGGCCAAGAACCACGCGAAGACCGGCGACGCGGCGGCGCAGGAGAAGGCGTTGCGCGAAGCGGTGAAACTGTGGCCGCACCATCCCGATGTCCTCATCGCCCTCCATGAACTGCTCCGCAAACGCGGCGGCGCGGCGGAGGCCGGCGCGCTGGTCGGGGACGCGGCGAAGTATTATCGCGAGCGGATCGCCGAGCAGCCCGACGAGCCGAACCTCTACAACAACCTCGCCTGGCTGCTGGCCAATACCGGCCGCGAGCTTGACGAGGCACGCCGGTTCTCGCAAAAGTCACTCGAACTCGCGCCCGACAGCGCCGCGTATCTGGACACGCTCGCCGAGATCCACCTCCGGCTCGGCCAGCCGGCCCGCGCGGTCGAGTTCCAAAAACAAGCCGTCGAACTCGAGCCGGAGAGCCTGGACCTGGTCGAGCGGCTGAAACGGTTCGAGCAGGAAGCGGCTAAGAGCAAATGAAATTCGAAATCCGAAAATCGAAATCCGAAAGAATTCCGAATGTCGAAATCCGAAACGCCGGGTCGAAGCAGTTGCATGCCTCTCACCTCGGAATTCGTCATTCGAGTTTCTTTCGACTTTCGATTTTCGACTTTCGGATTTGGTGCCTGCTGTCCTTCGTTCTTCCGCTCGTGCCACCCTTGCCGGCCGTCGAGCCGGCTCCGTCCCGCGACCTGGCCTTCAAGCAGCAGCATCTGCGCGAACGCTACGAGGAACTGGAGCAGCAGCTTGGCAAACTCGGCGATTTGCTCGCGACCAGCGACGCGGAAGGCGCCGCGCGCGTCCGCGCCGCGTTGAAGGCGTCGCGCGAGGGCTTGGTGTCCTCGGAGCTTCAGCAGGTCGTCCAGTCACTGCTCGATGCGCGCACCAAGACCGCCGTGGAACGACAAACGCGCGTCGTTGAGCAACTCAAGCGCGTGCTGGGCTTGCTCCAGGCGCAGGAGTTGTCCTGGGAGGAGATGCAGAAGCAACTCGCGAACCTCCAGGAATTGCGCGACAAGCTGCAGAAGCTCATCGAGCGGCAGGAGAAACTCGAAAAGCAATCCGGCGAAGCGATGAAGGAAGCCGCACAGGGCAAGAAGCCCGATGCTCAGGCGCTTGAGAAACAAAAGGCTGACCAAGCGGCCACGCGCGGTGACACCGAGAAGACCGCCGGCGAGGCGAAAGACAAAGGCAAGTTTCCGTCCGACACCGTGGACCCGAGCGCGCTGCCGCGTGCCGCCACGCAGATGCAGCAGGCCGAGCAGTCGCTCGGCGACACGAAGCCCGCCGAGGCCAACGCCCACCAACGGCAGGCCCTCGATGAATTGCAGGCCGCCATCGGGCAGGTGAAGCAGCGGATGGACATGGAGAAAGCGCGGCAGCAGGCGAAGACCTTGTCGGAGCTTCAGGACGGCCTCAAGGCAATGCTGGCGAAGCATCAGGGCGCAACCGCCGCGACGGCCGCGCTCGACAAACAACTCGACCCGAAGAGCGCGCCGCCGCGCGAACTGGCGCTGAAGGCGGCAGGCTTGGCCGCTGACGAGGCCGCGCTGGCGAAGCAGTCCGACGAATTCGTGAAGAAGCTCCAGGACGACGGCACGTCGGCGGTTTTCGGAAAAGTGCTGGAGCAGAGCGCGACCACGCTGCGCGACGTCGAGTCGCGTTTGCAGAAAACACAGGCCGGCCTGGCGACGCAGGAGCAACAGAAGCACGTCGAGGCGAACTTCCAGGAATTGCTGGAGGCGCTGGAGCAGGAACAGGAGCGCCGCGCCGCGGCGGGCGGATCGGGCGGCGGCCAGGGCGGCGGCATGATGCAGACGATGCTGTTGCCGCCCGCGGCCGAGTTGAAGATGTTGCGAATGCTTCAAGATCGCGTCAACCGCGGCACGCGCTCGCTCGACGAGGACCGCGCCGACCACGTCGAGAAGCCGACGCCGGAGGAGACCGCCGCGGCGCAGAAGCTTGGCCAGCGCGAGGGCGAGGTCGCGCACGCCACCGAGGCGCTCCGGAAGAAGTGGAACGAACAGAGCGCGCCTCCACCGGCGGCGATGCCGGCCAACCCGCTCGAAGCCGATCCGCTCAAGCAATTCATGACCCAGCTCCAGCAGGAGGAGAAGAACCCGCTGACACCGATCGGCAAGAACATGGGCAACGTGCGCGAGTCGTTGGCGAAGACCGAGACCGGCAGGGAAACGCAACGGCTTCAGTCCAAGATCATCCGCGACCTGAACGACCTTATTTCCGCGGCGGAGCAGGCGCAGTCGAAGGCCCAAGCCATCGCGGTGCCGCAGCCTCGCCGGGCGCTGCAGCCGGGGAAACTGCCGGAAGCCGGCCAGCAACCGCGTGGCACGCAGCAGCCGTCGAGTCCCGCTGGCGTGTCGGCGTTGCCGCAGGGCGGGGCCACGCCGCCGGGCAAGCTCAACAAGATCTACGGCGGCGGCGACAGCGACGCGTGGGGCAAGCTGCCGCCAGCGGAGCGCGAGAAATTCTTGCAGACGCTGAAGGAGAAGTTCCCGGAGCGTTACCAGGAAATCCTGACGGAGTATTTCAAGCAGTTGTCCACCGCCACGCCGCCGGCTGCTGGAGGATCGCGACCTTGAGTGCGCGGACCGTCGTTTCCATTCTCCATCTTCTATGCTCCATCCTCGTTGCGTCAGCCGCTTCCGTGCGCTTGCGCGACGGCAGCGAACGAGCCATCGAGCCGGCTGAACTCGCCACTGTGCCGGTGGCGCAGGTGGAAGAGTTGCGCTTGGCGGAACCGATGGCTTCGGACCGTTGGCGGCTCGGGTTTCTGGTCCGCACGGCGGCGGGCGATGAATTGCGCACGGAGCAGTTGCGGCTGCGCGACGAGAAGCTGTCGGTGGACACGCCGCTGACCGGACTGGCGCAGTTGCCGCTCAACGCGGTGTCGGTGGTATGGTTCGTGCCGCCGGCGACATTGCCGGAGGGCGCGAGGCGCGAGGTGGAGGCTGCGGCGGCCTCACGCGCGCGGCAGGACACGTTGTTTATCCGCAAGGCGGGCGAGTGGGTGAGGCTGGAGGGGGTGGTGAAGTCGCTCGACGAGCGGAGCGTGGTGTTTTCCTGGCAGGAGACGGAGCGTGAAGTGCCGCTGGCGCTGGCGGCGGCGCTGGTGCTGGCGGGCGGACAGGCAGGGTCGAGCGCGCGAGAGGGACTGGCGGCGGTAATCGGCAGCGACGGCTCGCGGGTGGTCGGCGCGTTGCGGGGGTGGAGCGCGGAGTCGGTGGTGTTGATGTCACCGGCGCTTGGCGAGGTGAAGGTGCCGCTGGAGAGCGTGGCGGTGGTGGACGCGCTTTGGGGCTGGAGCGTGTGGGTGAGCGCGCTGGAGCCGGCGGCGGTGAAGGAGGCGGGCTGGTTCGGGACGGCGTTCCCATGGCGGCGTGATGTGAGTGTGTCGGGCAAGCCGCTGACGATGCAGGGGCGGATGTTTTCGCGCGGCATTGGCGTCCATTCGCGGTCGTTGCTGGCTTATATGCTCGAGGGGAAGTATTCGTTGCTGACCGGCAGGATCGGACTGGACGACGCGGGGGGCGGGTTGGGCGACGCGGAGTTTATCGTGCGCGGCGACGGCAAAGAGTTGATGCGGGAGGCAACGAAGGCGGGCGACGCGCCACGGCTGTTGCGGGTGGACGTGCGCGGTGTGAAGCGGCTGGAACTGCTCGTGGACTTCGGCAGGAACGAGGACACGGGCGATCAGGCGGACTGGGCGGAGTTGCGGCTGGTAAAATAAGGCGGGCGCCGAGTTTCTGGCCTTGTGCGGTGCGGGGGGCTGCCTATAATCGCGACCGGAGATAGCTCAGGATGCAACACGCAAAATATGTCATCGGGTTGGAGTTCGGCACGGCGAGGGCGCGCGCGCTGTTGGTGCGCGTCAACGACGGCAAGCAGGTCGCCACGGCTGTCCGCGAATACGCCAGCGGGGCGATCACCGAGAAGTTGCCGGCCGACGCGGGCGGCGCGAAGCTGCCGGCGGAATTCGCGTTGCAGGACCCGAAGGATTATCTCGACGTGCTGAAGACGGCGGTGCCGACGGTGATGCGCGAGGCCAACATCCTGCCCGAAAGCGTGATCGGCATCGGCTCGGCGACGACGGCGAGCACGATGTTGCCGGTGGAGAGCGACGGCACGCCGCTGTGTTTCATGCCGAAGTGGCGATCGAACCCGCACGCATGGGCGAAGCTCTGGAAGCACCGCGCGCAGGCGCAGGGCGAGCGGATCAACGAGGTGGCTCGGAAGCGGGGCGAGGAATTCCTGAAGCGATGCGGCGGGAAGTATTCGGGCCGGTGGTTTTTTGCGAAGCTGCTGGAGACGGTGGAGAAAGCGCCGGAGGTGTATGAGGCGGCGGATGAGTTCATCGAGGCGAGCGACTGGATCGTGTGGCAGCTCGTGGGCCGATCGCGCCGCAACAACAGCGCAGCGGGCTACAAGGCGATGTGGTTGAAGGACAAGGGCGGTTATCCGCACTACGACTTTTTCAAGGCGCTGCATCCGAAGCTGGAGCGCGTGCTTGATGAGAAGCTTGGTGGGCTGGAGATCTACGAGATCGGTGCCAGCGCGGGCGGGTTGAGCCGCAAGGCCGCGGCGCTCACGGGCCTGAAGGAAGGCACGCCGGTGGCGGTCGGTATCGTGGACGCGCACGCGGCGCCGCCTGCTTGCGGCGTGGCGGAGCCGGGCCGGCTGTGCGTGATCACCGGCGGACGGATTTGCCACCTGCTGCTGGCGCGGGAGCGGCGCGACATCGAGGGTGTCGGTGGCGTGGTCGAGGACGGCGTCATCCCCGGGCTGTGGGCTTACGAGGCCGGCCAATCCGGCGGCGGCGACCTGCTGGCGTGGTTTCTCCAGAACGGCGCGTCATGCGACGTGGATCTCGACGCGGACAAACGCGGGTTGACGGTGGTGCAGGCGCTGGAGGAGCGCGCGGCGTCGTTGCGGCCCGGCCAGAGCGGGCTGCTGGCGCTGGACTGGTGGAACGGCGCGCAGTGCGTATTGATGGACCCGGAACTGGGCGGCGTGCTGCTCGGCGCGACGACGCAAACGCGGCCGCATGAGATTTACCGCGCGTTGGTGGAGGCGATGGCGTTCAGCGCGCGGAAGATTGTGGACACTTTCACGAAAGCGGGCGTGGCCGTGGACGAACTGGTGGCGTGCGGGCCGCTGGCGCAGGACAGCAGCCTGCTGATGCAGCTTTTGAGCGACGCGACGGGCCGGACGGTGAAGGTGGCCGAGTCGCCGCACACGGTGGCGTTGGGCGCGGCGATTCACGCGGCGGTGGCGGCGGGCAAGGTGGCGGGCGGCTATCACTCCCTGCCGGAAGCCGCGCGGCACATGGCGCGCGTGCGGCCGGAGCACCACCGCCCGCACAAGGCCGCGCAGGAGGTTTACGGCCAGCTCTATGCGGAATACGAGCGGTTGCACGATTACTTTGGCCGCGGGGCCAACCCGGTGTTGAAGCGGCTGCGGCGGCTGAAGGCCGGCGCGCCCTCAGCGGGCTTGACTTGAACTGCGGCGCTATGCCAAAAAGTGGCCCGGCGCACGCCTGACTCTGACCATGCCGAAACTCATCGTCCTATCCGAAGAAATGGCGGGCAAGGAGTTCCCGCTCATTGGCGAGAAACTCAAGCTCGGCCGAGGCCCGACCAACGACATCCGCATCGAGGACGGCTCGGTGTCCACCAACCACGCCGAACTGGTGCTCGACGGCAACGATTACCTGGTGCGCGACCTCAACTCCACCAACGGCACGCGCGTGGGCGCCGAGTTGATCACCGAGCGCAAGCTCACCGGCGGCGAGGCCGTGCGGTTCGGGCGGATTGATTGCCGTTACGAAAGCGACGTGAAGCGCTCCAGCAAGCCGCTGCCGCCGGTCACGCGCGGCATTGACCTCGCCTCGGTGCGCCAGGGCCGGAGCACGGTTTTCCAGAACGTCTCGCCGTTCAAGAAGAAGCAGGACAAGACCACCAAGGTCCTCCAGTGGGTCATCATCGGCCTCGCGGCGGTCGCGCTCCTCTGCTTCCTCGCCTTCCTTTACCGGTTTTTGTCCCACTGACCGTCATCAACCCCATCCAAGGAGAACCACTTCATGGCCAGACCCGTCACCCTCTGCGCCGGCCAATGGGCCGACCTCACCTTTGATGTCATCTGCCAGAAAACCAAGGCGTTCGGCTACGACGGCATCGAGATCCCCTGCTGGGGCGACCACTTCGAAGTCACCAAGGCCGTCAAGGACAAGGACTATTGCGCCGGCCGCCACCAGATCCTCGTCAAGCACGGCCTGAGAACCTGGTCCATCTCCAACCATCTCGCCGGCCAGGCCGTCTGCGACCAGATTGACGAGCGGCACAAGTCCATTCTCCCGCCGCACCTCTGGGGCGACGGCAAACCCGAAGGCGTCCGCAAGCGCGCCGCCGAGGAAATGATCAAGACCGCCCACGCCGCCAGGAACCTCGGCGTCAAGGTCGTCAACGGCTTCACCGGCTCCAGCATCTGGCCCTACCTCTACAGCTTCCCGCCCGTGCCGCCCGCGTGGATTGACAAGGGCTACGAAGACCTCAACAAGCGCTGGATCCCGATCCTGAACGAGTTCAAGAAACTCGGCGTCAAGTTCGCCCTCGAGGTGCACCCGACCGAGATCGCGTTCGACATCGCCAGCGCCGAGCGCACACTCGAGGCCCTCGACCACCACCCGGCCTTCGGCTTCAACTACGACCCCAGCCACCTCGGCTACCAGGGCGTGGACTACGTGAAGTTCATCCGCCGCTTCGGCGACCGCATCTTCCACGTCCACATGAAGGACGTGTGGTGGGGCCACGGCGACGGCTCCGTCGGCGTCTTCGGCGGCCACATCAACTTCGGCGACGCGCGGCGTTACTGGGACTTCCGCTCCCTCGGCCACGGCGACATCAACTTCGAGGAGATCATCGTCGCCCTCAACGACGTCAACTACCAGGGGCCGCTCAGCGTCGAGTGGGAAGACAGCCGCATGGACCGCGAACACGGCGCCAAGGAAGCCTGCGCCTTCGTGCGCAAGCTGGACTTCAAGCCGAGCGCCCGCGCCTTCGACGCCTCCTTCGACAAGAAGGAGCAGAAGAAGTAGCGCCGCGCCTCGCGCGCAGTTTTTTCCGCCAGCTTGGGGCGAGTCCCCAGGCTGGCGGAACTGTTTTTCAAGGAGACGGTGTTGGCGCGCGCGTGCCGCCTGTCGTAAACTATCCCGCCATGAAACGGACCCTCATCCTGCTGACACTCGCGCTGCCGCTGGCCTTGGGCAGCGCCGACGACAAGAAGCCGATTTCACCGCAAGCCAAAGGGGGAACCATGACCAGCCCGACCACCAAGACCGACGCCGAGTGGAAGAAAATCCTGACGCCGGAGCAATACCGCATCCTGCGCGAAAAAGGCACCGAGCGCGCCTTCACCGGCGAATACTGGAACACCAAGGACACGGGCGTCTATCGTTGCGCGGGCTGCGGGGCCGAACTGTTCACCTCCGACACCAAGTTCGACTCCCACTGCGGCTGGCCGAGTTTTTTCGCGGCGCTCGCCAAGGACAACGTGAAGCTCCAGCCCGACCACAGCCACGGCATGATCCGCACCGAGGTCCTCTGCGCCCGCTGCGGCGGCCACCTCGGCCACCTTTTCGACGACGGCCCCGCCCCCACCGGCCAGCGCTACTGCATCAACTCCGTCTCCATCAAGTTCGAGAAGAAGGAAAAGAAGACGGGCGGATCACAGCCAGCGGGCAAGTGACGCGGTGACATAAACACTGCGGCGGCGCGGCCCTTGACAGATTCGTTTCCGTTTCTAAGTTACCGGGCCGAGCCGCAATCCGGATGCCCCAGGCGGACACATCGCTTGGGGCTGCATTTTGAAACGAATCCGGACTGGTCAGGCCCCGTGCGGAGGGGCCGTCCAGTGCCGGCCGTTACATGGAAAGCCAGACGCCGATGCCGATACCGAAACGCGACTACAGCCTCGTCGGGTCCGAGACCCAGCGGGCCTACGAGAAAGGCCTGGTCTCCGCCCCGTGGTATGCTTCACCGATTGCCCGCCCGCGGTTGAAGGAATTGATGCGGCGCAAGGACGGTCCCGCCATCCGCCACACGCTGCTGTGGTTCGCCCTGATCATCGGCTCCGGCACGGCGGCGTTCCTGACGTGGGGAACGTGGGGGTGCGTGCCGGCGCTCTTTGTTTACGGAACCCTCTACGGTTCGACCTCCGATTCGCGCTGGCACGAGTGCGGGCACCGCACCGCGTTCAAGACGGTCTGGATGAACGACGTGGTCTATTACATCGCCTCGTTCATGGTCCTGCGCGAGGCGACCGCGTGGCGTTGGAGCCACACCCGCCATCACACCGACACCATCATCGTGGGGCGCGACCCGGAAATCGCTGTGCCGCGACCGCCCGGCTTGTTCGCCGTCTGCCTGAAGTTCTTCGCGCTGCCCGGCGGCCTGCGCGAACTGGCCAAGATCGCGCGGCACTGCTTCGGCCGGCTGAACGCGGTGGAGAAGGACTACATCCCCGGGTCGGAACACCCCAGGGTTTTCCGCGAGGCGCGCGTTTACGCCGCGATCTACGTGGCCACGATCGCCTGCGCGTTGGCGACGGGCAGCATCCTGCCGCTCATGTTGGTGGGCCTGCCGTCGTTCTACGGCGCGTGGTTGGTGGTCGTCTTCGGCCTGACGCAGCACGCCGGTCTTGCCGAGGACGTGCTCGATCACCGGCTCAACTGTCGCACGGTCTATATGAATCCGGTCTTCCGCTACCTCTACTGGAACATGAACTACCACGTCGAGCACCACATGTTCCCGCTGGTGCCTTACCACGCGCTGCCCGCGCTGCACGAGGAACTCAAGGCCGACATGCCGCCGGCATATCGGGGCCTTGTCGAAACTTACCGTGAGATCATCCCGGCGCTGCTGCGGCAGGCAAAGGACCCGGCTTACTGCGTCAAGCGCCCGCTGCCGCTCGCTGCCGACGCGGCGTTGCAGGGAGGCCAGGCGTGAGCGCCGGCTGGATTCCCGCCTGCAAGACCGGCGATGTGGGCGCGGAGGACGTGGTCCGCTTTGATCACGGCGGCCGGACCTTTGCCATCTACCGGACGGCGGACGACAAGTATTACGCCACCGACGGCCTTTGCACGCATGAGAAGGTCCATCTCGCGCATGGCTTCGTCATGGACACCATCATCGAGTGCGCGAAGCACAATGGCCGCTTCGATTTCACGACCGGCGAGGCCAAAGGCGCGCCCGCTTGCATCCACCTCAAGACCTACCCGGTGAAAGTCGAGGCCGGGCAGGTGTTTCTCCAGCTCGACTGAAACCCGGAACGACGATCCAATCCAGCCAGCTCCGATGAAACTCATACTCTTCCGCCATCTCTGGGGCGTTGACGGCGCGTGGGAGCAGGTCTTCCCGCAATTCAAGGTGGCCGGCTATCGCGGCATCGAAAGCAAACTGCCGCTGCCCGCCGACCGCAAACGGTTCCGCGCACTGCTCGCCGCGCACGGCTTCGACTACATCCCGCAGATCTTCACGCAGGGCCGCACGGTCGCCGGGCACATCGAGTCCTTCCGTGCCCAGGTCGCGGAGGCCGCGGCGCTGCGGCCCCGGTTCATCAATGCCCACAGCGGACGGGACGCGTTCAGCGAGAGCGAGAGTGAGCGGTTCTTCGACGCCGCGCTCAAGATCGAGGCGGCGGCGGGAGTGGCGGTCGCGCACGAAACCCATCGCGGCCGCATTCTCTACAACCCGTGGATCACCAGCCGGCTGATGAAGCGATTTGACGGCTTGAAGCTCTGCTGTGATTTCAGCCATTGGGTCTGTGTCTGCGAGCGGTTGATTGATGACGAACTTGCGATTATCCGCCAATGCGCCGCGCGCTGCATCCACCTCCACGCCCGGGTCGGCTACGAGGAAGGCCCGCAAGTGCCCGACCCGCGCGCGCCGGAATACCAGCGGCATCTCGTGGCGCACGAGCGCTGGTGGCGGATCGTCTGGCAGGCGCAGCAGAAGCGCGGCGACAAGGCCTCGACGCTGACGCCGGAGTTCGGCCCGCCGTTTTATCTCCACACGCTGCCGTTCACCGATGTGCCGGTGAGCGACTTGCGCGAAATCTGTGACTGGCAGGCCAAACGCCAGGCCGCGAACTTCGCCCGCTGGGTCAAAGCAGCCGCGTGGATTGGCGATAGACGCGCGGACAGGTAACGCGATAGGCTCCGGTTCAGCGGAAACCGGAATTGAAAGGAGACCTGTTGTGAAGCCTGTCCGCCTGCCGTCAGCCGCCGCCGCGCAGGGTCAAGTCCGGAGCAACATGACGGAAGTCCATGACCTGCCATGAACATGACCTCGCGCGAACGAGTCCTCACCGCCTTCGCCCAGGAGGAACCCGACCGCGTGCCTCGCTGGTGCGGCGCGTCGCCGGAGTTCATCGCGAAGGCCAGGCGCCAGTTGGGCATCGAGGACACGGAGCAGTTGTCCGTCCGCTTCGGCGATGACTTCCGCCGTGTCTTCGCGCGCTACGCCGGGCCGAAGGAGTTCAGCCCGGACGCCGGCTTGTCGCCGGGCGTGACCTGCCGCACGATCTTCGGCGTCGAACGGCATGGCATCGGCTACGGCCAGCCGACGAGCCATCCGCTGGCTGAGGCGACACTGAAGCAGGTCCACGACCATCCCTGGCCCGACCCGAAATGGATGGATGTCTCGCGCATCCGCGACGAGGCGCTGGCATGGAACCGGCGCTACGCGATGCTCGGGGGCGATTGGTCGCCTTACTGGCACGACGCGATTGACCTGCTCAGCATGGAGAACCTCTACCTGAAGATGTATGACGAGCCGGTGCTGGTGGACGCGGTGCTCCAGCACATCATGGATTTCTACGCTGCGGTGAGCCAGCGCATCTTCGACGCGGCGGCGGATGCGCTCGACGTGTTCTTCATCGGCAACGATTTCGGCGGCCAGACCGGCCCGCTGCTCAGCCCCGCGCAGTTCGAGCGGTTCATGCTGCCGCACCTGAAACGGCTGATTGACCTCGGCCACGCCTACAAGCTGAA